>JBPOHR010000006.1:0-69474 GCA_052035325.1 Patescibacteria group bacterium
CAGTGACAACCTTCCTCCGACTATTTAGCATTTGTGTCGTACTAGTGATCTGCCTAGCACTAATCGGCATTGCTACGTTCTCTTCATCGGTGCCTTATCCTCGAGTACTAATCCTCCCACACCATGACATTTTGACCGATCAATTTCCGTCGTGGTATGAAAGCCTATCTAGCAGTGAGCGAAATCAAATAACCCAGGTCTATCTACTGTCGCCAAACCACTTCGAGCCTGCTACAACCTTGGTGAAAACCACCATATCAGATCTGGAAATTGAAGGTGTTGTGGAAGATCAATCCGTGTTTGCCTCCGAGCATGGCGTCACACTCCAGCAACCATATATTGCTAAATACTTTCCTCAAGCAACAGTCACACCATTGCTACTTACCCGTGCCACGCCGCTGGCCACTCTCAAGCGGTTACGCGATCTATTGCAAAAAGCAGACCCCGCAACAACGATGATTATTGTTTCAACCGACTTTTCTCACTTTCAAACAGCGGAAATTGCCCAACAAAAAGATCACCAAACACTCGATCACATACTGGCATTGGAGAATGATGAGATTCTACTACTAGATGACAGCTATCTTGACTGTCCAGCATGCCTGTACGTAGCACTACATGCCATACCAGATGATGTCGCTCAAAGGCCAGAGGTGCTGTTTCACGACACTTCGGCACGGTATGTGCCAACGACGACACAAAGCCCCGTCACCAGTTATTTTGTGTTGCTGTTCTAGGACAACGCACTGCCTACCTCACCGACCCCGATGGACATATCTGGGAGCTGCAGCAGTGGGTGAGGTAAATCTAATCCTAGTGAGTTTTCTCTCTTTTTTCGATTAACAATGTATCTAACCATCGTGTAACAAAAAGCAAAGCAGTTTGATTCGGCCCGTGCATAGTGTTAGTCCTCTCATCGTTATTCAATCCATCAAATAATCTTCCCAAAGATTTTAAATGCTTACCTGCTGCATCTTGAAAAGAACGCTCCGCCAGTAGGTCTGCAATTTGCTGGGCGAACTGTAGAGGTAAATGACATATCAGCATCCGAATTAGTGCTGAATCACGCGTGATAGGTCGGTCTGTATGCCACGCATCATATGCCGTTTTAATAGCTTGACGATTAGCATCTGACCAAACATCTAGTGACATATCTATCCTTAATTAACAAAATGAATACAATATGCAAATGCTACACCTGGTTAGAAGGTTGTCAAGACTAGCTCACAAGCTACATCTCTTCACTTACCTTCATCACCCCCATAATCACCATGCCTTGCAGGAGATCGAGCACAATCGCCAGTGCTGCCACCACCATCCATGAGGCGACGCCAAGGCCAAACACTTCGGATACCCGAGTCAGTAACCAAATCAGAATGAAATTCACCACAAAGTAGACTCCGATCCAAGCCGGCGTATTCATAGTTTTTTCTAGTAGTTTTGCGCCCCACGAAATAAAGGGCATAAGTAAAACAGAGATCGCTGACAATACAAACGAACTAACGATAATGGCCCACATCGGTGTTAAACTCATTGTGCCGAGTACTACTTGGTCAGGAAAAAACATATTGGCAACATAGAGCATCAATCCGGTTGCCGCACCGATCAAGATAACATTGATTGACTGAGAAAGTACGGCAATTTCAACTGCAGAAGTAGAGGCCTTTTTGGTTGATGACATAGTGGTTTTCCTTTATTACTACATTCAGAATACCACACATCATCGAGCCAATAAAAGGCCTCATACTTCAGTACAAGTCTTAGCGATTGAGTAATCCACCCATCATCACGTTTTCAGCCGTCACACTGCCATCAGTTCCCGTTGTCCCCATCACCGTCACATGTTGACCAACCTTGAGATCTGACTTGGCTGCATCCGTACTGGTCAATACTTTGGTAGCATCACTTAGTAACACAATTTTGCTGCTGCCATCAATCAGCTTTACCGTGATACTTTTGTCATCTTGAGAAATGATATCTCCTGTGAGGGGTCTACCAAATCCTTGACCACCTTGCTGATTTGTACCCAACCCACCTTGCCTCTGGTCTCCTGTCCGATTACCACGTAGGTTATCTGCAAACTGACCTGTAGCCATCATCCTTTGCCCTAGACCACTGCCTACGCCGGGTAGTTTGCTTAATTGATACTGCATACCTCCATAGAAGGAGGCTCCACCCACTACTGCCAAAGCGATTGCCGCAATCAGCAGATTTTTTGTCGAAGTGACGTTTTTCATACGTACTTTCTGCGCATCTGTCTGCGCGTAATTAGTATTGTTGCTACTCATAACGAAGAGCCTCTATTGGTTGTAATTGCGCTGCACGTTGTGCGGGATACCAACCAAACACCACTCCAATGACTGCAGAGACCACAAAGGCGAGCACAACGGAGATGGGTGACACGACGAACACGGAACCAGTGATTACTGAGTAGGCATACGACGCCACAATGCCTAAGATAATTCCCAATAATCCACCGGTGAAGGTCAAAATCACTGATTCAATCAAAAATTGGGTAATAATCAGGTGCTTCTTCGCACCAAGCGCCTTGCGCAAACCAATTTCCCGCGTGCGCTCGGTGACTGTTACCAGCATGATATTCATAATCCCAATTCCACCTACCAAAAGTGAGATCGCGGCTACACCTGAGAGTAGTGTAGTAAATGTACTGGTTGCCGAAGTGGCAGTCGATAGAATGTCTGCCTGGGAAAATATGGAAAAATCAGCCTGAGTGGGATCAGTCAGTTTGTGGCGTGCAAGCAACATATACCCCACCTCATTCTGAGCATCAGTCATCACCTCTTGGCTATTTGCTTCCAACGCAATCGAGGTAAGATGATTTGCTCCAAATAGTTGTTTCTGTGCTGTAGTAAGTGGCACATAGAGCACATCATCTTGGTTTTGGAATCCAGTACCACCCTTACTGATCGTCATCCCCACGATCGTAAAAACCTGGCCGCTCAATCGCACGGTACGACCCAGTGGATCGACATCGCTCCCAAACAATGTCGTCGCTGTGGTCGGGCCAATGACGGCTACTTTGGCCATACTATCTACTTCGCTATCGGTAATAAACGAACCAGATGCAACGGATACGTTGTGTACCAATGCATAGGCAGGTGTCACCCCAATAACCCGAGTGTTGGTATTGGTACTACTCGTAGTGACTTGAGCCCTGTAAGAATATTCAGGTGAAACACGCGCTACAGTTGTGATCTCAGTAGATGATTCAATGGCTGCTGCATCAGCAAGGGTAAGTGTTGTGGTACTACCAGCAGCACCTTGAACGGCACCACTTCGCTGTGCTCCTGGATTAATGGTGAGTAGATTTGCTCCCAAAGACTGAATTTGAGATTGAATTGCCACCTGACTAGCTTGTCCAAGTGAAATAAGAGCGATAACACTACCGATGCCTATCACGATTCCTAGCACAGCCAAACCTGTTCTGAGTTTGTTCAACGTCAGTGTCCCTATTGCTTCAGTAATGAGTTCGCGATATTCCATGGTGGGTGACCTTTATGCGGTATCCTGTGTGGTGCTTCGTTTGGCACGTGTTATCTTTTTATTGTTCTGGTCATTCACTAATTTTCCGTCACGAATCGACAAGATTCTGCCTGCGTGAGCAGCAATGTCAGGTTCGTGGGTGATCATCACAATCGTATGGCCTTGGTCATGCAGTTCCTGAAAAATTGCCATCACTTCTTCGGCCTGCGCAGACGCAATGTTGCCCGTTGGTTCGTCAGCAAGCAGCAACGCCGGATTCATCGCCAACCCCCTGGCAATCGCCACCCGCTGCTGTTGACCACCAGATAATTGATTGGTGGTGTGATAGAGGCGGTGCCCCAAACCCACTAATTCTAGATAGTTTTTCGCGCGTGCTTCCCGCTCCGCCGCAGGGACTCAGGCATACATCATTGGCAACATCACATTTTTGAGTGATGTCGTCCGCGGAAGTAGATTAAATGCCTGAAAAATAAAGCCTATTTGTTGATTGCGAATCTCCGATAATTCATCATCATTAAGTTTGGTGATGACTTTACCATTCAAGATATACTCACCACTTGTTGGCAAATCAAGAGCACCAAGAATATGCATCAATGTTGATTTTCCCGAGCCAGAAGGGCCCATAATTGCCACAAATTCTCCCTGCTGGATATCAAATGACACTTCATCCAAAGCCGTGGTCTCTAACACGTCTGTACGATATACCTTGCTGATGTTTTTCAAATGAATTACTGCTGGCATTTAGCGAACTCCTCGAGCCCCTGTCATACCGCCAGGTCCAGCAAGACTACTAAATGGTGATGTTGTACTTGATGTCTTGTTCGTAGTATTTGTCGTTTTTGTACTAGTAACTACTTCATCGCCCTCACTCAAACCACTGAGAATTTCCGTTTGTGTACTTGATGCAATTCCTGTTTCTACTGTCACCGTTGTCGGCACTCCATTTTTCATCACTTGGACAGTTGAAACACCATTTTTCGTACTGATTGCGCTACTAGAGATGATGAGTGTGTCAGTTTTACTGTCAGTCATAATGCTGGCCTGTGCCGACATATTAGGCAAAACCTGTTCAACATCAGTGTCAAACAAAATCACGGCAGGATAAGATGTCACACCTGAACTAACCGAACCAGCTGTATCAATGCTAAGCACATAGCCGGTATACGTCTTATCGGGCAACGCATCTAAAGTAATGGTGGCTTTATCACCTGTGTTGACTTTGGTAACATCAATTTCTGTCAAGTTCACCGTAATCGTCGGTAAAGCATCACTAACAATGTGGGCAACTGTCTGCGAAGATGATGAAGTACTCGTGTCAGATGATGAACCTGTACTAATCACCTGGCCAGGCTGCAATGAAAAACCCGTGACCACACCGTCAATCGGTGCCGTCAGAGTAGGGGAGTTTAATTTCAAGTTTTGCGCCGCTGCATTTAGGGCAGTTTGAGCTTGGGCTAAGACTAGTTGCTGATTTTTATACTGAGCTTCAGCAGCCAACCATTCACGCTCTGATACTGTAAACTCAGCAACATTTCTGACATCAGAATTACTATCTTTATAGGTATCACTTTCTGCTAAGGTTTTGAAGCTATCCCACTTGCCAAACATACTCGCCTGCAAGCTGTATTGAGCTGCTTGGGCAGCAGCAACCGCGTTTTTCGCACTTTGATATGACGCCAGAGCCTGTGTATAGGTCTGTTTAGCTTCTTCATCTAAAGTTATCTCTGCCAATGCTTGCCCTGCTTTGACAAATTCATCATTCTTTACAGCTACCTTTTTCACCACCCCGGTCACTGCAGTCGTAACAGCTCGCGAATTATTATCACTTACTTGCCCCGATGAAGTAATCGCTGCCACCAACGTACCTTTTTGGACTGCGGCGGTAGTATATGTGGGTTGAGTCGAAGCGGTACTTGTCATTCGCCAGCGAATTACCCCACCGACAAGAATTACCAATACGACTACTATACCTACTCGCACACGTATGTCGGAAAAAGAGGGAAGTTTCATGGTATTAGTCTACGACCTGAAACTTAATATCTGCTTAAGCGTTATGCTTATTTGGGTGAAACGGCAACTGGAATAGTGACAGTAAATACACTACCTTTGCCGACTTTGCTGCTCGCAACAATCGTGCCACCCAGCTTCTGCACTAATTGGCGAGCTAATGATAAACCCAAACCATATCCTCGTACTTCTGAACGGGCGGCATCAACTCTATAGAAACGTTTGAATATCAGCTCTAACTGATCTTCTGGAATACCTTCGCCTTCGTCCTCAACAGTAAGTATCAGCGAATGACCCACCGTTTTTGTTCGAACAAAAACACGAGTATTTGGACGACTATATTTCACCGCATTATCAAGAATAATTGTCAAAACTTGGTATAAACTTGTCTCGTCAGTGACGATTTTTTGTGAAGCTACATCAATTTTAATACTGATATGCTGTCGTTTAGATTGTGGCAACAATGTATTCACCGCACGCATCACCACATCACGAACTTCGACTGACTTCATTACTAAAGGTGCAGCACTTGCAACATGGTCACTTTGCAGTAATGCTTCTGCCAATTGTTGTAATCTGCCCACTTCCTCCAAATTACTTTTCATCAATTGACGCAGCTCAGTAACTGTTGTTTTTTTCTCCAATAAACTACTTTCCAGTTCCAACTGAAGCGTAGTGAGAGGGGTACGAAGTTCATGCGATGCATTCGTAATAAACTGACGTTGTTCATCAACCATGTGTTGGATAGGACGCAATGTTTTCCCTGCCAGTAAGTAGCCCGCACCTCCTGCAATCAAAATTATCACCCCATCAACGAGAAGGAGTGACCACAATGATCGTTGTTGCAACTCTTCAAGCTCTTCCAAGGAAGGAAATCCCGCTGGTCGTCGTGGACCATTTTGATATACCAAATGTTCTCGTTCAAAGCGCAGTCGTCGAATCAAATCCTGTAACTGACGGTTTGACGTCTGATACACCACGGCGCTAAACACCCCTGTGATAATAACAATGATCACTACATAGTAAAAAATCAGTTGAAGACGTGCTTTGGTAAACATTTACACCTTGCCTGTCCGAATAACATACCCAAAGCCACGAACAGTTTCGACAAACGAAGTAGTTCGACCACGATCAATTTTGTCGCGTAGGTGCTTCATATGCACTTCCACTGTTTTTGGCAACACATCGGTGTCATAGTTCCAGACATGATCAACCAATGTTTGTTTAGAAACAACAATATCCTGATGCCGCAACAGATCTTCCAACACAGCAAATTCTTTTGCCGACATAACTACTGGTTTGCCAACCACAGTCACCACTTGTGCAACTGGGTCAAGACGTAGCTCACCTGAAGCACCCGCTTGCAGTACAGGTGATTTGGTTTGCGCCCCACGACGCATCAAGGCGCGAACACGCGAGAAAAATTCTTCGAGTGAAAAAGGCTTCACTAAGTAATCATCTGCACCACTATCTAGAGCTGCAACTTTATCCTCTACCAGGCCCTTGGCGGTCAACATAAGTATGGGTGTTTGGAGTTCTTCCGCTCGAACAGCCCGACAAATACTCACTCCATCACGTTTGGGCAACATTACATCCAGAACCAACAGATCATAACCATCTTCTAAGGCCATCTGTAATCCTGTTTCGCCTTCGTGCGCAAGATCTACCGTATAGTGCTGCGACTCGAGGCTTCTGCGAAGTGCTTGAGCGATTTTGACTTCATCCTCAACGATTAAAATGCGCATGCTATCTATTGTACAACTGGATGCTTAAAGAGTGCTTAAGATAATGTACCCACCAGCAGACGTTTCACAAAACAATTGCTATGATGTAGGGTGATAATGCTACTGCCTGCCATTGATGTCCAAATAAAGTTACGCAAACGCGTCCCGAATCTACCACGCAAACGACGAAGACTACGATTTCGAGTGATAGTGTGGTCAGGCTGGTTGGTGAT
Organism: Patescibacteria group bacterium; assembly: GCA_052035325.1. GTDB lineage: Bacteria > Patescibacteriota > Microgenomatia > UBA1400 > PJMF01 > JBPOHR01. The sequence goes on from JBPOHR010000006.1 coordinate 7,469, forward strand.
TGCCGGTTTTGTTGCAATCGCTATCTTTTCCTACTTCACAAATCCCTTTGCTAAATTCAGCCTCGTGCAAAATGAAATTGCCGTCCAGGTAATAGATGGCGAACAACAAATAACTGACAGTAGTTCACCAATCGTCCGCAACAATCGCATTACTCGGTCAATTGCTTTCAGTAAATCTGCCTATCACATGATTGGCACTCTGCTTGATGGCGGTGATACCATCTCGGGCTTAACCGTCGATGACATCATCGCTGAGATCCATCACAAACGGTTCGCGCCTGAATTACCTTTTCTCATTTCCGGCGATCACTTCAGTATGGTATATCCTCGCTCGCTCGGCATTTTTTATCACTCATTGCTTGATAATCGTACTGCTCTTAACGAGCAAGACTGGGCAAACCGCCAAGCAATCTACCTCAAAACCCTGACATTTTCTTTAGCGGTCTACAACGAAACTGATCAGCTAAGTACCACTATAGTACCTCTTGGCCCACAGGGTGTGGTCCTCATGAACGTCTACGCGCCACCCTCGGACACACTCTACAGTTTGCTGTATGCACTACGTATCTTGCAAAACCCCGATGAACTTCATCAACGGTATCCGTTTGAATCTACCCCCATCACTGCCAACATCCGCGCTGATCAAGCTGTACAAAGCTTACTTAACCGCTATCGACTCGCTCTTCAACGTCATTTTCAGACTTACTGGAATACCATGTACGATCCTGTGACGGGTTTGGTTAATCGCAATCTGGTGCTCTCCGGCACAAAAGATTCTGTCCGCCGTCACGGGGCATTTTACGACAACGTCATGCTCTGGAAAACAGCTCAACTCGCCCAGCAACTTAATCTTGCTACAATCAACCAGGCACAACTCGACTCACTAAAAGAGCGCATTCTTGCCGCGTTTTGGGATGAAGAGCACGGCTACTTCATCGAGGAACAGGGGACACCAGAACATCCGCGACATGTCTACTCATCTGACTGGTTGATCGCCTACCAAACCGGTTTTTTGTCTCCCAGCTCAGCAAGTGATCGTACCTATTTAGAACGAAGCGTCCAATACGTCCAGTCACAAGCACTCGATCAACCCTTTGGATTGCGCTTTACCCACAGCACAGACACCAGCAACTACTATTGGCCAGTCCGCTATGGCACACCAGATTACGTCACCACCGCTATTTGGAGTCACTGGGGGATGGAGTACACCAAATTACTGGCACATCTGGCGTTACTCACGGGTAATCGCAACTACCTTGATGCCGCTCAACACCAAATTGATGCATATACAGCCAACATCGTCCGTTATCAAGGCTTCCCCGAGGTATACACCAGTGATGGAAAAATGTACCAGGATAGGCTCTATCGGAGTGTCCGGGCAACTGGTTGGGTAGTCAATTTTGAGGAAGCAAGAGCGATGGTGCAGGATGTAGCTGCTAAAGTGAAGTCACCTTGATATAATAGGGAGTCTTGGTGGCTGTAGCTCAGTTGGTTCAGAGCGTGTCCCTGTGAAGGATGAGGTCGCGGGTTCGAGCCCCGTCAGCCACCCATTTTTTGTTTCTTTCACACTTTTTACACAACGTACGATATAATTGCTGTATGGTAACGGCAGATGTAGAAGCAAAAAGAGTCACTTTAAGTGACACTAGAGTTGTAGAAGCCGCTGACGCTGCACAAAAGCTTCAAGATAACATCAATTCTTTGGCTATTTATCTTCCTCAAGGATCTAAAATTGACGTGCCTCGTGTGACAGATTCCACGCACTTTGCAGAGCATATCGATTCCTTTCTTAGTGCTGTTCGCAATAACATCATAGTTAGATTAGAACACCCAGATATCCAAGGCGAGGCAAAATCCAAACTAGAAACCGACCTTGAACGTGTTAATTCTACGTTGTATAGCTTATATAATAAGCGTCGATAGAATTTTTTGTTTTTTTAGCTAGTCTTTTTCTTTACAACCCACCCTCCATCTACTTCTGTCTTCATTACTACTTCTAAGCCATATCTCGGCGCCCAGTCTTCAACTCGCCTCATCATTTTGCTACCGTGTTGGGTATGGTGTGAATAGGGAGCAGAATGCCATTCTTCTAGCACACCTTGAGCGACGAGCTCGCAAATCGCTGCCGTCATGACATAAGGTATGTGTCTTGGTTGTTGTCCCTCTTCCACATCTTGAGTTTGAAAACCTTCATTGCGCGCTGCAGATGCAAAGAATACGAATGATACCTTAACTTCAAGAATGCCACTTTGGACGCCCAAAGCTTGCTTATTGGCACTTTTTATCGTCAACGTCATGCGGAACTCTTCATCATTGGCAATTAAAGAGGTGTTATCTTCTGTTATAGGTAACCCCATTTCAGCCAAAAAATCTGCTGTCCCTTTGATTTTTGATACTAAACTGTGAACTAAAATGGAAATTATTTCAGTTTGTGGTTCTGCTTCACCTTCATTAGCCCATGTATGTTCAAACGTAAGTAAAGGTACGTCAACAATTACTTCTTGCCTTCTGGCGGACTCGACAAGTTGGGCAAGTATTTCTCTTGGCGTTAACTCTTGGCTTTCAGGATCTACGTGACCTTCATCAAATGCCGAATCTTCTGGGCTATTCATCATAGGATAGTAAGTATTATACAAGCATTATAAATATATGCGTGACATTTTAGTGTTAGGATTGTAGTTATGAATTGGATAGTCGCCAGTATATTAATGTTTATTAGTTCAGTTGCTCTGTATCTGAGCGTACGAAAAAGTAATCTGCTCAAAACACCGCAACAGCTTAATAACCTTGCAATGTTTCTAGTACCAGTACTGGTGTATCTGGTGCTAACGGTCAGAACTCCAACTCATTTTTCGCTTACACCTATCGCATACATAATCATCTTGATTCAAGGTATTTTCTTTAGTTATCTTGGAAATGCATTCTCGTTAAAAGGAATTGAACACGCACCCAATCCTGGGTATAGTCTCATTATTTCCAAAAGCTATGTCGTCTTTACAGCGATAGCATCCGTATTTATTTTTTCTGCTCCGCTCACAATCAAGACAATCATCGCTATCGCATTAATTATGTTGTTCTCTGCTTTAATTATGATCGACAAAAGCAACAACAAAACTTCCTCTACTACAATATGGCTTCCTTATACCATAGGGGCATTTTTTTGTTGGGGCTTTTTGGCTTTGAGTTCGAAGTACCTCCTTAATGCCGGTGTGCCTATCCTAACCAGATTGATACTTTCAATGACGGTTACAACCATGATTATTTTTGCAGAAATGATATACAAAAAAGTAGCGTGGCAAAAGGTTTCGAGAGATCAATATATTACCCTACTCATGATTGGAATTTTTGGTGCCAGTTTTAATTACTTCATGCAGGTGGCATTTAATCTAGCACCAAATGTTGGTTATGTGAACGCAACAAATGCTGCCTCAATATCATTATTAACATTGATGTCTGCGTTATTTTTCAGAGACGAATTGACGATAAAAAAAATGATCGGGATTGGTGGAGTTACTGCCGGGTTAGTACTGTTATTCCTATAGTTTGAAAAAGAAAAGCCTTAATCTTACTCTCCCACCAGCTTCTTCGTTACCTTATTTGCTCTAATTACCTCTGTCACCCCGAATGACACCAAAAAAACCAGTGCTATGTTTGCTATCAAGTAGAAGATTAAGCCAGACCGCACCGAGCTGATTATCAGTACATACCGTTCAATAACATCTTTTACCATGTAATGTACCAAATACATCCCATAGGTACTCGCAGAAATATGTGCCAATACTTTGGCTGGCTGGGCTGAGATCCACTTGGCCCACGTTGCTTCCAAACCACGCAAGAGTATAAATAGCGAGACAGCCATTATCACTACCCCTGGCGCAGAGTAGTGTGCATGGCTTTGAAAGTTGTTGAAGACATAGTTTTGCATGCCGCTGGCGTTGAGTATTGCTGTCACAATAAAAACCACCGCCAACACCCACAGCATTTTTTGTGAAGTTTTCATCGCGTGGCACAGTTTACCTAGATAAAAATATCCCAAATATACCGTGAAAATGGTCACCGCATTAATCAACGACAGTTGTGGGAATGCTCCAGATACGCTCGATATTAACGCTGCGTATCCAAATAATCCAACGACAGCTAGCCATTTAAATCGAGAGTGTAACTGCTGATCGATTTTCAATAACAACGGCACACTTAGATATAAACCAATCAACGCTTGCAAATAATAGAAATGGGTAGTGTGAGCGTGCAGAAAATTGCTTAGTACCTCACCCACTAAAATAGGACTGTGCCAAAAGAACGCCTGCCAAAGTACCGTCAGCCCATACCAAAAAACTAGGGGAACGAGTAGCCGATGACTGGCTTTTTTGGCTACCATCGCGTATGTGTACTTCTTAGCTGCACCAAGTATCAAAAAACCACTCAGCATCACAAAGAGTGGTACTGATACTCGAGAGGTTGAACGAGCAATGTTAGCAAACCACCACGTAAAACCATGACTATATAACCCAGAGTAGAGGATATAGTTCGCCGAGTGAATAGTAATCACCCCAAGAACTGCGATGACACGCAGGATATCGGCAAATATGAAATGTGGTTTTGTGGCTTTCATAACCGCAACCAGCAATGATGCTTGCTTTTACCATATCCTATTCAACCAACAACTGACAATTGGCACACAAATTGCTGACCAAAGCGTATTACAATAACTCCATGAAACTGGTTTCCTTGAACGTAGCGTTATTTGAGAAAAATAATGATGCACTCCTAGATTTCTTAGCAACAGAGCAGCCTGACATACTATGCCTCCAAGAAGTGACAAAGCGCCTCGACGAACACGCCATTCCCGACTATATTTCCAAAGAGGCGATTGATCGTGCCACACCTCAACTCAACTACGGTTTCTTTGCGCCAATTTGGGCACTATCATCGTTTGAACAAACTCAATTTCATGGCAAAGAGCATTTCTCATTTGAGTTGGGCGGAATGGCTGAGTTTGGCAATTATGTGAAGAGTGCTTTTCCCATTTGCAAAGCTGAAAATATCTTTGTGCAAAACCATTTTTCCTATGTGACCGATTGGTCACACTGGCCCAAAGAAGACTATCGTGCCTTCATTGTCGCTGATCTTCAGCTACCCGAGACCAAAGTGAGAATCATTACCTATCACGGCATTTGGTCTCGAGACAAACAAGGAACACCTCTGACAAAGCAAGCTTGTGAACGAATCCGAGAGATAGCAACTGCCGTTGCGTATCCATGTATTATTTGCGGTGACTTTAACTTGTTTCCAGATACTGAGTCAATTTCTGTCCTTAGTGACACATTCACTAGTCTTGTCGATAGTTACAACATCGACACAACCCGACCAGCATCAAATGAACTGCACCATCAGCAGCGAAACGTTGTTGATTATATTTTTGTCAGTCATGGCATTCACACAGTCGATTTTAGCGTCCCTAACATTGAGGTATCCGATCACTTACCCCTAATTTTAGAATTTGAGGTGAGGTAATGGCTATGTAAAGATAAAACCGACGAATTGGTATTACTAATCAAGGAGTAAAATTTTTTATGACATATGTAGCACTACTGCGCGGTATCAATGTAGGTGGTAATCAAAAAGTTAACATGAAACAACTCAAAAGTACCTTTGAGTCGGTTGGCATGAGTGAAGTCAGAACATATATCAACAGCGGGAATGTTCTTTTTGAAAGCCCCCAACTCGACACCAAAAAATTGACCAAATTTTTGGAAACGACTGTTTTTGAGACATTCCATCTACAAATCAGCATTATCATTCGTACTGCAAAAGAGATAGCAGCCATAGCAAGTGCCCTTCCCGCAAATTGGGCTAACGATACCCAAATGAAATGTGATGTATTATTTCTCTCCGGGCACATTGACAATCCTGATGTACTCAACAAACTCCCTAAGCCTATACCAAGTGAAGACATCCTCTACATTCCTGGGTGTGTTATTTGGCGAATTGATCGCACACTTGTAACTAAAAGTAAGATGCTCAAAATCGTCGGTACTGATGTATATAAGAAAATGACCGTTCGAAATTGCAACACCGTGAGAAAAATAGCAAAACTACTGTAGTTATCGGTCAAACACTTAAACCATATCTATTTTCACACAATCAATTCACATTCGTTTTGTGATAAAACTGTAATAATGCTATTTAATTCGTTTTATTTCTACATATTCTTTGCGATTGTTTTTCTCACGTACTGGCTACTACCTGCAAAATACCAACCTTTGTTGCTGCTTGCAGCTAGCTACCTATTCTATGTATCAGCTCAACCGGCGTATGCACTCCTACTGCTGGCAAGCACACTAGTAAGTTACACCACAGCACGATTGATGGAGCATTTTCCTCAGAAAAAAAAGTTCGTTTTGACTGGGGCAGTGCTCATACATTTGGGGGTGCTGGGTGTATTCAAGTACTTGCATTTTTTTGCCTTAACTTTCAATCTACAGCTGCCCGCAATGAACCTCATCCTTCCGCTGGGTATCTCCTTTTTTACGTTTCAAACAATAGGGTACTTGATCGATGTCTATCGTGGCAAACACAAAGCGGAAACGAATTTAATGACATTTGCACTGTTTATGTCGTTTTTTCCAGTGGTGACCGCGGGTCCCATTGAACGCAGAACACAACTACTACCGCAATTACACACGGCAAAAAAACTTAACTACGGACAAATCGTAAGTGGCGCACAGTTATTTGTTTTTGGTCTCTTCAAGAAGGTTGTCATTGCTGACAACCTGGCATTGGTGGTCAACCATGTATTCGATTTCTTGCCCCAATATAAAGGCTTTAGTTTGATTTTGACTATGATCTTCTTTTCGTGGCAGCTGTATGCGGATTTTTCCGGATACACGGACATGGCCCGTGGTATAGGTAGGATGCTTGGTTTCGAACTACTAGAAAACTTCCGCACACCATATCTCGCATCATCAGTGCAGGATTTTTGGCGCCGTTGGCACATCTCACTTTCAAGCTGGTTTCGCGACTATCTCTACATTCCTCTTGGGGGTAGCCGTGTCTCTACTTGGCGTGCCTACTTGAACACGGGCATTGTGTTTCTCGTTTGTGGTCTCTGGCATGGTGCTTCTTGGAATTTTGTGATTTGGGGGGCGATTCATGGTTTTGTGCTGATGGGTGAACGATTCTTTTCACAACTCACAAAAAATCGTTTCAAGCTGCCGAAAATCATTGGACAACTGTATACCTATAGTGTAGTTGTAACTTCATGGATCGTATTTCGCGCACCAACTCTACCTGATGCGTGGTATGTCGCCCGACAATCGCTGTCTGGTGTACGACACTTCATTTCTCCCATCTATCTTTGGGCAAGTGTTAGCCAAATGTTCAAGACGAATCTAGTCGAGATTGCGATTGCCTTTGGTTGCCTAGCCACCATTGTTTGTTTAGACGTTCTCAAGGATAGAGTAGGCTTGGGGAAGATTATTCGCACATTGCCAAGATACATTCGTTGGGTCGTCTATGTACTTGTCGTCACTAGTATTGTCTTACTTCAAAATACCCATGCAACCACTTTTATTTATGTCCAGTTCTAACCGCTCACTTATCACATTTCTATCTGTCATTGGCATGATACTGATGGCCACGATGCTGTTGGTGACTACGGTGTACCTCGGCTACCTACACTGGATGCGATTACCCTATGATCTGCCGCGAAATTTGTGGATTGCCCCTCCAACCGAAAACAAATATGAAATCGTGAAAGTAGGTAATTCACACGCTGACGATGCAATTACGTTCTCACATTATAATTTGCGCGGCTTGAAAGCTTCAGGCGTCGCGCAACGCTTCCGCTACGACCTCGTCATGCTCAAACAGTACCAACATCAAATAGAGGAGGGGGCGGTTATTATTATTGATGCCTCGCATCTTTCATTTTCACATCGCTTAGCTGATGGCAATGATGGATTACAGTACAACTATTATGGCGCCGTCAGCCCACTCCTGATTCCCAATCTAAAAGTCAGTGATTACCTCCAAAGCAAAATCGTCCCTATGCTCCGAGCTGGGTATCTCCTTCGTCAAGCTCACCAAGAGAATGTTATCGCCCGGATTTCTGCCGAAGAAAAACGTCCTGAACCAACACCAACCGTCACCATTCCCGCATCGCCACCTCCGACAACTCAACCTCTGCCAACCAGTGCCACACCTGCACCAGGATTCACCGCTGAAGAACTTCGTTTTAATGTCAATGCTATTCGAACTGAGCTTGCCAATCCCACCAAAACTCCGCCAACACATTTTATCGATAACCTCGATTTTGTTTTTAATAAGTGGTATCACACTGATGAGTTTGATCCCAAATACTTTGAGTCAAACCGACAAGATTTGGAAGCTTTAATTGCGTATTGTCTTGAGAAAGAATGGCGACCAGTGCTGATTACTATACCTGTGGCACAAAAACTTGAAGATGGCCTGTTAAGTGACTACAAACAAGTCTATCTCTATGACAATATTGCCCAGACTAACTTGCAGGGGACAGAGTACATCGACTTCACCACCCGAACAGACATCACCACAAACCTCTCACTGTTTGATAATGTTGACCATCTCAACCAGAAAGGTGCGGCCATTTTTAGTTATATTTTGCTCGGTGAGTTGATCGAACGAGGATACCTACCAAAAAGTGCGGACGGGTATGATTATCGGCCATTAGATCTAACTAGTCGGGAGTAGTTTTGGGCAAATGAAGCCTGTGAGGGATTAAAGATCGTTAGAACTCGCTGGGGTGGCACACCGAGAGCCATGAGTCTCATATGCAGATATGCCGCCCTCTTGGCGTAATAGATTCTTTCCACGACACTGCCTTTCATTGAGTGGGCTACATAAATTTCCGTGAGGGCTATCGCTCGCGTTGGATTTTGCATCAACCAAGCATCTACCTCTTCAATTGTTTCTTGATAAATCTGCTCTATCCAAAAACGTGATGCTGAATTACGAAGCATTTCATCACCATCTGTTTGTAAATTAGAAGTGAATAACTGGGAATTTGTAGCTCTGATCTCTTGTCGAACTCGATTAAGCAATTCGTCGTCGTGACCTCTGTCAACTAAACCATGTTGCACTAAGTACTCAGCTACCAATATGTCTTCTTGACTCAACTGAGTGCGTGCTTCTATAGCATGAGCTTTCACTTTATTATCCGCCACAACATTGAGAAATGCTGCATAGTAGCTTGGATTGAATCTCCAGAGTGCAAGTAATCTGATGAGCGAAATGCCTCTATCATAGTGGCCAACAGCAGGCACCTCTAGCATATGTAACTGCTCTGGTTTCATTGCATCGAGTAATTGCAATAGTCGCGTCGACAATGTTCTATCAGTCGTTTTGGAAAATACCGGCGAAGCTTTATAGCCAACATATTCTTCTTCGCATCGGCTGGTAACACGTTCTAAATAACCTGGGTTTGACATCATAGTCAACGCCACTACATTTAAAAAACCCCACATGTCTGTATCCCAAAGATCAGTGTCTTCACCAAAATGTGGGTACAAGGCCCGTAAAATATGATCATAGAAAATATAATTTGTTCCTTCCCGAACATGAAGCTGTTCTAGTTTCCGCGTCTTCACTTCATCGTGAACCCATGCTTGAAAAATGCCCAGCTCGACTGCAAATGTCGTCTTGCCAGACGCTGGATTCCCTATCACGCCAATAATTGACACACGAGAATCCAGCAACCAGTTAACTATCACATGCCATGGAGTTTGGCCATATGCCGGAATTGCTTGTGCTAATGCTGGACACTCTTTGCTTAGAAAATCTCGAATGTCCCTAGTGAAGACACTTTCAGGACTAACCCTTTTCATACAGGTTGAGGGAGTGAAATGGTGACTACCGTTCCCTTGCCTAGATCTGAAGTAATAGTAATAGTACCTTGATGTTCGTCAACAATTTTTTTTGTGACAAATAATCCAATACCGAGTCCTTCTTTTAACATTTCACCTCGATAATATCGCTCGAACACATGTGTGAGATGCTCTGGCTTGATGCCTGTACCGTGGTCAGTAATGGTTACAATTAACTGCGCATCACGAACTGTGACAGCCATTTCCACAGTCGTATTTTTCATTGAGTACTTTGCAGCATTATTCAGAATATTGTTGAGTACTTGGAGGATTCGAAATGGATCAACAAAAACCTCTGCTGTAGACACAAATTGTCTATCTATCTTCAACTGTCGACTGGAATACACGCTGTGAAAATCAAGCGCAGCTTGATCTATCAGGTCATTTAGAGATGTCATAACGGGTTGTGAAAGTATTTTTCCAGTTTGGATAGTAGTAATCTCCAATAAACCTTCTACTAGGTTGGCAAGTCTTTTTGTTGCATTGGTGAGCGCTGCTGTCCACTTCCGAGATATTGGCTGTTGTTTTTCTATCGTTTTGTCGATCAGCTCTGCATACATAGCAAGTGTTGTGAGTGGCGTCTTTAATTCATGAGATGCCATTGAGATGAATAAATCGCGAGCATCTAGTGCCTGATTCAGTTGAGTGAACAATAGGTTGTTGCGCAACTTCAAACTTGCTAGTGAACCAAATAATTGCAAAATACGCAGTTTTCCTTTGCCAAAGTCGCGTGTTCTACGCGAACGAAGTGTCAACACACCAAAGGCTTTTTTTTCATACACTAAGGGGACAAAAACAATACATCGTGTATCAGATTTCGCAATTTCTGGATGAAACTTTTTTAATACCCGACGAGTAATAATCACGGGTATTTGGGTCTTGAGAGCTTCAATTGTAAATCCATTGACTCTTGGTTGAAATTGTTCTGTTGTGGGAACATTGGAATATACTCTTTGTAGTTCGCCATTTTGAACTAAAAACATTGACCCTTGGTAACCATTAACAAGTCGTTCTGCCTCAGAACAAATCGTAACAAATGTGTGCTCAAGAGTGAGCGGTAACATTAGTTTCAAAGCGGACTGATAAACCTCAGTGACAGCAAACTTCATACATCAGCCAGGTGTATTTGCTACGATTATGATAGTATAGCTGCTAATATCACTTGAACCAACATTTATATACTTTACAAATATTGTTGACAGATAAATCTATTTTCTTTAGATTGAGCAATTATTGTATGTTAGAGTTCTGTAAGACTGGACTCTTTTTTTTGTCATTGGCAAAGAAGCTATAATAAAGCGTAGGAATAAATAGCAACATAATGGTGCTAGCAATCAGCAAACCAGAAATGATAGCGCCGCCTAAACCACGCCAAAGTGGGTTAGTAATAGTGATTGGTAGTAATCCCAGTACTGTGCAGAGTTTGGTTAAAATAATGGGTTCCATGCGACTGGCACCAGCATCAGCAATTGCTTCTCGAAGTGGCATCCCCTCACGTTGATTCAGATTAATTTTATCAACAATAAACATCGAATTGGTCACCACAATTCCGAATAAGGATAAAACTCCAATCAGTGCAGGGAATGACAAAGCGGTGCCAGTCAACGCAAAAATGAGGAACACACTTGAAACAGCCAATGGGATAACGATGAGAACTATAAATGCCTGTCTAAACGAACCAAATTGAATCACCATCGTAACCATAATTAAAACTGCTGAAATCACCATTGCTTGCAAAATTGAGTTGATTGATTCCTGATTTTCTTCATTAGCACCACCTGTTTGCCATGTATATTCATCTGCCATATTCAGTTTTGCCACCTGCTCCAACAGAGCCTTATTTTGCTCTGCAGCAGAACTGCCGGGTGCGGTGGCTGCAGACACAGAGATACTACGATTGCCATCTTCACGAGTTATTTGTGTCGGACTTGCCTTCACTTCAAAACTGCCCAGTGTTGCTAAAGGGTAACCAATTCCTTGTGAATTTGTGATAACCAAAGCCCCAAGCTGATCTGGACTAGCATCTGAATCGCTCATGCGAAAGACCACATCCTGCTTTTCGTCGTGGGAAGTTGTGAATTCGATAGTATCGAGAGTAAAACCTGTTGCATACGTGCGCAACCACAAACCAATAGCATCAATGGTCAGCCCTGCTTGAGCGATTTTTGTTTGATCGGGCACAAACTCGAGTTGACTCGTCCCAGTCCGGTATGACTTTTCCACATTCAATGTCCCTGGTGTATTTTGCAAAAACTGGACAAGCTGGTCGGCATACACATTCAACTGAGAAATGTCGGGACCAAGCAACTGAACTTGTACATCTGCTCCTGCAGGGGGTCCACCACTTTGCTCGACAACACTTATTTTGCCAGAATCAAAGTCACTCAGACTTTGTCGTAATTCCTCCGCAATGATATATGACTTTTTTGTCCGTTCTTCTGCTGGTGGCAGCGTGACTGTTAAGGCCACAAAGTTACTACCTGTCGTGGAACCAAAACCACCTGCTTGTTTGCCCATTTCAGCGATAACATACGTAATTTCGGGATTATGGCGAACTTTTTCGAGCAAATGCTCTCCCGTAATCGTCGTATTTTCAAACGTTGTCCCAGCGGGCAATTCTAAATTGACATACATGGTTTTTTCATCGGTCTTTGGAAAAAATTCACTCTTCACTAAACCCAATGGTAATAGCGCAAACGAAACAACCGAGTAGACCGTGATCGCGATCAAGACTCTCCGACGTGAAACCTGTGATCCCAGGATTGAGTAAATTGTACGGTAATACCACTGGCTAAAGCCCTCAACATTAATGACTCCATTATCAGCAATTCGCTGGATACGAGATGAAACATCTTGAAGGAGTGGCTGTTGTTTCAAAATTGCCTGCAGTTGACGCACTAAAACTGCACCAAACTTCGCAACAAAAAATAATAATAACACATACAGTACACCTGCTAGTACTAATAACGGTGTGCCCTGAGCTAAGAAAATCGTCAATGCTAAACCAACTAATACCCCCAAGACTTTCAAGAACAATAGTATTCTGCCTGGCATTTGTGGTTTGAGAATAAAAATCATAATTGGTAACGTAATCAAACATGCAATTGCTGTCGAAGATACCATGGTGACAGTCACCACAATCGGAATCGGTTTGATAAACTCTCCGATGATTCCTGATGTCAGTAAAAGGGGAATAAAGGACCAAATTGTTGTCAATGTAGTCGACCAAATTGGTACTATCGTATCTCTCCAAACTAACACGCCTGTCTGCAAAGGAGAAAATCTTCCTGTCTTGTAGTACGCAGTCATTGCCGACACCACCACAATTGTGTCGTCAACCAACAAACCAAGTGCTAACAAGAATGCAAATAACGATAAGAAGTTTATAGATTGTCCAAATACACTCATCAGTGCAAAAGCACTAAGAAATGTCAGTGGCACAGTAAATGAAGAAATTATTGCTTGTCTCAAGCCTAAGAAAAGTAATAAACACGCAAAAACTAACAAAATCGTGGTGCGAAATTCACCTAACAAATCGCTGAACTGGTCATTGATGTCTTCACTTGTATTTGAAAGGGTGGTTAATGAAAACCGATCACCAGCTGTCTCCATTGTCTGAGCAACAGAGTCACTTACTACCTCACCAGCTTTATCAATACTGACTGTTGATGTTTTATAGACATAAAAAGTCACCGCCCGCTGTGCCGCTTGTTCGCGAGTTGCCAATAATGCCAATTGCTGATCTTTGATTGGAAGTTCACGAACAGTGGCAATATCACCAAGTTGGACTACCGACCCGTTCACCGACACTCTGAGTTGGCGCAGTTGTTCGATGGTGGTAATGCTTGGCTCAATAGTAACCGAAAAGGTGTTGTTTTGACTTTGAACTGTACCAGCTGGATACGAACCTGCAGATTTTTGAACAGCCTGAGCCAAAATCACCGGATTAACACCTAATTCTTTGACAGCTGTAGGAAGTATGGTAACTACCACCTCTTGCTTTTCAAACCCACTTGTTTCCACTCTATCTACAACAGGTAAATCTTCAATCTGCACCTGCAAACGGCGAGCAAAATCCATTAATGTACGGGGATCTTCGCTGGTGGTAACAGCAAAAGTCCAGATTGGCTGATCCTCAAAGTCGAGTGCATTAACGACTGGCGTTTGAGCATCATCTGGCAAATCTGATACGCTATCTACGGCATTTTGCACTTCATCTTTTGCTTTATCTCGTGCCACTGTCGAAGCAAATTGCGTCGTAACCACAGATACATTTGGACTTGATACCGATGTCATCGTATCCAAACCCTCGGCAGACTTTATTTCATTTTCCAAGGGGATGGAAATAAGTTTTTCCACATCTTCAGGAGACGCACCGGGCAAAAAGGTCACCACAGTCACAATAGGGATTTCGACTTCTGGGTTCAGTCGCTTAGGTAACGAACTAAAACTAACTAATCCAATTAAGATAATCGTTAGGGTTAACAAACCAACAAAACGTAGATTACTGATGTATTTTGCCACCGCCGAAGTTAATAATCTTGGATCGAATTTGATCCGGGAAAAATAGCTCTGTTCAGCGTTGTGACGTTTGGAAGTAGTTGTTTTTGAAGAACTAGATCGCATCTGTTACTCTTGTACCTTAACAAGATCTCCAGCGATTATCTGGCGATCAAGTATTACCGTATCGCCATTCTTCAGTCCATCCGTCAAGATTACTGATGAGCCAGCAATATCACCAAGTGCTACCTGGTGACTAACTGCTCTAAGTGTGCCATCAATTTCTTCAGCAAGTAATACGTATGCACCATTTTGACTCTGGTAAATAGAATCTAATGGCACGGCCAATGCTGCATCATTTCCTCGACTAAGTGGGATCTTTACTATAACTGAAGTGCCTGCACTAAGCACCGCACTTAGTTCAGTTGGTAGCGAATAAGTGACTGCATGCAAGCTACCATCTGTTGGTTCTTGAGCAATCGATCTAGGTACTACTGAATAGTTCTGATTATTAATTTCAAAAGTTGATGCTTCAATCGGCGAAACTTGGTGCGCAATTTCGCTCGAGACCAAAGCTACCGCGGATACTTCGCCAGCATCCGCTCGAAGTATCGCTAGAGTAGTACCTGGATTGACGACTTGGCCAACTGATACTAGCACTCTTTCCACGACACCTGGGCACGGTGAGACAGGATACATCAGACTTTCGTTTACTTGAGCTATTTTGAGATTGAGCTGTGCAATATCTCGACTTAAATCTAAGCCACGGCGTTGCAACTCAAGTTGACGGAGGGTGTTATCTCGAGAAATCCGAGCTAAATCGGCTGGTTCGCCTGAATCAGCATTCAAGTATTCGGCACTGCGCAGTCCGGATCGTAGATTAGCCAACCCCGACAAGGCCTGAGCCTTTTGGCTCTTTAACCCTGTAATGGTCGCCTCGGGTTGACTCATTGCTATTGCTTCGTTAATTTGAGCGTCCAAACTAGTGACAATTTCCTCATTCAACGTGATCAGTGCGTTGGTATCATCAAATGATTTTCGAGCAATATCACGCAACTGCGATGCTTGTGTTTCACTCTTTTCAGCAAGAAGCCGGCTAGCTTCGATACTGTCAACTTGTAACTGATAGGTATCAAGTGTCGATTGATAGTTTTTTTGACTCAGTTGGCGACTTAATGAAAAAACGTTACCACCTTGGTAATTGGTTGAGAGTGAAGCTATGCGTGTGCCGCGCTTAACACGTTCACCTTCTTTAACGCCCACTTTTTGAACAACACCACTTGTTAATGACACAATTCTGATGTTACCTGTTTTTTCAATTTCAGCTTGAACTACAAGCTCGGGTGAACCACCAACTGCAAACACTGCTGTTGACTTAGGTTCAGGAGTTTTCGCTATCTCATCCTGTGGTGGCTTACGCAAAACAGCACTAAGCACAATCACACCAATGAGTGCGATAAGCAACATAAAAAAAGCGGTTAATGGTCTTGCTGCTAGATATGAAGATGCTCTCTGCTGGATGGGCGTAAGTCTGCTAACAAACGATTTTTTTAGTGAAAGCAAGGAACTGCGACGTAATTTAGTCATATTTTGATATATTTTGAAGCAGTAGTATAATTTGTTAAGGCCTTAATTGTCAAGGTATTTATGCAACAAAGCCTTGTAGCAAAACTACCACTAAAACCTGACACTACATGCATTGTTTCTGATTTTGTTTCGATTTCAGTGATTCGGCTAGCTAGCTTAATTACGCAACATGCAGACATACTGCTTCGAAAAAACTGCGATCTCACTCACGCGCAGTTCGCAGTGTTGATGATTTTGCAATGCGCTGGCTCTTCATCGCAAACACATATCGCCCAGCAACTCAAATTGACTACAGCAGCGGTGAGTAGATTGACCGATATTCTTGAGGGAAAACAACTCCTTAAACGTAGTTTTAACCCGCAAAACCGCCGTGAGAATATTCTTAAACTAACCAAAATAGGGCAACAACGTGTGATCAAAGCAATTAAACTGATCAAACATGCAGAACACGACTTATTTGGCAGTCACCCCGACAATTCCATCTTCTTTGACAGAGTTGCTAATCTAGCGGCACACCTACAGAAACACATTACAGTTTAAGCAAATAGCGATTCTTGGCAGGGTTATGTGGTTCTGTTGAAACAGTATCTTGTAACTGACCGCCATTGGCCTGAATTATCTTGTTTGAAGGACCATTGGTCACATCACACGTCATTAACACGTTCTCTAACCCTAGCTCACGGGCTTTTTCCAGACCTAGTTGCAAAATGAGCTTGCCATAACCCTTTCCCCTTTGTGTTGGTCGAATGTCATAACCAATATGACCTCCCACTCGCTTGAGCCATCCACTTCGATCATTCAGATGGTGTCGGATATCGAGACGACCGAGGTATTCATCACCGTCTGTCAACCAAAATACGGTATGTGGCACAAATCCAGGCGGCAGATATGCTCCTTCTGCTTCAAGTTTTAAGGTGTTTACGTAGTCATTAAAATGTTCCTCCAACCATTCTTCTGATAATTGTTCATAATTTGGTAAATGCTCCGCATGGTACTCACGTAGAGCAATCAGAAAACTAGTTTTGAACCGTTGATCGGGAAGTGATAAATAGGGAATCATACTCCCAGACTAACACCTCAAAATGCTATTATCAATTGATGCATTTTCGCTGGCCGTTGCTTGGAATGGTTCTGTTAGCCTGTTACTTGAGTATTGCCTCTCGGGCGTACGCACTTGAAACGCAGTATGTCGTCATCAATTTTTCAACTATCAATGAGGAACCATGGGCAGCCCCGGAACCTGAGTGGCAATCTACAATCAAACCTCGTATTATCGCCGAGCTAAACGAGCTCATTGATACCTTGCCTGCTGGTACTGACCAACGTCAATTAGCTTGGAGTACTCTACTTGAGTACATGAACTTTCCCCTAGACACACCTTCCGAAAACTCTGTGTATGTCATTAAGGTCCACCGGATTTTTGAAATTGCCCGTGAAGTCAACCTTCCTGTTTTTTTGCCTTTGAATGGTTTCCAATGGTGGGATGAACTACCTGAGTTATATAACTGGTGGGATCCTGATGGTACACATACTGATCCTCAGTTTTTTGCTCGACAAGATAATCCAGAAGACTTCAAACGTCGATTTGTTGCCGGCTACCATCCTGAAAACAAGTGGAATGTCGAGTGGCAAGACCACCAGACACCAATGCAACTTAACTACCGCAATTGGGGTGGGGGAGGCTTTAGACTTGCACCACCCCCCAACTTGATGTGGTCATCACACCAGGCACCACTTCAGTATCGACGCGTGTTATATGAACGCTTGCACGCAATTTTGACGGCCATTCAAGCTGAACGAATCAAGCTGACTACTGAAAATCGATCAGCATTGTTTGTGGGTATTAGTCTGGGTACAGAAATTTCATTAAACGCTTCAGTTACCCCTGAAGACGAATTTATGCCCTACGGTTACCGCGCCTTAAGTGATTATCTATGCCCAGGAACCTGTATCACTTCACCAACACTGCAAACAAAAACCACCCAAGAACTGCATACCTTGCGAGGCGAGGTTGTAAATCGCTATCTCACAGAACTATCCGAACAAGCCATCCGAAGTGGTTTGCCTAAATATACTATATATACACATGTCTGGGGTGAAGCTCTACCTGCTGATCCTAAATACAGTGAATATGCTGCCTCTGCAGTTAATCCCTACGCTAGACCTGGGATAAGTTTATATGGTTTTGCAGAAAAACCTTGGGAAAGCGAACCTTGGTATCATGCGCTACAAAGCACTGGTTGGCCAACTTGGGGCGCAGTGGAAACTTCAATTCCCAATAACTCTTCTGCAGGTAATATAGGACTTGGTTTACTCGATGCTAAACCAGACTTTCCACCACCACACATTATCGTACTCTACAACTGGAGTGAACATCGCAACACCGCAGCAATACCTGTATTGCAGTCTGCACTGCATCAGGCTCCGCCAATCCACTGCACGCTCAGTCGCATTCAACCCGTTCAGTTGGTCACCCAAAATACAACCTTGGAATGGGAATGGCTTGACCCTGAATCAATTTCAAACAATCAATCCATCAAGGTTGAAATCTGGAAAGGACCAACCCCTGAAAATAAGCCGTTTACTACCCTAACAGTACCGACATCAATCAATACCGCGCATCTACCTCAGAATATGTCACCAGGTCTGTACACATGGCAAATCAAGACAGCAGGATGTGAATCGCACGTGAGCAGCAGCCCTCCTGCTTGGCTCGTCATCCCACATCATCAAGCTAGTGATCTAGTAGCTACCCAATCCGCTGTTCTCAAGTGGTTGATGGCACATTAGACAAGTGAAAATATTCACTTAAGTCAATTCCGTAGAAAAAAAACGACGAACCTAATCGTTCGATCGAGACATGTACTGACCGTTTTCAGTATCAATCACTAACACATCCCCAACCTTCGTAAAGATAGGTGCTTGCACTACCATACCTGTCTCAACAGTGACAGGTTTTTTGGGTGCGTTGACGCGATTTCCTGCTACTGCATCTTCCGCATAGGTCACTTTCAATTTAACTGTCGGTGGAAAACGTACCCCAATAGCTTTTTCTTCAAAGAAAATGACATACATCGTAATGTCTGTTGTCAAAAAACCAAGTTTTCCCTCGAGTAAATCTGCATCAATGGATACCTGTTCAAAGGTACGAGGATCCATAAACACTACCTCTTCGCCGTCAGTGTATGAGAACTGCATTTCGCGACTGCTGACATCAAGTTCCTCGACACTTTCACTCGATTTAAATGTGAACTCTTGCACTGCTCCAGTGCGGACGTTTTTTAATTTTGAGCGAGTAAATGCCGAACCTTTTCCTGGACTGACAAATTCTGTCTTAGTCACTAAATGAGGTTGATTCTTGAATAGAATATATGAACCCTTGCGAATGTTGCCACCATTAATTGTCATAATAAACTCAGCCTTAAATGCTACGTGAAGACTGAATTATAATCCAAGCACATCATAAATGAAAGCTCAGCGGCCTAACTAGCACATTAACTCTGGACATCAAACACATCACGGACTGGGAAAAACATCGTGTCATGAATCGTCGGCGTATCAGCCAGCAACATGATTAAGCGATCAACTCCTACAGCAATGCCGCCAGTTTTTGGCATACCACTTTTCAGAGCATCGATAAAGTCTTCGTCGAGTTCATACTCTTTTCGGCCCATTGTTTTGCGCAACTTAAGATCAGCTCGTAATCGAGCTTCTTGCTCAGTTGCGTCAGTCAATTCCGAAAAAGCATTTCCTAGTTCGATACCGGCAATGTAGAACTCAAAGCGCTCAGCAAAGCGAGGATCGCTGACTTTTCTTTGAGAAAGAGCAGCTTGTGAAACAGGATAATCATACAAAATCAATGGCTGACGCATTTCAAAAAAGTGAGGTTCAATTTCGTTGAGCAACAACTGGTTGTAGGCTTCCTCCCAAGTTGTTTCGGTTGTAATTGTGTAGTTTCGCCGAGCGCATTCCGCCAACAAAGCATCACGATCCAAGAGTTCATCCGCGGTTATACCAACAAATTTCTGAAACGCCTCCGCTACTGACAAACGTGGCCATGGGGCAGTCAAGTCATAGGTTTTACCTTGGTGAGTCAGCAGTGGTCGAGCATCTTTTGGTTGGTCTTTTCCTTGTGTCGCATGCCACAATTCAAGCAATAAGTTCTCGCAATCAGTCATCACATCGGTGTAGTCGGCATTGGTCCGATACCATTCCAAAATCAAAAACTCAGGATTATGGCGTGAACTTAAACCTTCTGTATTACGAAAGCTTTTTGTCAGCTGAAAAATATCCCCAATACCCGCAGCCAGCAATTTTTTCATGGCATACTCAGGACTAGTAATAAGAAAGCCCGTCTTGGTAATGCCTTCAGCAGTTTTGAGAGTTGTATCAAAAAATTCTAGATAGGTTTCCGTGCTTGGTCGTTCTACCATAATTGGAGTCTCAACCTCATGAAAATGAGACTTTTTGAAAAAAGATCGAATCGTGTCAACTACCGTTTCACGAATGAAGTATTGAGGTAAAAGTGAGGGGTTTTGTTTGATTTTTTGCCAGGTTTTCATTGCGAAATTATACCTTTAATCCTCGAAAAAATGTTACTATGAATGTGGATGTCAAAAATATGGTTCAGGTTACTAGTGGCGACACTGGTTATAACAGTGGGTATTCTAGTAGCACTTCCTCATATCGGACAAACTGCTGTCACCACGTTACGTCCCACTTCGACAGAACCAAGTACTACGACGCTGCTGGTTACTGGCGATGTGCTGACTGCTCGCAGTGTCAATACGATCGCTACCCGTCAACAAGACTTCACTTGGCCTTTTGCCAAAACGGCAGATCAGCTTCGGGCTGCGGACATCACCTTTATTAACCTTGAAACACCATTGATTGAAAACTGTCCATTGACTGATTCAGGGATGATTTTTTGTGGTGATCTTCGCCACGTCGAAGGTCTGACCTTTGCCGGCATTGATGTTGTCAACCTTGCCAATAATCACATGGGAAATCATGGTCTAGGTGGTGTCAACCAAACCGTTGCCGCACTCAATCAGGCGGGATTAAAAGTCACCGGCATCGATGGACCTACATACGTCAAACATGGCACGACAACTTTTGCATTTTTGGGATTCAACGAAGTAGATCGACAGGTTGGAGTGGCGGCAGCTGATGATGATCATATTGTTGTCCAGCTAGCAGAAGCTCGTCAACGCGCCGACGTCGTGGTGATTCAGTTTCACTGGGGAGCAGAATATCGGCGCGAACCCACTACCAACCAAGTGCGATTAGCTCATCTAGCAATCGACAACGGAGCAGACCTAGTGGTAGGCAATCACCCACATTGGTGGCAGCCATCGGAAATCTATAAGGGTAAAACGATTTCATACAGCATGGGTAATTTTATTTTCGATCAAATGTGGTCGGAAGAGACGCGAGAAGGATTGGTTGGACTGTACACATTTGAAGGCAACAATTTGATTAAAACGCAAATGTTGCCTATCAAAATTGATAACTATGGTCAGCCTCGTTGGTTGGAAGGAGAAGAAAAGGAACGAGTGCTGAAGGAGTACAACGACGCCCTACGGAATTCTTAGACCACCTTCAAGTTTTTCTTGCGCAAACGCAAGTTCTTCGGTGTGACTTCCAGAAATTCGTCGGCTGCTAAGAAGGTCAACAGCACTTCAAGTGACATCACCACCGGTGGAGCAAGTTTGATCAATTGATCGGCACTGGCTGCACGCACATTGGTTTGTTTCTTGCCACGCACCACGTTCATTACGATATCTTCTTGTTTCATGTTTTGGCCGACAATCATTCCCATATAGACTTCGGTGCCCGGTTCAATAAAGGTCACGCCTCGTTCTTGCAATTTTTCGAGGGCATACGAAGTGGACTGACCACCTTCACTGGCGATCAACACACCGTTGCGCTGCCACGGTAATTCTTCACCCTTTGGCTTGTAACCCATAAACAGAGTATTCACCACGCCCATTCCAGAAGTAAGGGTCTGGAATTGACTGCGAAAACCGATCAAAGACCGAGTAGGCAACTCAAAGTCAAAACGCATACCTGTCTTAAGTGGCTTCATGTGTTTGAAAATTGCTTTGCGAATACCCATTTCAGTGGTCACGACACCAACAAATTGTTCAGGCACTTCGATGGTAACTTGTTCCCATGGTTCTTGCATGTGTCCATCAATTTCTTTGAAAATAACTTCGGGACGACCAACGGAGAACTCAAAACCTTCGCGACGCATTGTTTCAATCAATATTGATAAATGGAGTTCACCGCGACCAGAAATGATAAAACTTTCCGGTGAGAGGCCAGGTTGGACACGCAGACCAACGTTGGTTTCTAGTTCTTTTTGCAAGCGTTGACTGATCTGACGTGACGTGGTGAACTCACCGTCCTTGCCCACAAATGGAGACGTTGATACCGCAAATTGTATCTGGACAGTTGGTTCAGAAATGGCGAGGGGAGGAAGTGCTTCTTCCTGACCAAGTGTGGTCAGGGTATCACCCATCTTGGCATCAAATCCTGTGAGTGCCACAATATCGCCGGCTTGAACTACTTCGACCGGCAATTTCCCTAAACCTTTGTACGTAAATAAATGCTCTATGCGTGACTGACCAATTTTTCCTTCTTCACCTCGGACGATAGCAAGTGCTTCGCCAGCTCGTGCTTGGCCACGACGGACGCGACCGATTACATAGCGACCTTTGTACCCATCGGCATCAAGACTCGTCACCTGCATCTGGAAGCCACCGTCCGCGCTCCCCACTGGAGCAGGCACCTCTTTGATAATCGCTTCAAATAATGGCTGGAGACTGGTACTATTTTTGATCGTCATGGAGTTATCAGTATTTGTTTCCAACTCTGTACCAGCTATACCTTCGCGACCAATGGCATAAATAATCGGGAACTCTAGCTGCGATTCATCCTCAGCCAAATCCAAAAATAAATCAGCAATTTCAGAAGATACCTCACTAATGCGTTGATCTTTACGATCCACTTTATTGATCACGACAATTGGACGCAGATGTGCACGTAGTGCCAGACTCAACACGTAGCGTGTCTGTGACAACACACCTTCAGAGGCATCTACCAACAATAAACATCCATCAGCCATGTTCATCACCCGTTCTACTTCACCACTGAAATCAGAGTGACCCGGCGTATCCAAAATGTTAATTTTGTAGTCGCCCCACATCACCGCGGTATTTTTGGCCAAGATGGTCACCCCGCGCTCGCGCTCGAGATCATTGGAATCCAAAATAGTGGTTTGTTGCATTTCCGATTGATAGTCAGCAAAAACGTGAGCTTGTTTGAGCAGTCCATCGACGAGAGTAGTTTTACCGTGGTCCACGTGAGCAATAATGGCAATATTACGGATTTTGGCAGGATCAAAAAGCATTCCGGTATTGTACCAGATCTGGAGATAAGTAGCTAGGGTGAGTTACTTACATGAAAACAGCAATTCTGCGTTTGTCAGCGTTTTGTCAGCTTGTGCTGTCACACTATGGCTATATGAAACTTGCTGACATGCCACGCCACACTCGTCCTCGCGAAAAGCTCGCCACACTAGGCGCCCAAAATCTTCGTGAAGCTGAGCTTTTGGCAATCTTGCTGAGAACTGGATATCGCGGCAAAAACGCCGTTGAACTTGCCGAGCGAATTCTACGTCGGTACCCCCTTGTTGACTTACTAGGTTTGCCACTTGCCACGCTAACCAGCATCAAAGGTATCGGTCCATCCCGAGCTGCCATGCTGCAAGCGGTCTCGGAACTGGCGCTATTGATCTTAGGAAAAAAGACGCCCCGGATTTCCTGTCCAGATGACGCGGTGGCAATGCTGCAACACCTCAAGCATCGCAAACAAGAATACTTAATTGGTATCTATCTTAACGCACGCCGAGAAGTGATTGCTCAAGAAACTATCACCATTGGAACGATTGATGCCAGCCTGATTCATCCTCGCGAAGTCTTTGCACCTGCCCTAAGCCATCGAGCAAGTTGCTTGGTAATTGCCCATAATCATCCCTCAGGAGACACCACGCCATCACTTGATGATGTTGAAGCAACTGAAAAATTAGTTGAAGCAGGAGAGATCTTGGATATACATATACTTGATCATGTCATCATTGCAGATGACAGCTGGACGAGCTTGCGCCAACAACACGTCGTTGAATTTCGAGGATCAATCGAGTAGGCTTGCTGTATGCCAGGAGACAAATTTAGCGCTGTTTGGGTATCACATTCTTCGATGAGTGATTTTTTGAAGTGCCCACGGTCCTACTATCTAAAGAACGTCTATAAAGATCCAAAAACCAATCACAAAATTGCGGTGATGTCGCCAGCGCTAGCCCTCGGGCAAGCAGTGCATGAAGTAGTAGAAAGCTTGTCCGTGCTACCCACCGACAATCGATTCAAAGAATCGTTGATTGCTAAGTTTGAACGTGCCTGGCAGAAAGTCTCCGGTAAACGGGGAGGCTTCACCAGTGCTGATCAAGAAGCATCCTACAAAGCCCGTGGCGCTGATATGATTCGTCGAGTCATGGATCATCCGGGTCCAGTGGCCCGTCGAGCAGTGAAAATTAAAATGGACTTACCTCATTATTGGTTATCAGAAGAAGACAATATCATTCTATGTGGCAAAGTTGATTGGCTTGAATGGTTGCCAGACAAAGAAGCAGTCAGTATTGTTGACTTCAAAACTGGCAAAGCTGATGAAGACAGTGAATCACTCCAACTCCCTATTTACCATCTCTTGGTCACAAATTGCCAACAATGGCCAGTAGACTCCGCCTATTACTGGTATCTTGATCGAGACAATGAGATGACGCCATGCAGTTTGCCAGATTTAGAAGAAGCCTATGAGCGAGTTATGGAAGTAGCCAAACAAGTTAAGTTGGCTCGCAAATTAGATCTATTCAAATGTCCAAAAGGGGAGAGTGGCTGCTTTGCGTGCCGTGACTACGAAGCTGTGCTCCACGGTGATGCAGAGTTGATCGGGCAAGATGACATGCGACGTGACATCTACATCCTACCCGACCGAACTTCCACTGCTCCCGAGAGCGAAATTCTCTAGTTTTGCCATTTTGCGGCCAAAGCCTACTTCACTTCGATTGCAATTTCTGACAACGGTCGACGTTGGCTGATTTCTTCTGTGACAATTTCGTCACTCGGTTTTCCTACCGCAACCATGGCCTCAACCGTGTATTCATCAGATAAACCAAGCACTTTTTTAGCTTTGACCCGATCGATCTGCATACCGTGGACCACCAAGTTGCGTCGTGAACCTTCTATCATCAAAGCTTCCATGGCCGCACCCGACACAAAACTATGGGCGTCATCTGGCTCACCGTTGTAATCAAAGGTGTTTTTTGATACGACTACCATCAACACGGCTGCGGTTGCTGTCCACTGCTGATTAAACTCCCCAAGTGTCGAAACTAATTTCTTAAATCCGTCTGTATCACGGTGCGCATAGTAAAAACGCCATGGTTGATTATTGTATGCAGATGGTGCCCACTGCGCAGCAGCAAAAAGTATCTCAAGTTCAGCTGAAGCAATATCTTCCCCAGTCATTTTGCGAGGCGACCATCGATAGATAAGTTCTGGTAAGACATCATGGGTGTTCTGTCGCAGTTTTTTGGCTGCATCGTGAATGGTCATGACTTCCTTTCTGTACTCCGTTTTTGACGTGAGCGACGAAAAAATCCGCGGGCAAATGCCGTGCGGTGACTATGGACAAGCCTAGTTAGCGCTGTCCAGCTATAATACTACGTCATGCCTATCACCTTGACTAGTCCCCAAATGCTCGATGAATACCTTCTAGATCTTGGTCTAACGTGGGAACGGGCGCAACTTCCACCTCGAGAATGGCTGGAAAGTTTGACGTTTCCGCTTCGTCTACCAAAAGAATATGCAGACTTGATCAACTGGACAAATCCGCTTGATCCCTTGCGGTTAATGGTTATTCCAGATCCTGCTGAAGCCCACATTGCGCAGTATGAGTTGAGTGATCCTATTGGTGACACCGCGCGCGAAGCAGTCCCAGGACTTATCCATCGGTATCCTGATCGATGCTTGCTTTTGTTGACTTCACACTGTCTGGTCCATTGTCGTTTTTGCTTCCGCCGTGAAGTTGTTGGCAAAGTTAGACCAGTTGCCTTCAAACGGATAGCGCAGTACCTCCAAGCGCATACAGAAATCCACGAAGTGATTTTTTCTGGTGGTGACCCAGCCACTTTTCCTGCAGGTTTTATTCAAACATTGGTCAATGAATTAGGTGATATTCAACACATTACTCGTTGGCGATTTCATACGCGTGTGCCAGCTGTAGAACCTACAGCTATTACTGACGAATGGTTGTCAACCATCAGCAAGTTGCCAGGCAAAAAAATTGTGGCAATTCATATTAATCATCCGCGTGAAATTACCCCTGCGCTTAGCACTCTTATCAAAAAAATGCTTGGTTTAAACATCCTTTTATTATCACAAACAGTATTGCTCAAAGGTGTCAATGACAACGCTGAAACGCTAAAAGAATTATTTGAAAACCTCGTCACCACGGGTGTGAAACCATACTATTTACACCATCTTGACCAAGCTCATGGTACTTCGCACTTTCGAATCTCGATTGAGGAGGGGAAAAAACTATATCGCCAACTACGCGGACATCTCTCTAGTGTGTGTCTACCGGAATATGTGCTCGATTTACCTCAAGGAAAAGACAAAGTACCCGTTATGTGGTTTGAAGAAACAGCACCAGGAATCTATCGAACAACGAGCTTTGAAGGAGAAGTTGTAGAGTATATAGATCAAACGTGCCAACCGTAGGCAGTGGCTTGTGACCAGAAATAAAGGCCAAGATAAAGCAAGATCACCAGAATAAGGATTCCCATCAGCAGTTGGGAATTAGGGTGTTTGCGGTAGAACGCATCGCGCTCAGCACAGTAGGAATCCCATGCACTCATTTTTTTAGCACTTTTCGCAACTCGAGTTGGGGTGGTCTTTTTGGCAACTACTTTTTTGGCAACAGCCTTGACAGCTGGTTTTTTGGGAAGACGACTTTTGGGCATAGGCAGGCTCTGGTCACGAAACCAATTGAATAATAAACGTGTACAAAAAGAGTAGCAAAGAGTATTAACGCCGCGCAAGGGGTAGAATACACACATGCCCCAACGTCTACACGTCCTACTTGCTCATGCTGGAGTGGCCTCCCGCCGCCAGGCTGAAACCATGATTCGCGAAGGGCGGATTCGCGTTGATGGACAAATCGCCACCATTGGCCAACAGGTCGAGGGCACAGAACATATCACCATCGATGACAAGGCATTTGCAGCTGCTCCTACCGAACACACTTATGTCATTATCAATAAACCAATCGGCTTAGTATCAACCACAAGCGATGAACTAGGCAGAAAAACAGTCCTGAGTGTGTTACCACCATCGCACCGTCAAAAAAGACTGTATCCAGTGGGTAGACTTGATACGGACAGCGAAGGGTTGTTGTTGCTTACTGATGACGGTGAAGTGGCATATCGGCTGACCCATGCCTCTTTCAAAGTAGCCAAAACGTACTGGACCCTGCTCGATCGACCTCCTTCTCAACCTGCACTAGAACATCTCCGCAGCGGCATCAAACTGTTTGAAGGTTGGGTAAAACCCGTCGAAGTTGCCGCCGTACCGATTGCCAGTGCGCCAAGCGAAGGTGTCTGGTGGAGTATGACAATCATCGAAGGTCGATACCATCAGGTCAAACGGATGTGGCAACGCTCCGGTTATGAAGTTAATCGTTTAATCCGTGTTGCCTTTGGCCCTCTTCGCCTCGATGATCTCGAAGGTAAATCTTGGCGGGAACTATCGGCAGATGAAGTGCGAACACTTCGCACCAGTGTAGGATTGACTACTGATTGATTCTGAGTTGGCCACCACACCGCTAGCAGCGTTGCCAACGGCACACTGAGCAGCACTCCAAAAGTCCCTAGCAACGTACGAATAATTTCTTCAGTCAACGACTGATTACTCACCATCACCCACCAAGGAATCCGCGTACTCATGCCCAGTAATAGCAGTAAGGGTAAGTTTGCCCCTAAGTAGGCTAAAACTAACGTATTGACCAAAGATGCTAGATGATCTTGTCCCACCACCATAGATTGGCGGAACAATTTCAATCGCGATAGGCTAGCTCCGGTCAAGCGAAGTTGCTGCACCACCGAGACTTGCGCCACGATCACATCATCCAAAATACCCAGTGTCCCCAGCATCACCCCGCCTAGGAACAAACCACGTAAATCCACACCCGCAAATGGTAAAAATTGCAAAACAAATGCTTCATCGCTGCCCAAACCTGTCAACCGCGCCATGCTCGTTACCACCACTGATAGCCCAATTACAACCAACATCGTTACCGCTAATGACACAACTGTTTGATGCGACATCTTTTGCCAACCGTGCGTCAAGTACGTGGTGACTGTACCGATGATAATAGCGGATGCCACTGCCACACCCACCGCTGCATATCCGGCAAGCAAAGCTGGCAGGGTGAAACCTAGTAAAACAGCAAAGGTCAGTACCATCCCCACCCCCGCATACCAGCCACGAATTCCGGCGATGGCAATGAGTGTCACTATCAATAAAATAGCCAGCACACTCAAGAGGGGTAATTGATACAAGCTGATGACATTTGGCGAACCATCTTGATTCGTGGTACGAATCACTTGTTCATTTTTTTGGAGTAACTGAGATGCCATCAGCGGTTGAAACTCACTACCGATTTGTGCCGGAATCGCACTGTTGCTCAGAATTGCGGTCTGCACATACCCAGGCTGACCATTCGGCAGTTCACCAATCTGTTGAGTGGTAATTTCCTCTATAGTCGCCACTGCGAACTCTTCGCTCGCGCCGGATACACCTTGAACACAAACCAGAACAGACACCATGACAACAAAAACAGAGACGACAAAACGAATCGATCGAACAGACTTCATACCCCTATCGTAAATCATCGTAACAAGATAGTGTATCGCAACTTAGTTGCATATTAGCGACACATGCGTTATAGTATGCGCAACTTAGTTGCTTATTAATAGAAAGAGCTATGCCAGGTCCAGAAACTACCATTTACTCAAAACTAGCAGGATCACACATAGAAGATCAAGTAAACAGACATTTGAACCGATTGGTAGATGTCCGCCAACTTCCCGCTGATGCATTACCGCGCGTCGTTGTACAAGCAGTTAATGGGGGCAAAGCATTCCGTACTGGTATTGCCTACACAGTTAATGGCGAGACACATCTAAAACTGTTTGGTGCAGCCGTTAGAGGAACACTCAGCGGTAATTCTGATGCAGACTACGCCTTTTTTGAATCAATTGCACGCCAACAAGTGCCTTCTGTTCTTGCCCACTTAGAGTTCAGCGAAGGCTCACTTTTTCCTGGTCATAACCCAAATGTAGCTGCTAATCACCGCATCGCAGCTGTTGCGACAGTGGGCCTACTAGCAAAAGCGCAGCTTGCGTCAAACATAGATAGACCAGATTTGCACGTCGCGGCAGTCAAACGTTTAGCAAGCCTAGGTGAAACGCCACAAGCAGTGCTCCACCGACCTCACCATACGACAGCGGCACATTGGCAAGCATCGGTTAGTACACAGTTTGAACAGACAGGCGGCATCGCCGTTGATGACGTTATACTTTCCAGAACGAATCAACCTTTTCTGGCGTTACTTGATACGACACTAGCCCCTTCAATGCCCCGTTCCGGCGATACAACTCACGTGATAACACCAGATCGCAGTGCAGAAAACCCGGCATTAGTGCTGGCGGTTGATGCCATGGCCGATGTTACTACTCAACTGGGAGTTCGTGTTACACCTCGGGAGTTGGTTCAAAAATCAGCTGAAATCTTGGACACTGGCAGCGCCAGTCTCGCAAATAGCGTGGACGTGCGCGAACTAGGCGGTGCAGTGACTGGACAAGCAACAAAGAAACTCTACTAGTCACTTGTCGTTATGCCAAATCATGAACAGTTCGTACCGATTGAAGCGCTAGAAGATGTAGCAGATTTTGACCAAGTGCTGACAGGGGTAGGAATAGATGTAGTAGAGCCTGATGAAACAGGCCCGACTAACCTCGATATCTTTGCAGCGTATGCAGGGGTGGCGAATACCAGCTCTTCTATAACTGCTGAGCCTAGTGATTTACACGCCGAAACAGCGATGCAGCTCCGTGCAGACGCCATCCCCGTATTTGACTCAGTTGAAGCATTCGATCAAGACATCAGAACACTCCGAGAAAAACATCGATTGACATTCAGGGCACTAGATACACTTGCTGGTTTTGGTGGTTTACTCCATGGTCTGATCCACCCCTTCGAACATCTGTTTACTGGCGCGCATCTGGCGGTACCAGGCGTTGCGGGTAGTCATGATGATGAACACAACCAACATACGACAGCCAGTGCGCTTCGTAAGAGACATGCACTACAACACACTGCACCGAAGCACTCTGGAGCTAGGCAGCGTGCTGCAGTAAAACCACATGCTTCGCGCCGAGGTTCACAAGGATCGGGCTTATTTGGCCCAATCAACTCCAAGGGTATACAATACTTATTCGAGCCACAGTTTGCTTCTGTGTCATTTGGTCAATTCCTCGCAGACTCTGTCGCAGCTTGATCCATCGCTCGAACACACC
Source organism: Patescibacteria group bacterium (assembly GCA_052035325.1). Lineage (GTDB taxonomy): Bacteria > Patescibacteriota > Microgenomatia > UBA1400 > PJMF01 > JBPOHR01. Next base: position 38,156 of record JBPOHR010000006.1, read on the forward strand.
ATGCCACCAATTCCGGAAATCGGACCCGCTATTATCGAATTACTCCATACTGAACACTTGCTATCAGCGTCAGCAATCGTCGAAAAACTCCAAGTTAGTCGGCCTCATCTCAACAAAACTTCTGTGTATCGTGCACTAGAAAAACTAATGAGCGATGGCCAACTGTGCCGACATAACTTGCTGGATAACGAATTAGTTTACGAACTTCGTGGTCACCACCATGATCACTTTGTCTGTACTACCTGTGGCAAAATTATGCCAACAGAGTGCCAAGTTCACATTGAGCCTACAAGTGCCGCACGATTCCAGGTAGTACATCATCACCTCACCTTGTTCGGCTTGTGTGCGGATTGCCAAAAAGCAGCCTAGGCTGCATGCTAGTTATATGTTGAAGCGAGTAGTTATCTACCTTACCGCAAGCATACTCATGCTCATTGTTGGTGTTCGCACCACAGCACAGGTCTACGCTCAAGAAACGGCATTGCCGCCAGCACCAACTTTCTCCCTTGGCACAGTTGAGAACATCACCAGTGAAACCACCACCCACGCCGGTGGTTATCCTCAGACAACTCAAGAACTTGAGATAACGTTATCAGACACTACCAATACTCCAGCCAGCTATCAGCTACCACTCGGGGCAGGGGAGGACCGGCTACTGCGGGTGGGCCAACGAGTGATACTGACACAGGTAACACAAGCCGATGGTACTTCACTGTACGAGGTAAATGATTTGTACCGATTACCGGCAACAATTGCCATGATTGTGGTATTTTTTGCAGTGATTTTGGTGTTGAGTCGCGGCCACGGTGTGGCCGCGCTCGGTGGCTTAGCCTTCAGTATCTGGCTACTCATCATGTTCGTCGTGCCGCAACTTGCCCACGGCGCCACTCCAATTGTAATAAGTGCCATTGCTACCTTTCTGATTGCTATTTCTTCGTTACTTGTGGCACACGGTTTCACTGCCCGCAGTGTGGTATCACTGATTAGTACGTTAATTACTCTCGTGTTTGCCATGCTGACAGCCCTCATTTTCGTCCAATTAACTCAGCTCTTCGGTCTAGGCTCTGATGAAGGCATCGAGCTGCAATACGGGGCACTGGCCGCTATCAACCTCCGTGGTCTACTGTTAGCCGGAATGCTCATTGGTGCGCTCGGAGTGCTCGACGATATCACCACTGCCCAAACCGCTGCCATTGAAGAACTTCATCGGGCCAATCCCGCCCTCACCGTTCGCGAACTGTATGCACGCGGCATGTCGATTGGCCGAGAACATATCACTTCACTCGTCAACACCCTCGCCCTTGCCTATGCCGGTGCCTCGCTTCCGATGCTGCTGGTGTTCCAACTCTACCAACAACCACTCTGGGTGACACTCAACAGTGAGTTTGTCGTCGAAGAAGTCGTCCGTACCATCGTGGGTAGTATGGCGTTAGCAGTCGCTGTCCCGATTACCACTTGGTTGGCAGCCAAGTGGTTTGTGCAGTGGTTTCCTGATTCGCTCCCAGCTAATCCCCAGAAGCATTATCATTCACATTAGTTCCCGATACATTTTTTTTCTCCAATTAGCAGTGCTTGACATTGAGTGCTAAGTATTGTTAAGATAATTAGCAATGAACCGTTGCGAGTGCTAACAGACCGCACTCAGACAGAAAGGAACCTATGTCATTAGTCAGATGGAGTCCGATGCTCAGCTCACTCAATCGCTGGCCAAGTATCTGGGACGATGAAGATCTCGGCAGTATACTTTCGAGTGCGTCAAATAATCTCGACGTCTATGAGACCGACAACGAAGTTGTCGTCAAAGCCAACGTAGCCGGCGTCAGCGCCGACAAAATTGATGTGATGTTTGAAAAGGGTGTACTGACCATTACCGCCAATGCCACCGACGAGAGTAGTGATGAAAAAAAGAAACACTACAGCAAGTCGTCTTGGCAGTATTCATACCGCGTAGCCGTCCCCGGCATGCTCGATCACACTGTCGAACCTTCAGCAGAAGTTAAGGATGGCGTGATAACGTTGACCTTCAAGAAGGCTGAAGCATCAAAACCCAAAAAATTATCCGTGAAATCAGCTTAATCTAGCTGGACAGACCACTAGCCCCGCTTTCTGATATTACTTTAGAGGCGGGGTTTTTGGTTTGGAGTATTACAAGCCTGCCATACCCTCAATATTCCAGTATTCAATTGCTCGTGCCAGATCTTTAACTCTGATATAGTTTCCCTTTAAAACATCTATTTGCCTGGTTCGCTGCGCCTGCTGTTTAATTACTTTAACTGTCCTAGCTTCAACTCCCTTGACATCACTTCCATATGTAGCGAAGTAGTATATGACTGCCTGGCACACAATTTGAGTTAGATCAGGATTATCTTCTAGTAACTCAACAAGTCGTACTATACTGACCGTATACAGGGTAAAATCTCTAGCCCACTCCTGAGCAACCCGAGACTCACGCATCAGATTTTTCAAATCTAGCACGGGTACAACTGGCACTACAGCTTCGCTTTCTTCTACATCGTCCAATTCACCATCAGCCTCATTTACAATTACACTTTGCAAATCAGAGAAATAACTTGCATTGTCATATAGGTACCTGAGAAAGGAAAGACACAATGAAATATTGTATTCAGTATATCCACTTCTAGTGAGTTGGGTTTCAGCGTAGCTTAGAAAAGTGTCTTTATTCGTATTTGCCATTTTGCTATAGGTACGTTAACAAATAAAATGTACTTTGATGGTAATAAATGGGTAAGAGAATATATGTCACACAGTTTACGTAAAGTTAACCAGTCATTCACTTTTTCGCCTTTTTTCAACCACCCTCATTTTCACGATTTTGGTAATCAACTGTTCGGGCAACTCTTCATCAAGGGGAAACTGTGCAGCACCTTTTGAGGTAGCATACTTCGATAGTTCTTTTGCAAACTGGGTTATCCCAGATGGAGTAGGGTAGAAGCCGATATGGTGTTTGTAGGCAGCAAAGTGGACCAAGTTGCCGTTGAGAAAAAAGGTAGGCATTCCGTAGGCAATTTTTTCGGTGGCTTCCGGCGCAGCGGCTTGAATGAGACTTCGTAAACGCTGTAGTTTGACTTGTACTTCGGGGGGGAAAGTGGTGATGTAGGCGTCGATGGAAGTGGGGGGTTGCATAAGTAAAGTATACAAGAAGTGTATAGTAAATAGCATGCAAAAATACAAGTCGATTTTGATTGCCACACTCGGGTGGGGCAGCGTGCTCTGGCTGGTTGGATATCTTTTGGGCATGATTCTGTTTTTTGTCATTCCTACTGAATTGATTGGCTGGATAATCACGCCTGTGGGAATTGCGTTGACGATGTGGGTATTGATTAGAAAAATCCATCAGCAACATTTTTACGAATATCTAGTGATTGGTATAGTCTGGGCCGCCCTGGCAGTTATGTTAGATTATGTATTTCTAGTTAAAATGCTGAACAATGCTACGTACTACAAGTTGGATGTGTATTTCTACTATGCTACAACACTGTTGCTGCCCTTGTTGATTGGTAGATGGAAGTTACGAAAAAGGGAGTAGTCTAACTTAATTTTTTAGTTTGAAATGCTTGCGGATTAGGTCATTCGCCCAGACGTAATGACTATACAGTGCTGACCGAAAATAGACAGCCATGTTACTTGAACCTGTCCAGATATATTTTTTCTTAGTAAACAACTCCTCTTCACTATGACTAGCAATTATGTTGAGAAATGCAACATGGGACTTTTCCAGTTTTTCGGCTAGCTCTGCCCAGCTGATATCTTTGTATTGTTGAAACAACTTTTCGTTCAATTGTGGCGTGTCCTTGAATGTAAAGCCTTCAGCAGGAATCGCTGGTTTAGTACCAGTTATGCCCACCTTATACCACTCCAGCTCTAGAACCTGCCAAGCGTACACATGCGCGACAATATCTTTGGCAGTGCGATTATCAAAAACAGTCTCGATATCACGCTGCTCAGGTGATAATGCAGATATAAAGCGTACGAGACGTTCATACTCGTCTTGCGAGAAGTCTAGGAGTTGTTGTTTATTAAGTGGGCGGGACATGAGAAATTTATGTGATGTTAGCAAACGGTAATTGACTGTGAGCTATTTGGCCAAGAGGAAGAAGGCTCATTGTGGTTTGTTGAGTAGCCTGAATGACTCGTAAAATTTTTTAAAAGTAAAGGTCTTAGGAACACCGCTGGTGTTTTGTCTTTCAGCATCTGATATTGCTCCATTACTAATCACAAAGATTGTAGGCCCAGATACAATCATTACATCTTCTGATCTCCAGCTAGGGATGGAAGGAGTGGTAGTAGTAATGAGTAGCCCTTGAGTTCCATTTACAGTAATTGGTTTTTCTTCTTGTTGCCTATCCGAGAACTGAAAACCAATTTCTGCTTTAAGGTTTTCTTCAGTTTTATTTAGGATTGAATAATAACTGACACCTAAGAGCACATCTTCTCCTACTTCCTGTGGTCCAAAACCTGTAAACGTTTGTTCTTCGATGAATCGCCATCCTTTGGGATAATCAATAGAGAACTGTAGTGGCGTATTGGTAAAAGTCGATGTTTGGTCTACTGCAACGGCCCCTTCAGGCATTGAGCCAGAACTTATGACGGTGTCTGAGGGCATTTCTTTGGCATCAAGTTGTTCATTTTCAATTGAAGGTTTCCTATCTGCTTCTAAAACTGTCAAGCGATTTTGCAACTGATAGTTCTGATAGCCAAAATAGACAACCCCAGCGCATAAGAACACAACCACGACTATCAATGACAGAATAAGTGGTGAAATTGTTGATGCAGCAGGCGATTTTGGTATGTTTATTGATGAAGTCTGGACTGCTGAAGGTTGATTCTCTGTAGCAAGGACTGACGGGATTTGACCAACTATTTCATCCATGGCTTAACTATAAAGAGATAATCGTGGCAAGTCAATTAATTGCAAGTTTTTATAGACTAACTTTATTGATTTTTCAATTGATTACATTTTTGAGCGGTTAACCGTACTTCGCTCGAACCTACGAAAATGGGTTACTCCAGATCTAATTTTACAACTTAATTCTCTAAAGAGCCATATAAGTATCGAAAGCTTTGCAAATCTCTGAGTTATGATTTATTCCAAACAAGCCACTTCTCTTCAACTTCTTTTTCTAAATCAATTTTATGATGCTTAGCTAGAAGCAAAACATGAGAAAAAACGTCTGCCACTTCTTTCCGAAAATCTTGAGCTAATTCTTTGTCAGATTTGTCTTTCTTTCTGGCTTGACCAATCATCATTAGATAACTTTGTATCAATTCACCTAGCTCCTCTTGGAGTTTAAGAATAAACCAATCAGAGTCCCTCTTTATTCCAAATTTATTGGTATAAAGCACAGAAATTTTCTCTACTTCGTTAGTTATCGTTTTAATATCCATTTATGTAATTTTCTAACAACTTTATGTACATTTCTGTCATTTATGAGCGGGTGAAGGGAGTCGGACCCTCGTCACCAGTTTGGAAAACTGGAGCTCTGACCGTTGAGCTACACCCGCATGCTCGATGCCGGTCTCACCATGAAGTGATCGCTGCTGCGATCAACATGGTTCGCCGTCATCTGCGCTTGCATTTTGTTAATAACTTCGCAAAATCTCTCTTCGCAGTATGGTTGTACTAACAGCTGTTAGTTGTCATCTGCGCTTGCATCTTGTTAATAACTTTGCGAAGAGACTCTTGATCTCCCCCAAGTCTAAGCGAAGACTTTTAAAAAAGCTGTTGATCGGCCGTAGGACGATCTCTTCAGTTTTTTTAAATGTCTGAGCCCTATTATATATCCGCTTTCTTATGTATGGGAATGTACATTTTCTGGCTAAGAAGTAAGGCCAACCCAAAAATCACCGCCGCAGCCACAAACGTCGCCGACAAAGATATTCGCGAAATAACCGCTCCAGCAATCAGTGGACCAACCACCTGCCCGAGTGACGTATATGACTGATTGATTCCCAAAATCGCGCCCTGGTCTTCTGCCAATGTGCGCTCAGATAGTAATCCAGTGGTAATCGCAAAAATAGGTGAAGCAAACATCCCATACAACAGTGTCACCGGCACGAATGTCAACCAACTATGTTGCCACGAAGCCACTGCCAGTGCCACAGCCGACAAGATCAACAGTAGTGAAATCAGCGTTTTCTTAGAAGGAATTAACTTCATCAGTGCTTTAATTCCACCCATCTGCACCAAGATATTTACCACCCCAAAGAGTGTAAAAGTCAAGCCAATTTGGAACGGCGACATCTTCAATGCATCGTTGGTAAACGACTGAAAACCAATAATAAAGGTGTTTTGCGCAACTGATACCAAAAAGCCAATTCCGATTATCACTCCCGTGGTCGGCAACAATAACGCCTTCAACATAAACGACAAATCGAAACCTTTTTTGGCGGTTTTTTGCTTTGCTTCTCTGACCACTTCTTTTGGCAAGGTTTCTTTTAGCATGAAAATACCCAGTATCGTTCCTACGGCCGCCATAACTGCCGCAAACCAGAAGGGTACTGTTGTCCCTAGTTCACTCAACAACCCACCCACAGCTGGCCCAATCAAGAAACCCACCCCAAACGTGGCTCCTAGCAACCCAAACGCTTTCGCCCGCTCCTTGCCACTGGTCGTATCGGCAATCATGGCTTGTGCCACCGAGATATTACCTCCTGTGACCCCATCAATGGTCCGTGCCAAAAAGAGCATCACCACACTTGTTGCCGAAGCAAACATTGCCAAAGATGCCGCTGTACCGGCTAGACACAACAAGAGTAGTGATTTTCGACCAAATCGATCAGACAATCTACCGATGATCGGCGTCGCAATCAGCTGTGCCAAGGAATAGCTGGCAAATAAGAAACCGACACCCACTCCATCTAAACCAAAACTGGTCGAGTATTTATAGAGTAGGGGAATGATCGTGCCATATGCCAAAGCATTGACGACCATAATAAAAGACAGAATCAGGAGAGTGCGGTTCTTCATACAGGCAGTACCAATGAAAATGGGTAGGCGCTTATTGTACAAAAAATCACAAAGGCTGACTACTGGAAAACACGGTATAATAGCTAGTTAACAACAAAGCCTCGGTGGCGGAATTGGTATACGCGTTGGACTTAAAATCCAATGCCTTCACTGGCTTGTGGGTTCGAGTCCCACCCGAGGCACAAATACAGTACAATAGCAACGTAGCCAAGAATAAGAAGCCACATCGGGGAATAGCTCAGATGGCTAGAGCGCACGCTTTGGGAGCGTGAGGCCGCAGGTTCGAGTCCTGTTTCCCCGACCAATAAAAATCCTGCCCTCTGGCAGGTTTTTTGTTGGTAGGGGAGGCATTGGAATCAAATCTTTGGTTCGTTCTATGCGTACAAATAGTTATTCCTTAATTTGAGCAGTTTGGTCTTCGTATGGTTTCCGTACCAATTCCTTATTCTAGAGAATAGTGTATTGGAGTATATTCGGAGGTATTTATGATACTTAAATTAAGTGACCACTTCGGAGTAGACAGCGATAAGTTTGAAAATCTTGGTGTTTTTGATGCTTTTGTTGATATAGATACAACACTTTTTGTAGATCCTCACCTGTTAAAACAAACTGAGATACCAGAATTCAAAGATTCCCATTTGAAACTGGAAAAGTACTTTTCTGATGTAATTAGGTTACTTCTGTTATCCAATGAAATGTTTGACTTACCTTGGCAAGTGGCTTGGAAACGATTGATTTTGAGAGAACTAAAAGGTGTTTCCATTGGTTTAGGCAAATCCACTGGAGATGGAAGTGGTATTGGTAAAAAACTTGCAAAAAAATTAACTGTACATGCAAAAAAACTAATAGATCTTGGTGTACAGGATCCGGAAATTTTTGAACTCATTGGACTCTTTACTGAAGATTTTGGACCAGATCGCTTAAGTGATATGACGGTGATGATAATCCGTGAGGATTTGTATAAATATACTGCTCGAGTAGCTTCTGAACTGAATATCCCCACAGTTAGTATAAAAATTAAAGAACAAGAATATCAGATACCAAGGCATCCGCGCGGCAATAAACCCGTGGTTTTTCTACCAAAGGAACTCTTGAGAACCATCCCTGTAGCAAAAAATCCAGAGGACATTGATTCGATTGTTCATTTCAATGAAGAGCTTCGGATCAGATATAACTCAATCGTTGCCAAGCTAGCAAAAGATCTAGCAACGATGCGTGCCACCAAGCGGAAAGAATTCATTTATCAAGAATTCTTCGCAGATCCTGAAAACATAAAAATTTTCGTGAAAGGATATCGCGACTATCAAGCAAAACCATATGATTTTGATTCCGATCCTCAAGGTCAGATGAGCTGGGACACTGCTGGAAAGCAGTTTTCTCATACATATCCGCTGGAGCTGAAACTATCTAAAGAGCCAACAATCGAAGATATTGAAGAAACTGTGACCAAAATCATTGCACAGTTTAGAAAAAATATTGAATTCAATGGTCTTAACATCTTTCTCTATAAAGATGGAAGCAAAGGAACTCGACCTTACCATGAAAGATATAGCCAACTGTTGTTTTATTCTATTGCTGATGCATATTGTGAGGCCAATAATATTGACCTTAACAGAGAGCCAAACCCTGGAATTGGATCAATAGATTTTAAGTTTAGCAGAGGATACTTACTCAAATTCATCGTTGAGATAAAACTCTCCAAACACAAACATCTCTTGGACGGATACACATTTCAACTTGATAGATATCAAAAGAGTGAAAATAATAGCAGAGGCGCATATCTGGTGATTCAAGTAGCAAATTCCGACAAGCTTAGAGAACTAAAACAGCTCGAAAAAAAAGCTATTGAGACAAATTCGCTTGCACCAAAAATACATCTCGTTGATGGAAGAATAAAGCCCACAGCGAGTAAGTTTTTTGCTGATTTCCCTTAAGAATAGCTTCAACCGCTTACACCAGAAATAACCCATATATTATATGAATATATTTATTCATCAATGAAAAAACAATCATTACTTCAGATTAATTTTCGCTAAACTGGAGCTGTTGTATCCAAGCTTAGTATTTCTAAATTCTTATAACTGATTACAAGGTTTTGCTGAGTAGGCGGATTGTGAGCGAATGCGTGCAAAACAACCCCTCCCGTGCTATCTGTTTGAATTTTATTATCCTCAAGTTCAGCGCTATCAGTCAAAGCTTTTAAAGAATTTTCCTCAATTACCAGTTCGAGAAGCTTAAAACCATCTGCCATTTCAGCTTGTTTATTAATTATTGTCTTGCCTACTTCTGGAGCGCGTCTACCCGGAAAAGAGACAGATTCTAATTTTGAATTACTTCTCACATAGACAAGTTCTGATCTAACGATGTCCGGTAACTGAGCTCTTAAGTGAATTCCCAACCAATCATGTGAGTTCGAATCACTTAAAAACTTGTACTCTATGCGTAAACGTAAATTTTTTAAATTTTTTGGTACAGGAAAAGGAAGAAGTTGATTATGTCTTAATTCACCAGCAGCAGGAAAATTGAAATAGAAACCATCGAAATATTTTACAAATGTTTGCGACTTAATTTTACTAAAAATATTGAGTTCTTCTTCAATAATCTTGATCAAGGCTTCCTTTGATTTGTAATGACTTACTCGGAACCCGCTAATATCAAAGGGTAACTTTTTTAATTCATCACTTGTGACAATGAGAACATTTTTATTTAACTGTATAGCTACTCCTAATTCCAACATCACATTTGGGTTCGTTCCAGTCACATCAGCAATAAAAAAGTCACATTTCTCGATAGCAGATACAAAAACATCATAAAGATGTTTGTTTCTAGACATAAACTTTTCAACTTCCGACTCAACTTTGTCTTTTAAAGTCACATTTGAACCATGCCTAATATCCCAGGACTCAAATAACCTATGAAAAATATCCTCATACATGCTTTGAATATAAATATTCCAGGGATATGCAACGAACAGTGATTTTTTTCGATTAAGGTCTAAATTCATATTAATGGCATAATAACAGAGTGTGTTTTTTTCAACTACACAGAAAAACAAAATCTATAGATTACCTGATCTGAAATTCGGTTATTATTTTGGTCAGGTGCCTCAACCAATACATTGTGCTGACACCTGAAGAATTTACAGTCCGTTTCGCTAGAACCCAACAGGAAAGAGAATCTCGTTCTAACTGCTTTGGTACTGCCAAATATTTGTTGGGAGCTGCTGACAAAGATAGATATAATTCTTTTGAAGAATTTAGCGTGTTCCTAGAAATGTTGTGCTTCCCTTCGTTTCAAATCACCATTAGCACACTGCTCACAGTCCTAAGTGAGAATAATACTAGTTTTCCATACGGTACTATTTTCTGTTTACTAAGTTATACGTATAGTACTAACTACCCTCCTCTAATTCTGCATGCCATGATTGTTGCGCCTGGCACATCTCCGATACTTGTTCATCGTCGAGGTTATCATGAAAAAAACTTAACAATTACCGATGCCAATGATGCTTTCTAACTATGAACAACAGCAAAAGTTGCAAGTCTATACGATACAATAATCAGATATAGATTGAGCAACATAATGACAACTTCCACCCGCCTCATCACCTTCAAAGAATCCATTGCCCTCGGCAAGTACGACGCGGAATACCTCAGCCAATACCCAGAATGGCAAGAACTCGACCGCCATCTGCAGTTCCAATACATTTCTCAAGCCATCATCAATAAACGTCGCCAACTACGACTCCAGTGGGCGAATCTTGCCAATCAACCCCACTTTAGCAAAAAGCCAGAGTTGGCTGCTGCTCAAAAAAAAGTCGAACAAGCACTGATTGATCTCGATGTTGATGAAGAAAAATATATGGTAGAGTATGCTGGAGTTTAGTTAGTACCTACACTCATCACCACATGCCAACTCCCACCCACATCTTCTTCGACGCTAGTGCCACACTTATTTATCCCTTTCCAAACTTTGATGAGTTTTGTGTACAGTTTTTGGAAGAAAAAAACGTACCAGTGAACCGTAATGCCATGACTAAAGCTAATCAGGCTGCGGATCATGTGATTAACCAACATAAGAAAAAAGTGTCAATTATTCCCAACAATCCTGTCTCGGAACGAATTGTATGGTCTCATTACCAAAGTGTTCGCTTACAACATTTAGCGGCAGACACGGCTGAACACCCTTGGTTGGAATGGGGTTATGAAGTGTACGATTCTTTCAACCCATCTGATAAATGGCGAGCTTACGATGATGTTATCGAAACTCTCACCACTCTAAAAGAACAAGGATATTCATTAGCAATCGTCTCAGATTTTGGTCCAGGTCTGGAGAAAATACTAGAATTAATTGGAATCGCAGATTATTTTGATCATAAATTTGTTTCAACAGTGGAAGGTGTTTCCAAAGCTCATTCTCAATTGTTTGAACGGGCGCTGCAACGACTGGGAATTGACCCCGAGAACAGTATTATGATTGGAGACAATCATGAAATGGATGTGCTCAATGCATTGAATGTGGGTATCCCGGCTATATGGTTAAATCGTGATAACAAACCTCTCCCCACAGAGTTTGATGAAAAAAGCAAGGTAATCACTACCCTTTCTCAAATTCCCAATCTTCTCAAAACACGGTAGAATCGTACTCCAATGTCCAAAAAACTTTCCCTCCTTCTCATTATGGTTTTTGCTGCTGTGAGCATGACAGCTTGCAGTGCGCTCAAAACTGGCACTACCACTACTGCATCACCACTCCCAACGCCAGCTGCACAAACTGCAACCACACCTACTCCCGCCGCAATGCTCAAGACCTCGTACGAACTCACTGCCACCCAGAGTGGAGAAGTAGCACTCGATATTCTCGAAGCCAATGCCAAAGTTGAGACCAAAGACTATGGTGAAGCTGGTAAGTTTGTAACTGCCATCAATGGCTTAGCTGGTGACAATACTGCCTACTGGGCGTTCTACGTAAACGGAACCTACGCAGAAAAAGGGGCTAGCCAAACAAAACTGAAAAAAGGTGATACTATCAAGTTCGTCTATGAAGCTGTCAACGCCGCCGATGCCCTCTCTAAGTAAGCACTTTACTCGATTTTTTACTGCGCTTACGGTATTTATCTCACGACTCGATCTCTTGCCTGGCAATATTAGTCCTTTAGGCAGTTTTGGATTTTTCGGTAAGAGCCCCATCCTATATGGCTTGAGTATTGTGGCGTTTGATGTCCTGGTAAAAGGTAGCTATCGGGGTTTTTGGCTGACCTATCTCGGCTTTGCGTGTTACCCCATACTTGGTTATCTAGCGCGTCGCAGCACCAAACTCCAACTAGCACTGCTACCCCTCGCCTCATTCTTGTTCTTTGTACTTTCAAATTTTGGCGTGTGGTTCTATTGGCATGATCACACCTTTGCCCAACTGGTCATTTGTTACACCCAAGCTGTGCCTTTTTACGCTCGGACTTTGGCAAGTGATATGCTATTTGGATATGGATATGTGGCAGCACGACAAATCTGGCGCAAGCACCACGCTACTATATGCCAAATCCTCAATGTACCAACTTTAGCACCGACCAAATCTACCAATTCCTAACCAAATCTCTGGATTTAGCTGCGCACGCACTCCAAGAAAATAGCTATCCCATCGGCGCTGTCTTTGTTAATGCCAACGGTACTGTACTGGCTGAAACTTCCAATGAGTATGCTCATGATCACGACGTGACCGCTCATGCTGAACTACTCGGCCTGCGCCAACTTAGCGAGCATGCAGACAAAGATCTCGGAATACCTCTGACCCTTTATACATCGCTCGAACCCTGTTTTGGCTGTAGCTTTTTTCTCGCGCGATCAAGCGTCACCCAGATTTATTCAGCTTTGAAAGACCCGCACAAAGGTGGTATTTCCATGTTGAAAGAACAAGCGCAATTTGTGTCATTCTTCAAAAATATGGAAATTGAACATACTCTATTTGCAGACCTGCAAGCACAGTCTGCTCAATTACTACAAACATATTTTGAACAGAATGGTAATGAAGCAGCCGCTAGGCTGTATCAATTGTAGATCTAACAATCATTATCTCCAGTCATCTGGTCGACGATCTCGCTTACGCCATTCTTCAGGAGAGAGCCTACGTCCAAAAGTAACAGCTGTCCCATTCTCCAAGCTCCATGCTATCAAGTCATTATCATCCCATGGTCTTTCTTCTGGGATCTGAGGCTGCTGGTCATCACTTCCACCACCACCTCCTTCACCTGTTGCATTTTCTGCAATTTCTAAATCCTTCAAGGCCTGTATGGGATGGGTCATGTTGATCAAGAACAGCCAATAATCATCAACACATTGAGGATTTTTTTTCAATTTTTCCTCGAGTGTAGCAAGTCTTTCTAACTCAAATCTAATAAGCATACCCCTATTATACACATTTAATGTGTATAAGGAGTATATCTGGGACCTTTTTATGACAAATAATCTACTTTTCTTCCAATTTCTTATTTATCCACATGTTGCCAGCAATCAATGCACCCAGCACCACAAAAGCCACTAAGCACAGTAAGGGAATGGTCAAAAAGCCAAAATAACTGACATCAACGACATTACAGGGATTTTCCACACTACAGCCAATCCAGTTGTGGATAGGCAACATTTGAATCGCATAGTGATATAACTCGAGAGGGATGCCCAACACCACTAACGGTATCAGGTAATCAGTGAAGCGCCGATCTTTTTTCAGGATCCCAACATAACTAATCAAGGCGATCGGGAACATGAGAATGCGTGCTAACCAGCACAACAAGCATGGCTCAAGACCTTGACCAATCGGGAAAAGATTTCCTGCCACGACATTGGCTACCGGATCACCAAACGTGGAATAGTACAATGATCCTAGAATTGCCAACATACCTTGGACAAATATTGTCATCCAAATTAATTCTTGAGCTTGGACAAGTTTCTGTTTCATACGACATAGTGTAGCAAATCTTGACAGCTATGTGACAACTCAGTTACGCTCGTGCTTGGTGACTACTCCTTTGACATCTCAACAAATTGCTGGGTTTCGTACTTTTATACACCATTTTTATACCCATTATGGCCGGCATGATTTACCCTGGCGTCAGAACTATGATCCATACCACATTATGGTGTCTGAATTCATGCTCCAACAAACTCAAGTTGATCGGGTTATTCCCAAGTTCTTAGCGTTCATCAATCAGTTTCCCTCAGTTGTTACATTAGCAACTGCAGGCGTGGGTGAAGTCATCACTGCGTGGCAGGGCCTAGGGTACAATCGCCGAGGTCTCAATCTGCAGCGGGCTGCACAATCTATTTTCACACGTTTTCACGAAAAAGTACCAGACAACGTTGATGATTTGCTCTCACTACCTGGGATCGGTCCGTACACCGCCAATGCAATTCTTACTTTTGCCTTCAATCAACCAAACATCGTCGTTGAAACGAACATCCGAACTGTGTTTATCTATCACTTTTTTCCTGGCGCATATGGCGTCGAAGATAAATTGCTCTTGCCTCTGATCGAAAGTACCCTTGATGCTGAACACCCTCGACAATGGTACTCTGCATTGATGGATTATGGCAGCTATCTCAAACGTGTTTTACCAAATCCCACCCGCCAGAGCAAACACTATGTCAAACAAAGTAACTTTGCCACGTCGAATCGACGAATCCGTGGCCTGGTGCTGCGAGCACTTACTATCGCCCCTGCTACTCTTACCTCATTGGCCACAATGCTTGAAATTGATGAAGCAAAAGTGAAATCTGTGACAGAAACACTGCAAAAAGAGGGTTTTATTCACAAGCGAGGTCGCACTTTCCAGCTCGCAACCTAGCAATATCCGGTACAATGTCGATATGGCACATCGTTATCCAACAATCGGTCTAGGTGGGACTTTTGATCATCTACACAAAGGACATGAGCATTTTCTCAAGTATGCCAACGACTTGGCTGAAACTGTCCTGATAGGCATCACAGCCGATGACTTGGTCAAAAACAAACCCTGGGCACATCTCATCGAGGACTATGACACTCGGTACCGCACTGTCAAGACATTTTGTCGAGAAAACCGCATTCAAGCTAGGATTGTTCAGCTGCACGACGCGGTCGGGCCAACGCTCGAAAAAGGGATGGTGCAAGCACTTTGTGTCACTCCCGAAACTGAAGCTGGAGCTGATCACATTAATACCTTACGGTTAAAGTTGAAAATGCGTCCTTTGCAAACATATGTAAGTACGTATTTTCTCGCCGAAACTGGTGAACCGCTTCACTCGGCAAGTATTCGTCAGGGAAGGCTCAATCAAAACGGACAAAACTGGTGGAAACCTCTGGAAACAACACTCGAACTAACTGATACGCAACGAAGCTTCTTTCAAAATCCTCAAGGCCCGATCACCAACAAGTTATTTCCTACCGCCACCTTTACCGCGGTGGTAGGTGACTTTTGTCTCGAGTACTTTCGTCAACGAAAGTGGTCATACCAGATCGGAGTATTCGATTTAAAAACTCAGAGAATAGATCATAAGAGTGCAGAAATACTCAAAATTGCTGATGATGCAAACACTCATCACGTCACTAATGCACCTGGATTGATATCTTTAGAACTTACGCGTATTTTGCAAGAAATCATTCCAAGTCGATATACCCTGCGCTGGCAAGAACATATTCATGTTGACGGTGAAGAAGATCTGGCAGCAGTAGCACTCGCACTACTTTTGCCACTTGGCAGTACTATTTACTATGGCCAACGAGATGTAGGCATGGTCGCTATGGCAGTAACTATAGAAAAAAAGAACGAGATTTTGGAGTTATTTTCCAAACCTTCCCCGAAACTCTAAAAACTGATAGAGTAGAGTTATGGTCTCTCCCAACACTGCAGAACCACTGGCGCATCTGCTGCGTCCACAGACGTTAACTGATTTCATGGGTCAGGATCACTTAGTTGGTGAAGGAAAACCATTACGGGTTGCTATTGAACATCAGCAAGTCTTCTCAATGATTTTCTGGGGACCTCCTGGTGTAGGGAAGACGACACTAGCTAAGATCCTGGCACACGACACAGGGCGAGATTTTTTCGAACTATCTGCCGTCTCAGCAGGGAAAAGTGATGTTCGCGACGTAATCGAACAAGCGGCGCAACTTCGCGAGCTGGATAAACCAGCCCCAGTGTTATTTCTTGATGAAATTCACCGTTTTAACAAAGCACAACAAGATTTTCTCTTACCCTATGTCGAGCGAGGTGACATAGTGCTGATCGGTGCAACAACCGAGAATCCAAGCTTTGAAGTGATCTCCGCGCTCCTTTCCCGCACTCGCATCTTTGTGCTCAAATCACTCACCTCTGAGCAACTGACTGACATTATCAAGCGCGCCGTCAAACACCTTGGCACCAAGGTACCCAAAGCCGACACTTTGGAATGGTTGGTAAATTATGCCAATGGTGATGCGCGTAAACTCCTCACCATTATTGATAATACCTGGCAACTCTACAACGAGCTAAGCATCGACAACTTCAAGAATGCACTGCAAAGTTTTCAACTTCGCTACGATAAAGGTGGGGAAGAGCACTACGACACGATTAGCGCGTTTATCAAGTCGATGCGCGCCAGCAACATTGATGCTGCGCTCTATTATCTGGCGCGCATGATCACCGCCGGCGAAGATCCCAAGTTCATTGCCCGGCGCATGGTGATTTTTGCTAGTGAAGATATCGGTCTGGCCGCTCCCACCGCCCTGGTTGTCGCCAACGCAGTCTTTGACGCAGTCCATAAAATTGGCTACCCTGAAGCGCAAATTAACTTAGCACACGGCACTGCTTATCTTTGTAACTGTAAAAAAGATCGCTCTGCGTATGATGCGTACTTTGCTGCATTGGCTGATGTCCAGAAATTGGGTAATTTGCCTATTCCCTTAGAGCTTCGCAACGCTCCCACCAAGCTCATGAAAGAGCTGAACTATGGCAAAGGCTACGAAATGTATAGCAATAAAAACCTGCTTCCAGAAAAACTAACCGGGAAAAAGTACTATACTACTCACAATGATTGATCGTTTTCGCCCCTTTTCTGCAGTACACTTATTCCTAATCAAAGACAATCAAGTCTTACTCGCACGCCGTTTTCAAACTGGCTACCAAGACGGCAACTACTCTGTGCCTGCCGGCCATCTTGATGGCAACGAGACTGCCACACAAGCAATTATTCGCGAAGCACAAGAAGAAGTGGGTATTACTATCACCACAGCTGATGTACGTTTCGTGCACGTCATGCACCGCACAGGTGATAGAGAATCAATTGATTTTTTCTTTGTGTGCGAACACTGGACAGGTGAACCAACCATTATGGAACCAGATAAATGCGATGAGCTTGTCTGGTCAAAACTTGATCACTTGCCGAGCAATACTATTCCCTATATATCCCAGGCGCTACAAAACTATCAACACAATCAATCATTTTCTGAGTTTGGGTGGTAATAAAAATTCAGCTAAATTAGGATTTTTATTCAACTTTTTTTGCTGCCAAAATTGCTTCTGATGAGATTTGAGAATTAGCATGTATCTCTAATATTTTGCGAAGAGTATGCAATGAAATTTCACCTGATTGTTTATTGGCAGCTCGCTGCATCAAACCCTGAAGCATAATTAACTCAGTAATAGGCATACGACACTCATCACGTAAGTAGTTTGCAGCATCGATTACACGTATCATTCCTTTTTTTTCCATAGCTTCTTCCGATCAACTTACATATTTAATACATACGTATAATTGCATTATTCACATACTATTACAACCACATGACACAGCATACAGGTAAAAATGCCTTATAATGTAATAAAGTGCAAACCGCCCTCTCTGTCACCAACCTCACCAAACGCTACGGCGAATTCCTCGCCGTGGATCATGTGTCCTTTGAGATCAAGCCTGGAGAAATCCTTGGTCTGCTCGGTCCCAACGGAGCAGGAAAATCCTCTACTATCCAAATGCTAACTGGTCTAACCCATGCCGATGCAGGAGAAATTGTATATTTTGGCCAAGATTTCTACACGCATCGCGAGGCCTGTCTGCAACAAATGAACTACGCTTCTGCCTACAATGTGCTGCAAGGTCGACTTACGATTCGCCAAAACTTACGCTGCTTTGCCGATTTTTATAATGTGCCTGATCCAACCGAACGAATCACCACATTAGCCAAGTTATTTGAAATTGAAGATTTGCTCGAAACAACTTTTTGGCAACTCTCTTCCGGTCAAAAAACCCGCGCAGTGCTCGCTAAATCGCTTCTGAATCGTCCCAAGTTAGTTCTGATGGACGAGCCCACTGCTAGTCTTGACCCTGATATAGTCGATAAAATGATTGAATTAATTAAAGAACTGCAGCGTGTAGAAGAAGTCTCCATGCTGTATACCAGCCACAATATGGATGAGGTAGCCCGTTTGTGTGATCGCGTGGCATTTCTCGCACAGGGCAAAATTGTTGCCATCGACACTCCACTCGAGCTTACCAAAAAAATCGGTACTGTCCGGCTCATCATTGGGTTCGAAGGTGATACAAAAAAAGTGCATGGTTATCTGACACAGCATAAACTGCACGATGAGGATACTCGCCAAAACTGGCTTCAAGTATCAATCCCTGAAATAGATGTTCCAAAAGTATTATTTGGTCTCAAAGAGGCAGGCATGTGGATCACTGACCTGAGCATTAACAAACCATCACTTGAAGATGTTTTTCTCCACATATCTCGAGAAAAAACTATTTAACATGTCACACCAATTCCGACTACCGTCACTCAACTCCCGCCGCATCATTGGTGTGCTTCGTCAAACCTGGTACTTCACCTTTCATAGTATGGAAACCTGGATTGATTTGTTTTGGTTTCCTATCGTGAGTTTATTGCTGTTTGGTTTCTTGTCCACTGTTCTCGCAGGTAGCAATCCCACCATTGCTGTCATGTTGTTGATCGGCTATATGCTATGGGAAGTCGTCAGAATCAGTCAATACTGCATCACTGTCAGCGTGATGTGGGAAGTGTGGTCACGTAGTTTCAACACCATGTTCGTCTCACCGCTCAATATGGCAGAAGTAATGATTGGCTACATCATTAGTGGCACCATTAAAACTATGTTTGCAATCAGCATTATTGCTGCCATCAGTTTATTTGTGTTTCACACTTCCGTTTTTATTCTTGGGCCAATGCTACTACTTTACTTGGTGATCTTATTTAGCTTTGGCTTTGCGGTAGGCATGTTTGTTACAGGCTTGATTTTCCGTTTCAACACAGACATCCAGTCTCTAGCCTGGGGATTGATCTATGTATTCCAACCAATTTCTGCTATTTTTTATCCAGTTGAAGCACTACCGATTCAAATTCGCTGGCTCGCATATGCCTCACCGATCACGTACGTCATGGAAAATACTCGTGCTCAACTTAACGGACAACCTGTCAATGTATTACAACTTGGTATTTCAGCGGTTGTTACTAGTATTATGGTCATAGCCGCGTATGGTTTTATGCACTTGATGTATCAATGGGCGCGAAGAACTGGATCATTCGCGAGACTGGGAAATTAAACCCTAACAATACAACTTCTCACAGTACTCCCTAACCATTCGCTCCGCGCTGTACTGTGGCGCTAGCTGCATCGACAGCTGCATCTTCTTCACCCAAGTTTCAGGCACACCATCTTCATTTCTGGTGAAGAACTCTGGCACAATTTCTTGCTCCAATTTGGCATATAAATCTTCAGCAATAGTATCTGCATTAAGCGACCAACCCTTATCATTCCAGTCTACTTCTGCTGCCCAGCCATCGGGCACCGTAGCCTGGAGTACCCCATTACTAACTGCTTTCATACCTGACGTACCGCTGGCCTCCCAACCAAACTGTGGGGTGTTGAGCCATAGATCAGAACCAGCCACTACGTGTTGTGCCACTTCAATATCATAATTCGGAATGTATAACGCAAACCCTGACAACTCATTTTGAAAATGTTTGATAATCTGTTGCAACATTGCTTTGGATACTTCGTCGTAGGCATGAGCTTTACCAGACACAAGTAGTTGTATCTGTCGGCCTTCTGCCGAAACCAATCGCTGGAGTCGCTCCATGTCATCAAATAAACACGATAGCTGTTTGTACTCGGTAACCCGACGCGCCCAAGTAATAACCATTCGCTGTGGATCAAACGTAAAACCAGTTCGCCGTTGCACAAACTGCGCCAATTTCTCTTTTTGTCGAACGTGTGCTTGCCATAACAACTGGGGCTGATTCATGGCACTAGCAACGTCACGACTTTGCCAAGTTGGCAAGTGCACTCCATTGGTAATACCTGACCAATTGAAACCTGGCCACGTTTTTTGACAAAAGCGGAAGTGCAACTGGCTAACGGCAGAGGCTTTTGAAGAAATCTGTAACGCAAATCGTGTCACGTTAAAACTACCTTTGTCATCAACTCCTGGCTCCAATAACTGCTCTACCGTAATCCCCATTCGCTCTGCGTAGTATCGGCTAAAGGCTTTGAGCAAGTCCATGTTGTGCGTCGGATTGCCCGCGCCAATCAAGGTGTGGTTCGTATAGACCGTTTTGGAAATTGCTACCCGGCGTGCTTCATCAAACGTCATACCATGCTCATCCATGTAGTTGCGAATCAACTGCCAATGCAAAAATGCTGGTCGACCTTCATTGATATGATACAAACTCGGATGAATCTCAAGCGCATGCAACAATTTGACGCCACCAATACCGAGAATTAACTGCTGTTTGAGTAGTGCTTCTTCTGTCCCAGAGTATAAACATGCAGCTATATCTCGCTCCTCGAGGTGATTTTGATCTGTATCAGTGTCAAGAAGGTAGAGCGTCGTCTGCGGTCCAAATTGTTTCTTCCACACTCGCACCCAGACATCAACTTCAGTCAAATGAACCTTAATAAATAAAGGCATGTCATCTTTATAGACATGCTCCAACCCAGCCGAGAGAGGATCATAGGCAAATTCTTCTTCTTGCTGCCAACCATCCTCGGTCACTCGTTGACGGGCAAGACACCCTTTATACAGCAAACCAACACCCACAAAGGGCAAATGCATATCGCCGGCAGCTTTCATAATGTCGCCTGCCAAAATCCCTAATCCACCCGCATACAGTGGCAGTCGGTTATCAAAGCCATACTCGGCGCAAAAAAACGCAATCGGATGCTGGGCAGAGTACTGATTCATGTCTAGACATCATGCCACAGTGTCACGGTTGCTGTCAGCTAGCAGTGAGAGACTAGACAGATGACGCCACACGAGATTTTAACGAAGTACTTTGGTTTTGCGAGCTTTCGGCCAGGTCAGGAAGTTATCGTCAACAGTATCATTGATGGTCATGACACGTTGGTGCTCCTACCGACAGGTGGTGGCAAGTCGCTCTGCTTTCAGGTCCCGGCGTTAGCACTTGGCGGCACAACTATCGTCATTTCACCGTTGATTTCCCTCATGACAGATCAAGTCGCTAAACTACAAGAGCGGGGCATTGCCGCAGCCTGTTTGACCAGCTCGCAAACTCCCGTGGATCGCTCACAAATTCTCCACCAGCTGCAGACAGGCACGCTCCAACTTCTCTATCTGTCTCCAGAAAAATGTGCCACCTTCGACTGGCAACAGGTATCTCGAAAAATTAAGATTCCCCTGGTCGTGATTGATGAAGCTCACTGCGTCGTAACCTGGGGTGTGGATTTTCGGCCGGAATACCAGCACCTCGCACATAGCATTGCCAGCTTTCATAGCCGCCCAATCATTGCGGCCTTCACTGCTACTGCCACACTACCTGCCCAACAAGCCATTATCGACAGTCTGGGGTTAACATCTCCACATATCCACCGGCACAGCTGTTTTCGACCAAATCTCGAGCTGATTATTTGCCACACCGCTACCTCTGTGGCAAAAAACCTACTGTTGTATCAACTATTACGACAGCATTGGAGTGACACAGGCATCATCTACTGCGCAACTCGAGCGCACTGTGAACAAGTCACAAAACTCGTTAAATCGTGGTGGTCTACCTCATGCAGTGTGGCTTTTTATCATGCTGGCATCGACGGTGAAGCCCGGCAACATCTTCAAAATGACTTCATTTCTGGCAAAATCCAGTGGCTTGTCAGCACCAATGCCTTTGGCATGGGAGTTGATAAAGCCAATATCCGTTTTGTAATCCATTACCAACCTTCCACGAGCCTCGAAAATTACTTTCAAGAAGTTGGCAGAGCGGGGAGAGATGGTAACTTGAGCCATTGCTACTTACTCTGGACTGAGGGTGATTGGGAGACATTGCGTGAACTACTGAGTGATCAAGATCAAATAAAAACGAAACAACGATTGTCGACATTACGAAATCTTGCCAACTATGTAACTACCCGTAGATGTCGGCATTCACAGTTACTGCAGTACTTTGGTGAAAAACCTTTGGCTAGATCTTGCCTACATTGCGATATATGTGTTAAATGGCATCATATCGACAGCATCCACACAGAGCAAATTCGTCAACGTTTTAAGTTAGTGTTGAATCGCTTACCATCACCCATACGCCCATCGTTGCACATTACTAGACAACAAGTTGAGTTGCTCGTTTGCCACCGACCTTGTACACGGCTAGATTTTTTGAATATTCCCGGATGTGGAACAGGTTGGATGAGCTATTGGTATCCGCAACTAGAACCTTATCTGGCGAAAATATATGCATTTCAGCCTACACGGCTTTGTGTTGATACAACTCTCCATCACTGAAGCCACGTGAACGATAATATTCACGCGTCCCAACTGCGGAAATAACTGATACTTTTTCACGGTTATTTTCACGAGCAATTTCTTGAGCTTTTTCAAGTAGCCGCGTGCCAAATCCTTGGTGTTGAGCCCGACCAGTTTCTTGAACACCTACCCCCACTGCTTGACCATACACATGCACTTCACGAATCAGTGCAGCATTTTCCAACTCAGACCATAATGCTGGTACAGTCGGAATGCTCAACCGTAAAAAGGCCGCTAACTTATCATCACTTGTCACAAACTGTAAAAAGACTTCGTCACTCACCGAAGTCGAGTAACGATACTCTTGCAACGTCACTTCCTCGGCAGTAACTTTCTGACCTTTGACTTCGCGCGAGCGAATTTCACGGATTTTCACAGCCTGGTTGGCAAGTTCTGCTTCCGCAATTTGGCGAAAGTTGGTCAGCTTATTACCCACCACAATATCTGTGGAAGGAATATCTCGGATCACCCGAGTCAAACGGCAGTACTCGGGCGTGGTTACTAAACAATGTGTCAACACGTCGAGCAGTTCATCATATGCATACGGTTGCCAAGCACCTTTCTGGTAGTACTGCATTAGTTCCGCACTTTCGATCAGTGAACAAGGGTAGATTTTGAGCTCATCAGGGCAAAAGTCTGGGCCAAATAAACCATCAAAGTCCTGTTTATCCAAAGCCACGGTAGAACCATACAAGTTGGCCATCCAATGAGCATGGATTTTGAATCCAGCCTGGCGAAGTAGGGCGAAGGCGCGTTTGGTCGCGGCCACATCGTGGCCGCGATGATTCAAGGTCAACACGTTATCCTGCAAACTCTGGACACCAATTTGTGTTTTCGTACAGCCTAATCGACGGATACGACGAACTTCTGCTTCGGAGATATTATCTGGCCTGGTTTCGATCACCAAGCCCACAATGCGACAACTCGCCGTTTCATTCGCGAGCTGTGCTGCGGTCAGTTCGTCCCACGTTGCAGCTTGATAGGCATCAAGACCGGCTTTTCGCTCTGGTGCTACATACACCTCGGAAATGACTTGATTGTAGGTTTTGCCTCGCTGGCTACCATCAATCTCCTGATCTGCCAATAACGCCTCATTATGTTCAGGATCATTTGTCGGAATCGTGTCGGTAACCCGCGCCAGCTTCGCGGCAAAATCAGCATATTTCGCTATAACTTCCGGCCGACTGTCCACCTTGCCAAACTCATTGAGCGCCCGGAAACACTCCTTAATAAACCAAATTTGATATGCCTCAGGATAGTAGGACCACGTCCCACCTAAAATAATCAACTCCACTTTATCAACGCTATGTCCAATATTGTGCAAAGCCTGAAGTCGGTTATAGGTTTGCAAGTACGGATCAAAGTAGTTACGCTCTGCCCGTTGCGCTCCAGGCTCATCACTCATGTAACTTTTCGGCATCCGAATATCATTGGGACAAAAGATACATTTTCCTGGGCAGGGGAAAGGTTTCGTCAATACCGTCACCGGCGTCACTCCTGACTGCGTCCGCACCGGCTTCATCTGTAACGCCCGCAGGCGAGCGGCATCCAGCTCTGGCATTCCGTCTTTTCCGGCTAGTGCTCGATAGGCTTGTATAACCATGTCACCAGAGAACATCTCACCATTCACCTTGGGATGTTGTCTAATTATCTGATCAATTTTCTTCTTGCTCAGTTCTACCGTCGGCACCTCAGCTAAAGCCGCGATAAGTGGCTTAAGTTGATCTCGATAGGTTTCCCAGTCAAAATGATATGATTGCACCAGGTGATTATACCCTTTCACCAGATATGAATCACACACTCATCCGCCGACTCAACTATCTCAATCAAGATTTCTACTCAATTACGGCTCAACAATTTTCAGCCACCCGCCAAACACCGTGGGCAGGTTGGGAGCAATTACTACCGTTTTTGGAAAAAATCTGCCTCGATTCAACTCGACCGATTCGAGTTCTCGACATTGGTTGTGGCAATGGTCGGTTCGCTCATTGGTTGAGTGATCATTTTCCCACAAATTCTTTCGAATACCTTGGTATCGACTCCAGTGAACAACTGCTTAGCGAAGCTAGTCAATTGACTGTTCCGCACGTCTCAGTCAGTACCCGACACGTAGATGTCGTCGAAGCGCTTCTCAAATCTGGTACTTTCATTAAAGAAAGTGCTTTTGATGTCATCGTTTCATTTGGCGTAATCCATCACATTGCATCAAAAGAACTCCGCGCCAACTTATTGTCGCAAATTAACGCAAAGCTCGTGAAAGGTGGAGTAGGGGTGATTACTTTCTGGCAGTTTGATCACATTCCTAACTTGCTAGAACGACAATTCTCAGCAACGGATCTAGGGATGGAGGAACTTGAAAAGAATGACTATATCCTAGACTGGCAACGAGGTGTTCGCGCCTATCGGTACTGTCATCTCACCACCAAAGCAGAAGTAAAGGAACTTGTTGCTCATGCTCAGTTAGAGGTTGTAAAACAGTTCGAAGCAGATGGAAATGATGCAGCTACAAACCACTATCTGGTCATAACCAAATCTGCATAATGCAAACTCCGCTTACCTCTAGTCGAGTTTTGCCAGTACTTTTGGTACAATTGGAGATCTTGGATTGCGCCTTTGACGCGCAAACATGACAATGCCCCGTGGTCTAATGGCAGGACAGCAGCCTTTGAAGCTGTTTATCTAGGTTCGAATCCTAGCGGGGCATCAATACGTAAAACCACCACAAGGTGGTTTTTTCGGTAAGACTATAATTAACTGCCTCATCCAGGCAAAAAATATGTGTTAGTTTCTCGTTGACACAAGTCCCAAGTACGTAATCTCGTTTCGTCTTCAATGGTTTCTGTTTTTAAGGTCATTCCATTCGATAGCTCAACTACAATATTTTTTCCATCCTCTACAAAAGAAAAGGACACCACAGTGGGTTTTTCTACCTCGATGTTCGCTACTTTAGGATCTAACGTATCTCTCTCCTCAGTAGTGGAATCTGCCACAACAATTTTTCCTCGACAAAACTTCCAAGCACCTTCCACGCAAAGTGTCCAATCACCATCGCCATCATGGCATTCACCAAAATGGATATAGAGGAAAAATGCATATGCGTTCAACATGCGGCACATAGGTAAACCTACTAATTGAGCAGTGATTTTCTGCAACTCTGTGGATGAGGTTACTGTGATATATGTCGTTGATTCGGTCATAGGCTATCTGGTAGTGTCATTAGTATAACCCTCAAACTACAGCAACTACATTCGTAATCTAGATCACTTTCACGCAGAGCAGACAGGTCTACACTATCTGCCAATATGGAAAAAGAACCCAGCATTCGCCAAGAAATACAAAAGTATAAAGGACTTGTCTGCTCAGCAGATATGGTTGTCATCACCCTTGTCTGCTCTGACAGTCGTGTCTCACTCCCCGAAGGTTTAGTGGACATCAAAATGAAAGACGGCACCACTAAGAAAGTGGTTTTTATTGGTGTACCGACAATTGGTGGCGGCATACCTAGTCATTCTCGTTTTCGGGGTGTCAAGGATGTATTACTAAGCTGGGGCGTTGCTGCAGAGAAACTACGAGTCTTAGCGACACAACACGGAGACACAAAAGAAATCACCAGTGCTGCTAAAGCTGGTTCTACCGAACATGCTCATGATGTCTCATGCGGTCTAAGAAGTTTTATGGAAAAATACAGAGAAGATCTAATCGACATTCACAATATCATTGTCCCTTGGTCAACAGAATATAAAATTAAGAATCGAAATAATAAACTTGCTCCAGATCGGCTTGAACTTGATGTTATTCGGAGTGAGTGTCCAGATGGTATGGACTTAATTGATGCACTGCACAAAAAGACAGGATTACCTCGTCGTCTCATTTTGCGAGCAGCATATCGCAATATGTCGTCAGCAATAGCTGACAATGAGATGGCGGTTGCAGACAGAGTAGGACAGTATGTCTTAAGCGAAGAACACGAGGACTTATGGGGCACGTGTTTCATTGGTGCTGCAGAGTACGATCATCAGAAAAAAATACTTATTTTCAACCAGAATCACTCTGACCTAGGTTTTGCTGATCGTGAAGTACCACTACCAGAACTGACACCACGGACGGACACTATTCAAAATCCCAACTATGTTGTTATCTCGTTTGGTAAAGAAGCTATCTGTATTCATAATGGTGTCGTGCTACCTGAATTTGCACGAACGACAGAAAATCCTGACAATATTTTCAGAGCGTGTGCCAGCACAACTGCCATCCCAAATCTATTATGTGCCTTTGCCGAAGCATTTTATGCGGTGGTGCATAAAGTTGAACCCCATCCAGGCGATAATAATTTTTCCACACTGCAACAAGTGGTCGTGGTGTGTGACAGTGATGAGCACTACGAAGTGTTACTACAGACACTTGATTCACCTGAGTTCAAAGAAGAGTACTTGCCCATTTTTAAACAACTTAATGCCGGAAAGATCTTGGTACAAAAGTTGCATTTAGATCGACCAGATATACAACCAGAAATGAGCGAATTACAATTAGCCTGATCAAGAAAATCCCGATATACTCACGGGCATGCATGAATTTAAAAACATTATTGGAGTGATTGCTGTCATATTGACATTTGTTGGCTATATTCCTTACTTGCGCGATGTAGTGTCCGGCAAAACCGTTCCTCATCTCTATAGTTGGTTCTTATGGGGTTTTGTAACAAGTATCGCTTTTGCACTACAGTTTAGTGATAAAGCAGGCACAGGTGCATTTGTTACGCTAGCTGCTGCACTTATGTGTTTTGTAGTTTTAGTGCTGGGAATAATCAAAAAAAGTAGTAGCGCTATTACTCATCTGGATACCGTTTTTTTAGTTGCTGCATTCATCTCCTTGGCAGTATGGCTCGTCGCCAAACAACCCGTTGTGTCAGCAATACTAACTACCTTCATCGATATTCTTGGTTTCGCACCCACTATCCGCAAATCTTGGAATAAACCTCACTCAGAAACTCTTTCGTTCTACGTCCTAAACTCTTTTAGGTTTGGATTGGCAGTCATTTCATTAAACAGATACAACATCGTGACCGCGTTGTACCCAGTTGTGTGGTTAGTAGCTAACGGCGCGTTTGCACTCATGCTAACCATCCGTCGCAAGTCCGTGCTACCATGAACTAGTAGATGCAATTTCTTACAAAAGTTCTCAGTCAAGTCGAAAAATACGTCCCTTTTGTGGTCATGATCGGCCTTGCTGTCGCCACGGGCATCACCCTTGTTGGCCAACCTCTGCTCGCTCACACCCTTGTTTTCTGGATACTACTCATCGGCATTATTCCATTTCTCAAAAATATATTGGTATCTTTTGCACATAAAGAATTTGGTGTCGATCTGCTGGCTGCGGTGAGTATTATTTCAAGTCTCGTAATTGGTGAGTACATTGCCGGTGCAGTGATTTTACTAATGCTCTCTGGTGGAGAAGCATTGGAAAACTTCGCACTAGGCCGAGCCCGCAAGGAACTTTCACATCTACTTGCCAACGCTCCCACCATTGCCCATCGCAAAAAAGGCCAGACGATTACCGACATCAAAGCTGAAGAAGTAAAAGTAGATGACATATTAGTAATCAAACCTGGAGAAGTTATTCCAGTTGACGGCATCATACTCAATGGCGCATCAACAGTGGATGAATCTGCTCTCACCGGTGAATCAATTCCCGTAGAGAAAACCGTACATGCTCATGTGATGAGCGGCAGCACCAACGGAGCAGGACTGCTTGAAGTACGAGCACTCCACGCTAGTAAAGACAGTAACTATGAACGAATTATTAACCTCGTCAGAGCCGCCGAAAAAGAAAAAGCTCCTTTTGTCAGGCTAGCCGATCGTTACAGTGTGTGGTTTACGTTGATCGCCTTTATCGTAGCGGGACTCGGTTGGATTATCAGTGGAGACCCAGCCCGAGCACTTGCTGTCCTGGTTGTCGCCACACCATGTCCGTTGATTCTCGCGACCCCAATAGCTTTTGCTTCCGGCATCAGTCGAGCTGCCAAACGTGGCATCATCATTAAAAATGGCCGAGTGATCGAACAACTCGCCAAAGCCAAAAGTTTTCTCTTTGATAAAACCGGCACATTAACACTAGGCACTCCCACGCTTCACGAAATCGAAACATTCGGTGGACTCACACAACAGAAGGTTCTTTGCCTAAGTGCCTCACTTGACCAACTTTCAAATCATATTCTCGCTAAATCATTAGTTAACTATGCGACCACTCAGCGCTGTCAACTTACATACCCGACTGACTTCAACGAAGATCTAGGCAATGGGGTCACTGGAAAATTAGATAAAAAAACCTACATTCTAGGCAAATTGACCTTTCTAAAACAGCATAAGGTGAGTATTCCAGCTTCCGTGCAACACCAGCATGATGAACTACAAAGTAAAGGCATCATCAGTGTTTATCTCGCAGCACAAGACACATTGGTAGGTGTCATATACTTTAAAGATAAAATCCGCAGCAATGCCAAAGCAGTCTTCACAAAACTACGCAGCCAAATAAAAATCGTGGTCATGGCCACCGGAGACAAAGCAGCAGTTGCCCAAGAAATTGGGACGCAACTGGGTATCACTGATGTGCGCTCTGAACTTCTACCAGAAAACAAACTTGCTATTATTACTGAGCTGAAGAAAACCGCCTCACCCGTCGTAATGGTAGGGGATGGCGTCAATGATGCTCCTGCATTGGCAGCGTCTGATGTAGGTATTAGTATGAGCGCTCATGGTGCTTCTGCCGCTAGTGAAGCAGGTGACATTGCGATCATGGTGGATGATGTGGGTCGCGTCACCGAAGCCCTCACCATTAGTAAGCGCGTGCTCTTTATCGCCACCCAGTGTATTGCAATCGGAATTAGCTTAAGCATTATCTTAATGATCGCCGCAATGTTTGGTTATGTAAAACCAGTTTACGGCGCCATGCTACAAGAAGTTATTGATGTCATCGTAATTCTCAATGCACTTCGCGTACATCAGCGGTAGAATACTCATCTATGTGGTTGCCACTCTCTTTCGCCTACGCTTTCTTTGATAGTTTACAAAACCTGTACTTCAAAAAGACAGCTCTACACGTCCATCCGGTAATTATGACATGGAGCGTCCTAGTGATTTCCAGTATTTGTTTTTCACCATTATTACTAAGAGGCGTCCCTACTTTAGACACAATCTTTTGGGTGACAATACTAGCCAGATTGATCCTTGATTCTGCTGCTCTCACCTTATTTATTACCGGGGTACAAAAATCACCTTTATCGCTGACTATTCCCATGATTTCTTTGTCTCCAGTACTATCAGTTGGCACAGTATTCTTATTCAGTGGATTATTACCTTCAACGCTCGGTTTTGTGGGTGTACTCATTACCGTTGCAGGTTTGTACTTTCTCAACTTCGATCACGACACCAAACACCTGCTATCTCCGTTTCACGCCATCTTCCGCGAGCGTGGTGTGCTGTATGTGACGATCGCCGCAATCATTTGGAGTTTTGTGTCTGCACTACAGAAACTCGGAATCGATCACTCTGATGCCTATTTTTATACAGCCTTCTTTCAGATAGTTTGGGCACTTTTCTTTACACCAATTGCATTTTTTGTGGATCGCAAAAGTTTTTTGTGTCTCTGGCAACCTAAATCACTTAAGTTATTGATTCCAGGTGGGGTACTTGATGCTATCAAAATGCTGCTTCATAACCTGGCCTACATTACAGCCATTCCAGCCTATGTTAACAGCATCGGCAATACCAGTATTTTATTATCCACACTCTTCGGCGCAGTCTTTTTTAAAGAAAAAATCAAAGACCACCTTATTCCTGTTATCTTGATTTTTATTGGCATCACCTTGATGGTGCTAGGAAAGTAGTAATTACTTTTTCCTTACCAGCAAATACTCTGATTGTGGCAACTTCGTGCGAATTCTCAATACAGCATTGACATCATTAATCTGTGACTGGTGAGCTCTGATAGCGGCAACCCGCTGCTCCCACACAGAACTAACATCAATCGTTCGATCAATTTGGTCACTCGGATAACCGCCAGGAAAATGAATAAAATAATTTTTGATTTCGGCTCGTTCCTGTTCAGAAATACACGCCAACCACAACTCGGAGATTGTTTGATTTTGTTCAAATACATAACTAGTCATATGTGACACCGCCACATGATCTATATGACCAGAAATCCCGCGTGGCTCATACGTTAACAAAGTAGATGGTTGGACTTCATCAATTTTTGCTTGGATTGCCACAGTTACTTGAAAGTACAGATTATTACACAAGGTGCCATCTGGAAAATCTAAGAAAAACACCTCTGTAATTCCCAATGCCGTAGCAGAAGTGCGCAGTTCTTCGCGACGTACCGCGCTCAGACCCGGATCTTGCCGACCTGGGTCATTACCATCCGTCACACAAATGCTATAGACGGGTCTGTGTTGGGCTTCGAGAGCAATAATCCCCGCCGGTCCAAAAGCCTCATCGTCAGGATGAGCAAATATACAGAGTAGAGGAGCTGTAGTGTCAGACATTGCTATACTTTAC
>JBPOHR010000012.1:0-7112 GCA_052035325.1 Patescibacteria group bacterium
CGACGGACTGATCACTAATTTCCATTTGCCTGAGTCCTCGCTATTGATGTTGGTTAGCGCTTTTGTCAGTGACCCAAACACCAGCTATCCCTTTGAAACGTTTGCTCAAAGCAATATTGGCAAAGCCTACAATCTCGTTGTAGCCGAAAAATATCGTTTCTTTAGTTTTGGCGATGCGATGGTGATTCTGTAGAGTATTATTTTTCGTTTATAACCCAACGAAACGCAGCAATCATCCCAGGATTAGGCTTTTTGTTTACTGAATTTGTATGTGGATCAAAAATCCAACCCTTATTTGTCCATTCAGGTCCCATGGGTTCAGCTGTACCTTCTGCAAAAGAATCTCTCAGTTATTCGATCGTTGGTAAAGAATAGCTAAAGCCACTTTGATCACGAAGTTTATTTACGTATCGCATTGCATCAGTATATTTCACTTGAGCGGGTAAATTCGGATTTTCTTTTGTCGTAGCCGCTACTCCCCCACCTGGTATCTTACGAACCGGTTAACAACAAACTTCTCGCCGATCTTACCACTTAAGAGCTTGACCATGTTCTCGATTGTTTCATCGGGACTCATGATTGCTTCTTGTTGCAGTAACTCTTCGACGGTCGCAGGTGCCATTGCAGTAATGTGCATGGCGATGTTCTTGACCAGTTGTTGAAACTCAGGATTGCGAGCCACGAAGTCCGTCTCACAGAGCATCTCCACCATCACACCAACTTGGAAGTTACTATGGACATACGTGCCGATATAGCCAACGTTAGTCTCGCGATCTGATTTCTTCTCAGCTTTGGCCAAACCACGCGCCCGCACTAGATCAAGTGCTTTGGCATAGTCGCCAGCAGCCTCGTCGAGGGCTTTTTTACAGTCCATCATTCCGGCACCGGTTTCTTCACGAAGTTTTTTGACATCTGCAGCGGTATAGTTAGGCATTTTTTCCTTTAATATAAACACGTACGTGTTCAAAATTTCACTAATGACAAATCACTAGCGAGCGTCGCAACCAGCTTTATAGCCAGCAGCCACTGCTTTGACGATGTACTCAATACTTGAGGCAGCATCATCATTACCTGGAATGGCAATATCCACGGGGCGAGGATCAGTGTTGGTATCCACCAAAGCGATTACCGGCATACCTACGGTTGTGGCTTCCTGAACAGCATTTTTCTCTCGACCTGGATCAATGATCATCAAGGCATCGGGTTTACCCTTGAGGGTGCGCACACCACCAAAAAATCTCTGTAAGCGCTCACGCTCTTTATCCATTTGATTGCGCTCAAACTTGGTGTACCCCTTGAAAGCATCAGTTTCGAGACCGACTTCAAGATCAAGCATCCGACGTAGAGACTTGGATACCTGTTCCCAGTTGGTCAGCAAACCACCCAACCAGCGAGCGGTAATCGACAGAGCGCCTGCTTCTTGAGCAGCGGTGCGAACGATATCGCGAGCTTGACGTTTGGTAGCGACGAACACCAACGACTTATTGTTTTTACCAAGATCAAAAGCAAAGTTGTAGGCAAGCTTGAGCTGCTCTGCAGTTTTAGGAAGATCAATGATGTGGACATCATCTTTGGCCGTATAAATGTACTCCTTCATGGCAGGATGCCATTTGCGAGTCTGGTGACCAAAATGAATTCCGGCCTCGAGCATTTCCTTGAGGTCAAAATCAGGTGCGTTATTAGGAAGGGCGGTCAGATCAACTGCCATATGTGTCCTTGTTTGCTCTGCGTGGGGTTTCTACACCGTGCAGAGACGGGCCATTTCAAGTGAGGTTAGGACAAACTTGAGTTAGCCGTAGCTTTTAAGAGGTGTAGTATATCACAAAACTGAAACCTACTCGACAAGATTCAATGCATTTTCCAACAAACTCACCACAGTCATCGGCCCTACTCCACCCGGCACCGGTGTTAAAAAGCCCGGAATATCACCCACGCTAGCTCGATCTACATCTGGTTTTGGCTCACCTACATCAATAAGCACTACCCCAGGTTTTAGCCATTTGCCCTTGATCAAATCAGCCTGACCAGTGGCACTTACCACCACATCAAAGTCGTGTAGTTGTTCAGGCGTAGCAACAGCCGCTTCCAGATCTTTTTTACCCATTAACGTAACGTCTTTGCGCAAATGCCGTAGCACTGCCTCTAGAGGTACCCCTAGTAAATCAGACTTGCCAATTACAACATATCGACCACTTGGCAACTCACCATTCATACCAGTCGTTCGTAAAATACTCAAGACTGCCCGTGCAGTAGCAGGCAACACTTTACCTTCTACTTCCCAAGTGCCTTTTTGGATCGCCAAATGCGTGTCGGGATGCAAGCCATCAATATCTTTTGTCGGTTCGAGAGCCGAAACTAATTGGAGCCACCAATGTGCATACGCTTCGGGCGTTTGGCCAGCACCAGCATCATTTAATACCGACAACCACGTTTTGCGCCAAGGCTTTTGGATAATAATCCCGGTGACCTTTGGATCAGCGTTCAATGTAGCAATTGTTGAGAGTATTTCCTCAAGTGGTGTCAAAAAGCTAAACGAAAAAACTTTGTACTCGATACCCACACGTTCCGCCGCTTCTTTCTTTAATCGAGTATAGAGTTGACTGCCCGCATCTTCCTCAAATAAAATCGCCGCTACCCGAATTCGACCACCTGTTTGCACTTTCCAGGCAGCAACTCGTTCCCGAAGCTGGTCTTCGAGCTTACTGGCAAGACTATATCCATCAAAAATAATCATGTCTGTATTGTACTTCAGGAAAGTAGTGCTTTCAGCCGTTCTACATTCACCGCATCAGGCCCTTGTTTGTCTTCACCTGGTACCTCAAGTACTAGTGGCTTCGTGACCACCCGTGAATCACACAGAAAGGTCGTAAAATCCTCACTGGAAATACTACCCTCCCCTAGATTGGCATGTCGATCTCTACCAGAAGCAAAGGGGTCACGACTATCATTCACATGAATGCACTTCAATGACTCGACAAGGTGAGCGTCCTCCATCTGATTAGCTAAATCAGTCAAAGGTATGCCTGCCGCCCATGCGTGACAGGTATCACAACACCACCCTACTCGCTTATCAGCAAGGTTTTCGATCAGCCACTGTATTTCTCCGAGGTCGCTACCAATTTTGCCATTCTGGCCCGCGGCATTTTCAATCAGTAATGTCGAATCCGCCGGGGCATCTGTCAACACACTAGCCAGACGCGTCAAAACATTCTCGCGAACAGCTTCCCACCCGCGCCCTTGATGACTACCTGTATGCAGTATGACACCCGAACCCTGTAGCTTGGAATCAAAGACTAGGTCATACAACAGTGCGGTACTCGACTTCGCCACCAATTCGGGATTGTCAGAGGCAAAATTAACCAAATACAATGAGTGTGTAAAGATTGATTCTACAAGTAGTTCTTTTTGTTTTGAAAACACTTTGTCAACATCAATTTTTTGCAGCGGTGCTCGCTGCCAAACCCGCGGACTTCCCGAAAATACTTGCACACAGGTGCACCCGATAGCTGCTGCGCGCTCGACAGCCTTATCAATTCCACCGGCAGCAGAAACATGAGCACCAATCAGACGAGTCGAAGCGTTTGTCATACACGCGTATACTACCGGTATGCCCACCACAAAGCTAGGCCGGTTTACCATCCACTTCGCCCATGCCGAAGAGTTTCGTCGACTGAAGAGTGAGATATTCACCCATGATACGTATTTTTTTGAAAGCGACACACTGTCACCGTTAATCATTGATGCCGGGGCACATATTGGTATGGC
This sequence comes from Patescibacteria group bacterium, assembly GCA_052035325.1. Classification (GTDB taxonomy): domain Bacteria; phylum Patescibacteriota; class Microgenomatia; order UBA1400; family PJMF01; genus JBPOHR01. The sequence continues at coordinate 3,766 of JBPOHR010000012.1, forward strand.
TACCCTGTATTTCAAGCAACTTTTCCCTCTATCTCGCGTTATTTCCCTCGAACCCCATCCTGACAACTTTGTATTACTTGAAAAAAACGTCTATGAAAACACCCTCGACGATGTAGAAATCCTCAATACTGCGCTTGCCACCAATGACGAGCTCATCACCCTTCATGAAGATCGGACATCAGAAAAGTGGTTTAGCTCGGCTAGTCTCCTGCCTGGGGCATGGAATGGCCAACAAGATACCCAACCTCTGACTGTCCCGGCCCTGACTCTGTCAACTCTGCTCGCAAATCTAGATCGACCAGTTGATTTACTCAAACTTGATATCGAAGGTGCCGAACTTGCTGTTTTGCGAGCAGCTCAGGCAGATTTAAGCCAGATCAAACATATAATCCTCGAGTATCATCCACATCAACAGAATCCCTTGTCGGAGTTACTTGAATTACTGGAAAAAGCAGGGTTCTCCCGAGTCACCGGTTACAAAGACCACGGGCAAATTGATCTTGAAAAACCACCACGAGGATTGCTGATGATTGAGGCTAAGCGACCTACCACTGAAACAACGGGAACTCCTTAGCAATCAGTTTTACCTCTTCCGCAATTGCCAACAGTTCGGTATCGAAGAGTGCTTTTTGCCGGAAGTCTTTGAGGAAGGCTTGCCGCGCTGTTTTATCTTCTTTTGCTAGAGGTAAATGTGCTTTGGTAGTGTGATCTACGACTCGTTTAATCCAGTCAGCGATGTGCTGCATTTCTAGTTCTTTCATACCGCGCGTTGTAACAAGAGGAGTTCCTAGCCGCAAACCAGATGGGAAAAAAGGTGAGCCCTGCTCATTGGGCACGGTATTTCGATTGGCATACATCCCCGCCACATCGAGTGCAAACGCGACTTGTGTACCGAGGCCAGGAGCAATGGAGGTCAGATCCAAGATCATCAGGTGTGTCTCAGTACCGCCTCCTACTAACTCTAGACCGTGTTGTCGTAGGGAATTAGCAAGGGCTGTTGCATTTGCTCGTATTTGCCGCGCATACTTCTTGAAGGCTGGTCGACTGGCTTCCTCTGCTGCCAGCGCAATAGCAGCGGTGGTGGCATTGTGAGGGCCACCCTGGAGACCGGGAATAATCGCGGCATCAATTCTGCTACCAAGTTTGGGGTCGCGGGCCATGCCCCGCTCGGTGGCTAGGATCATCGCACCACGTGGCCCGCGAAATGTCTTATGAGTCGTCGACATAACGACGTCAGCATGCGGCATTGGCGAGGGGTGCTCTCCAGCCACTATCAAACCAGTAACATGGGAAATATCTGCCACTAACCAAGCACCAACCTCATCGGCAATTTCTCTAAACTTGGCAAAATCTAACTGAAATGGATATGCCGTGTTGCCTGCAATGATGACTTTTGGCTTGTGTTTCAGCGCTAATTCGCGGACTTCGTCGAAATTGATTCGTGCATTTTTATCAAGCCCAAACTGGATACTTTTGTAATATCTCCCCGAAAAAGTGACGTTTGGATGGCCATGCGTCAGGTGTCCCCCACTTGAGAGCGCGAGCCCCAAGATGGTGTCACCTGGTTCAAGCAAGGCAAAATAAATAGCACTGTTCGCTGGTGAGCCTGAGTATGGCTGCACGTTGACATACGGCACATTAAATAATTTCTTTAATCGCTCTTGAGCCAAAATCTCAACCTGATCAATAATTTGGTTGCCTTCATAGTAGCGTCGGTTGGGATACCCTTCCGAGTACTTGCTGTTGAGGCAGGTGCTGAGGACGCTGGAGACCTCGGGCGAGATATGGTTTTCAGAGGGAATCAAACCAAGCTTTTCCTTTTGGCGAGTTTCCTCTTGTTTTATAAGATCAAAAATAATGTCAGGCATGGGATGCTTTCTGGGTAGGTTCTAAATATCGGCAAGAAAAATACACCCTAGCATGCCGTTGAATATGATTTCTGGAAATGGAAAATGCTTTTTATCATGATGAGGACATTGTAGCGAGTTTGAAAAGAACCACAAGCGTTTAGTAGTTGATTTAATACAATGATTACAGATAATGCCATTGCATGGGAAAACCTACAGAAGTCGATGATGTCTTGAGGAAAAATCAAGCCGAAATACAAGCTATCATTGAGAAAAATAATCCACTACCTTTTTTGGTTATAGCTATAACTGGTACCTTACCTGGAACAGGCGCGAGCACTTTAGAATCTCATCTTCGAACGCTACTTCATCTTGATTCAACAGGCTCTGGACGAATTAGACGGGCTATCGCATCACACTATAGTGTTTTTTTTCGAACTCAGCTTCAATCAAGTGGTTACTCATCAGAATGGGAGTCAAGAACTATCCCCATTGGAGTACAAGAAAATATATGGTCAGCCTTTGCTGATATGTATTTTACTTTGGACGAAAATGGTAATCCAACAATAAGAGATTTAGCAGAAATTTCTGCACAATTAAGCAGTTACCTACTGTTACCCTACCCAGCTTCAGAAGCAACCTTGCATGCATTTAATGCGTCTGCCAGTGTTTACGGAAAACAAACACCTTATCCATGGGATAAACTACCAGACCTGTTAACACTTCAAAAATTAACTACGCTTGATCAGACGAAAAGTGGTAGGCATGGCATCACACTCGAAGGAAAAATAGCAATCATTCTGGATGATGTTCTGTCAAGCGATGGGACAGTTATCAATGATGAAAAAAGGTCATTTCTACGATTGTTACTTGATGTTGATATCGAAAACTCTGCCATGAGAGTAGTAATTCGCGAATTAAAAACTGCGAGCATTGGACCTCCAATCGGATTCACTTCAGAAGAAACAATTAAATGCCTCCTCGATTCGAGTCGACTTAAAGAACAACCAAAGAAAAAAAGGAAGGAATTTTCGCACTGGAAAGAGAAAACTCTTGAGGAATATCGTAGTGCAAATCAACACCGGATGAATGCCGATAGAATCAGATTCGCAGCAACATATCCTAAAGCAGATATCAGTGTGAACGCATTAAGGCAACGTGCAACAGCAGTTATAGATACGACAAGCTTAGATTCTCGAGGTGTTTTGCGAGTAACTTTAAATATAATTCGTTCAGAATTGCCAGCTTGGAACCAGACGATAATTCAATTACTGTCAGTTATCTAGATTTTTATATGAGACACTCATATATGCATCCACATAGTATGCGTCTGGACCAGTTCCCCCTCGAAGGTGTTTAAGGACAATATTTGGATGAGCTCTGGCAAACTCCGTCACTATTTTCCCATCTGCCACATACTGAGCAAATGGACCTTCTGCTTTTTCGGTTGGATATTGCATATAGAAAAGACCAGTTGTAGTTGTGTTGGCAGTCCTCAAC
>JBPOHR010000022.1:0-2843 GCA_052035325.1 Patescibacteria group bacterium
GCACGTTCAGAAATGAATGTGCGTTTTGTGTTGATGCTCAACCAGACTTTTAAAAATTCGAGGTCTTGGTTTTGCTGAAGGCGGAGATATGATAGTATAATCTTCATGATTTACGATCTCATAATTATTGGTGGCGGGCCAGCAGGAACGGCAGCGACGGTATACGCGGCGCGAAAACAATTAAAAACTCTTCTCATTACGGAAACATTCGGAGGACAAAGCATCGTATCTGACGGAATCGAAAATTGGATTGGTGAAATCAAAATTCCTGGTTTTGAATTGGCCAAAAAATTTGAAGCCCATGCACGTGCATACGCAGGTGATTTCGTAACAATCGTAACAGGCAAACGCGTTGATCGAGTTCAGAAAAAAGATTCTCATTTTGTAGTAAGTACCTCGAAGGATTCATACGAAGCAAAAACAGTACTCGTTGCCACTGGCTCCAATCGACGCAAAATCGAGGCAGTAAACGCAGATAAATTCGAACACAAAGGTCTCACCTATTGTGCATCATGTGATGGTCCACTTTTCCGTGATCGAGATGTAGTGGTGCTTGGTGGTGGAAATTCGGCCTTTGAAAGCGCAGCGCAATTACTTGCTTACGCAAAAACAGTTACACTTATACATCGACGTGACGAATTCCGCGCAGACCCCGGCACAGTAGAGACGCTTCAGAAAAACCCAAATTTCAAAATCATTACCAATACTGAAGTCACAGAAATACACGGTGATTTCATGGTAAATGGCTTTACATATAGAAATAATAAAACCGGCGAGACATCCACAATGTCAATTGGAGGTATTTTTATTGAAATTGGAGCTGTTCCTGCAATTGGCTTTGTGAAGGATCTCGTCGCAACCAACGAACACGGCACAGTTATTATAGATCCATGGAATCAACGAACATCAATCGACGGTATATGGGCAGCCGGAGATTGCACCAACATTTTATACCATCAAAACAACATCGCAGCCGGTGACGCGGTGCGCGCCCTCGAAGACATCTACGTGTGGTTAAAGACTAAGTAATTTTTAAAAAGACAGGGTATAATACCTTGTATGAATAAGATTAAAAAATTAGTAAGTGTATTATTAATTATCAGTGTATTAGGTGGTGCTCCAACTCAAGCGCATGCCGGTTGGTTGAGCGATGGATTAAAAGTGGTTGGTGTTGTAGCTATCGGTCTCGCCCTTGGTCCAGCCACTCTTGGTGTAGGTCTTATAGGTGCTGGTCTTATAGTTGGTGGTATGTATGCTGATGAACAAGAAAAAGCTTCTCAACAGCAAGCACAGCAACAAGCTCAAGAATGTATATCGAAATCTATTGATGAATTAAAAGAAGAATTGAGGTTAAAAGATGCACGCCTCCGTGTTCATCGTACCGATGCTTATTACGAACAAAAAGCTAACGAAGGAAAGGAGGGGTTGTGTATAGCAATCATGAATTCTGAAGGAGAGGAGTCTAACTCTCCAAGTGAAACTTTCCTATGGAAACCAACATCAGATAGTGATGGTAAAGCAGTCACCCTCCTCCCGTCTTCACTCAGTGGTCGTGTCTATCGCACCGATTTGCTTGATGCTGGAAATATCAAAATAGAAACTGGGCGTTTCAGTGGTGACACTCATAACGGTATGCGTCCTCACTATCGTTTTTCAAAACCAGGTAGTTCGTATGGATCAGGTATTCAAGTAGTTGGTATTGTGCCAGAAGGTGCTTATATCTGGAAAATTCCAAATGGTGGCTCGCGCTTTGAGAGTGGTATGGGACGTTTTGTCACTAATGCGGAAATGGCAGCATGGGAAGCAGCGCACGCAGCAAAAGATGCTCTGGCAAATATCCCAAATATTGATGATTTGTTCGATAAAAATGCATTCTGTCCAGCCTTTGCAGAAGGTACGGGCCCTAAGAATCTGCGTATTATGTTAATGGGAGATTCCAATACAGCCGGTACTGGTAACCCTGCAGGCGCAGTATCACCAAATGGAATTGGGTACAGAAAAGTTCTCAAAGATAAACTAGTAACAAATGGTTTTAACGTTGATTTTGTTGGGTCTCAGTGTGATGCGTCGTCACTTATGTCAGATTGTGAACACGAAGGATATCCAGGTAAAGGTATTGCACAATTACAAGCTCGTGTTAATGCTGGCACTCTAGAGCAATATAACCCAAACGTAGTTGTGGTTATGGTTGGTAGCAACGATATGTGGGTTTCGCTCGACAATCGTACAGCAATTTCTAATGCCCAAGCCACTGCCAAAGTCGCCGAACTAAAGACCTTATTAAAAGACATCAATGAAAAAGCTCCTGGAGCGGCTGTTATCGTAGCAAAACCAGCTACACCTTCAAATGCATCCAGCCCCCTTGCTATATATCATCAAGGTATTGATACAATCGCTTCTGAAAACATGTTTATTGAAGTAGTTGATTTTAGTGGTTTCTCTAACGATGGTGTTCATTACCGCCCAGCTGGTTTTGAACAAATTGCTACCACAATCACAAATAAAATCGTCACGGGAGTTAATGCATGTATTGAAGCACTCGGTATTATCGAGAATACTTTCACTGAAGATGAGTTCGATAACTTGGGCAGTGACGATGAATTATCCGCACAATGTCGCCTATCAGATAGTACTGTAGAAGTCGGTGAAAATATTACAATCACCGCTGATGTTGACGGAGGAATGTCCCCATACAAAATAAAATGGAGTGGAGAAACATCACGTATTGATGATTTTGACAAAACTGACACAAATCAAACAGTCACATTCGAACGCGCCGGCGAATATACACTCAAATTGAAAGTGACTGACGACGATGGAGAAAAAGCCTCTGACACATGTTC
>JBPOHR010000040.1:0-11620 GCA_052035325.1 Patescibacteria group bacterium
CCAGGTTTTGTCACCAGGAGCAAATCGATATCATCGGCTGGTTTGGCTTGATCGAGGGCTAGTGAACCGGTTAGTGCGACGGCCTCCAACCAAGGGATGCGTTGCAACCATGTGGTTAATCGCTGTAGCTCCGGACTGGCTTGGTGTGCGGCTCGCTGGCGAGCGAGCCGCACCTCCGGATTTGAATCCGTATGAAGAAAAAAATACTTCGTCCCTGCTAGTACAGTAGTCCAAACAAAGCCTCGCTCCACCAACCGCTCCACCACTTCCATCATTTCTTGCTCCGTACAATTTGGAAAGGTGACATCATCTGTCAGTCGTGCGGGTAGTCGTTTCCAGAGTTCTGTGGAGGTTAATGCGTAATGAAATTGATCACAGTACGCCAACGTCAACATCACTGCAGCATCCAGAGAAAAAGTCGAAAATGTTTGAACACTCATTGGCGCTATTGTATCGCCAAACGATCACCAATCTAGCAGTGAGCGAACAATTCCTGTATTAGCGCGTGGTTCCTGTGCTGGCAGCACCCGCACTCGTGCTCGTAGCAACACCAAATTGTCGGAGGACTTGCATTACACCTTGCGCTACCGTTTTCAGCGCATCAGCCGGAGAAGTACTCTGATTGACTGCATTTATCGCATCAGCGTAGTACTTGATGATTTGATCATTAATGCCATTGTCATGGGTAAATGAATTTAAGTAACTGTCCTGTGCTTTAGGCGCATCGGTCAAGAATGGCACTACCAATGGTTGGGTTGCAAGTTCATTTGCCAGATCGGTTCGGCTATACACTTCGCCAAATGCCCGTACGCTCGACTGATCAGAGTGCATTTTTTTCATCACCTCTGGTGAGCTCATATACTTGAGTAATTTCCAAGACTCATCTTTGTTCGCGCTCTTGGTATTCACACCTTCTGCCCAGTAACTAGCCCAACTGATTTCTTTGTCACCCAGTTTTGGCACCGGCGCAATCGCAAAATTGAGGTCCGGATTCATTGATTTAATTTCAAAAACTCTCCAAGAAGGAGCAAACATCATTGCCACATCACCTCGAGCAAATGCCGTGGTCGAGTTTGGCAACGCTTCACTCCAAACCTTGTCTGTCTTATAGAAAGCAGTGTAGAAAGCCAATGCGTCTTCGGCAGCCTTGCCGGTTGGATTCAGTGGATCCGCACCATTTTGGAGTAACAGTAAGCCTAAAATATCGCTAAAGTGTTCAACATTACTGGTGTTACCGATGGCCAAACCACCACGCTGAATCTGGGTGCCAGAACGAACCGTTAATTGGCTCGCCAGTGTCTTGAGATCTGCCCAAGTTGTGGGAGCTTGAGCATTGGCAACTCGCAACATATCAACGTTGTAGTACAACGCTAAACCGTCATACATCAAAGGCACACCAACCAACTGTCCATTCAAAGTTAGCTGTTTAGCAGCAACTGGGTAAAAAATTCGCTGAAAATCGCTCAACGAATACACTGAACTAGGCATGGTGGCTAAATCCGTGCGCAGCATCGGCACCCAGGATGCATGGAACCGAAAAATATCGGGGCCAGATCCCGATTGAATTGCCGTCTGAAGCCGCTCGCGGTAATCCTTGTGAGATTGTTGAATGTAATTAATTTTGATGTTGGGGTTTGCTTTCTCGTAGTCTTTGAAGACCTGATCAAGAACAGCGTTAGATTCCCATAGTCCCCAATACGTCAACGTTGTTTGCTTACCAGAGACTTGTGTGCGGGTGGGTGTAGCAGTTGTAGTGTCGGGAGATGGTGTTGAGGTAAATAGACCACCCATCAAACGACTAATGACAAAAATTAGCACACCAATGATGCCCACAGCGGCAAGAATGATGGGCAAAAAGCGCAAGGGTGACTTCTGCACCGCGGCTTGCTTTGGCGCCGAACCTGGAGTAGTTGGAGGTTTAGAAGGTGACTGAGCGGGTGGGCGAGGCGGCAATGAGCCGCCACCAACCTGAGGAGGACGAGGTAAGGAAGGTGGAACTGAAGATGCGGGCGGAGTTGATAGATTCGGCGGCGTCGGAGGTACCGGGGATACAGGAGGTGCTGATGGTGAAACAGGTTTAGCCATACCAGAGGGCGGCATCATACTCGGACCCGGAGTAGGTCCAACGGCGGGTGGAACAGGTAATGGCTTGACCGGAGTGGTCACCACTTGAGGTGTTGTAGCAGTTTGAGGAGAGGGAGGCATGGGCAGCGGCTTAAGGGGCTGCACAGGCTTAACCGGAGGCGTCGGCTGCACGATCGGTGATGCAGGCGGAGGGGTTGGGGTGGGTAGAGGTTGATTGGGCATGAACTTATTAGGTAGTTATCAGTATAATACGCTTCTGGACTATTCGTCTGCTATGAGCATACCTACTTCCTCATGATTCCTCAACACTCCAAACCGCATCATTTTTTATCACATTTTCAATGGGGATTTGAGGATGAGGAAAACCGCGCCAAGGCATTAATACTCCTCAATATCCTTGCGGTTGGTTGTCTTTTTGTTGGTCTTTTGGGTGTGTGGCAACAATGGTACTTCTACAAATCGCACTTTTTCCCTGGAGTCACCGTCGATGCCACTTCAGTTGGCAACTTGACACTTGATGAAGCCATCAGCCGAGCCGGCAGCGCGGAACCTAGCCAACTCCAGACTGTCACAGTTACCCTCGCCTCTGCAAGTGCTAGCTCGCGAAGTGCTGAACTCGGTATTGTGTTTGACCGTGAACAGGGTGTTGCGCGCGCCCAACAGGCGCAAAGTGCTCTCCCCTACCCCACACGGTTATTGGCTGTCTTACAACTTACAAATACACCAATTGCTGCTCGATCACCTCTGGTAGTCAATGATGATCAGCTTTCACAATTTGTGACCACTGTTAGTAACCAATTTGATGAACCTGGTACCCCCGCTTCCCTGTCTCTAAACCAATCGGGTTCACCCGCAACGATAAAGCTGAGTTCAGCTTCTGCAAGTCGGCGTATCGATCAGACACAACTCAAAACCACCATCGAGACGGCTCTCGCCAATCTCGATCCAAGTTCCCCCACTCTCTCGATTGAGGCGCCACTCGCCGCTCAAGATCCAACCCTGACAACAGAACAACAAGCGCAACTGCTTGAACGTGCCAAGAATCTGGTTGGCAAACAACTCAATCTCACTTCAAGCGATTTTTCGTTAAAAGTGTCTGATCAAGACTTGGTGACCCTGCTGGGTTTCCAAGCAGGCATCAATCAAGCAAGAACAGCAGAATTATTTGCATCCTGGACACAACGAATTAACCGAAACTCACAAGATGCAACATTTGAGTATGACAAAAATTCACTCAAGGTCAGTGCGTTTACGCCACCTCGGCTAGGTTTGCGTTTCAACCAAGAGGCATTCCTTACAGAGTTGCCAGCACTTCTCACCAGTGTTGAGACATCGCCCACCAAAGCGATTGTGGACCGCACCTTGCCTGTTTCTACCACCAACCCGACGATCACGCTGGAAAGCACCAATGATCTGGGCATTAAAGAATTAATTGGCTTTGGTGATAGTGAGTTTTTTCATTCGATCCCCAGTCGAATTCATAATGTGGAACTCACGGCAAATCGAATCAACAATACGATCGTTAAACCTGGCGAGGAGTTCTCGTTCAATAAAGGTCTGGGCGACGTCTCTGCAGCTACTGGTTATCAACCCGCCTACGTGATCAAAGGTGGTCAAACTGTCCTAGGTGACGGTGGTGGCGTCTGCCAAGTCAGCACTACTTTATTCCGTGCTCTACTTGATAGCGGCGTTAAGATTACCAAGCGCAAACCACATAGTTACCGAGTCAGTTACTACGAATTAAACCACCAACCTGGCTTTGATGCGACTGTGTATTCGGGAGGTGTTGATTTGCGATTTATCAATGACACGAACCACGCGATCTTGATTCATACCGAGACAGATATCAAGAATCTCTATATGAAGGTAGAACTCTACGGGACATCTGATGGTCGCACCACAGAGATCAAAGACTATAAATCGTGGGACTTCCGCGGTCCGCCAGCTGCTCAATACATCCCCGATCCCACCCTTCCGCCGGGCAAACTCGTGCAAATAGACTGGTCCGCAAGCGGCATTAAGACCAGTTTTACCAATGTTATCAAGGATAAAAACGGCAACATACTTCGCGAAGACACCTTTTCGTCCAACTATATCCCGTGGTCAGCCAAGTATCGACAAGGTGTGTAGGTATTTCCCTTTTTTGTCAGCTTTTCCTCTTAAAAAGTATTTTTTGTACGCGTTTGATATGTATGTATCTCTTGCACACACCCAACTCATCATACATATTTGGTACATATGAATCAAAGCGAAACCAAATATTTGAGTAGTTGGATTCAATTTTTTGATGCTGTTAAAGCACAATTACCTGTTCCAGAAGACGTAGGAAGACTAAATGCTGTTTCAGCCATAATTGGGCAAGCACTAATTAATTGGGCTAACAAAATAGAACTGATTATTCACACAGACTCCAACACGACTATTTTACCGGATGATGACGTACTAGAAAGATTTTCTGGAATAGCAGCCATATTTTTTACCAAACCAGGTGTCGCTGATTCCCTAAGTAGTAGTCTTGTTGAGGCAATCGCTACTACAAGAACCGACTTGTTAGCCCAAACCACATCACCAAGCGGAGTTGTGCTCCGAAATAAAATGGCAAGAGTTTTCTGTGGAATGTCGGACGAGATCCGCCGCGCGAAAAATTCTCGTCTATCCGTACGAAGTAAAAACAAAATAGAGAACCAGCCCGCAGCTGTTTACGCATAGTAACTCCTTTCCCTGTATAATTACCTGATGGATTCGCGATACGACCACCTTCAGCATGAACCAGCAGTTGCTCAGCGATGGGAGGCTGCCGAGATTGGCAACCCAGACCGGGCTCACAGCACTGCTGTGCCCGATGGTTCAAATGCTACGACTGCACAACAGACCCCTTTTTCCATCATCATGCCTCCGCCCAATGCAAATGATCCCCTGCATGTGGGTCACGCAATGTTTATCGCTCTAGAAGATACCTTGATTAGATTCCACCGGATGCGCGGTGATGACACGGTCTGGATTCCGGGGACCGATCATGCGGGCATCGAAACCCAGTTTGTCTTTGAAAAAAAACTCCAAAAACAAGGAAAAAGTCGGTTTGACTTCAACCGTCAAGATTTGTATGCGGCAATTGCTCAATACGTCGACGAAAACTCGGGTGTGGCTGTTGAACAGATGAAAAAACTTGGCGCAAGTGCGGACTGGAGTCGCTTTCGATTTACCCTCAATGACGACATCAAGGCCAAAGTCCTTGCCACGTTTGCCAAATTACATCAAGACAAGCTCATTTATCGAGATAAACAGCTCGTCAACTACTGCACACACTGTGGGACAAGTTATTCGGAGCTTGAAGTGAACTATGTCGACCGTGTCGATACGCTTTTTTACGTGAAGTATCCACTAAAAGACCGTCCTGGCGAGTTTGTAGAAGTCGCAACCGTCAGACCAGAGCCGATTTTTGTGGATACCCACTTGGCAGTCAATCCCACTGACTCCAAGCATCGCGACCTGATCGGCCAAATTGTCCTTAATCCCTTGACCGGTGCAGAAATGCCGATTATTGGCGACGAATTTGTAGACCCTGCTTTTGGCACCGGGATTGTCAAATTAACACCTGCTCACGATCCAAATGATTTTGCTGTCGCCAAAAAGCACAACTTGCCCATTGAAACAGCAATTGGTTTTGATGGCAAAATTGTTGCCTCTGGAGGTGAGTTGGCCGGACTAAAGGTCGCTGCTGCTCGAGAAAAAGCAGTTGAAATCCTCCGCTTAAAAGGTCTGCTTGATGAAGATCGAACCGATCTAAAGTATGCCCATCGCGTCGGTACTTGTTACCGCTGTGGTCGGGTCATTGAACCCCTTCTACGAGCGCAGTTTTTCCTCAAGGTACAACCACTCACCCAACGAGTACTCCATGGCATGGATGAGGGCGATTTTACCGTACTGGGCGCCGGTTATGACAAAATATTGCGCCACTGGCTAATTAATCTGCGTGACTGGAATCTGAGCCGTCAAATAGTCTGGGGCATTACCATTCCTGTCTGGTATCCAACTGAAGGCAATGAAGATCACATCATCGTATCGTTTATCGACGCAGCAGGGACCTATACTTCTGGCACCTTGGCAAGTCAACTGGCCGTCGGTCATACATTGACCGACATCAAGGCTGGTCTCCAACAAGTGTACGCTGATGAGTCAGTTGAGTTCGAAGTTTCAGAACCAGTGGACACAACCAAGTACTTACCAGAGACAGACACATTCGACACTTGGTTTAGCTCCGGTCAATGGCCGGTCGTCACCCTACAAACTACTCGAGACAATAACGCTGATTTTACTCGCTTCTACCCCACATCAGTCATGGAAACAGGCTACGACATTCTGCCTTTTTGGGTAATGAGGATGCTACTACTCGGTTACTACATAACCGACCGAACGCCGTTCACGCATGTGTATCTACATGGCCTCGTGCGTGACGCTAAAGGTCAAAAAATGAGTAAAAGTAAGGGAAACGTAGTTAATCCACTTGAGGTAATTGAGAAATATGGAGCTGATGCTTTGCGACTGGCGCTCATTATTCGTTCAACACCAGGACTCGATAAATCGGTAAGTGAGGGGGACTTCAAAGCCATGCGCAACTTCACCAATAAAGTCTGGAATGCCGCTCGCTATGTACAGCAACTTGAAGTATCTCAATCCACTGGTGAGCCTGATTCAACGTTCACCGCCAAACTTGACGAAACCGCTCGTATTCTCGATCAAGAATTGCGTGATCTCAAAATTGGCTTAGCCGCCGAGACAGCGTACAACGAGTTTTGGCATTGGTTCTGCGATGAAGCAATTGAGCAAACCAAAGCTGGCACTCTCTCCCCTGCTCTGCTTCGTCATGGTCTCGAAACGTGGCTCAAACTCCTTCATCCTTTTGTACCTTTTGTCACTGAAGCGGTGTGGCATGAACTACACCCAGATAGCACCCAACCACTTGCTCTTGAGCGCTACTCTAGTGTGGCATAATCTCGTATAATATCGGGATGCTTCGTCTTGTCGGCTTTCCTTTTTTTCTTGTTTATCTTTTTTTCCGGCTCTCCCCTACTCTTGTTAGCCTAATCGAAGCTCGATTTGGCACACTTCTCAAGGCTGCCTGTCTAATCACTATTGTCATCAGCATTGTCTATATATCCTGGCTTTCACTACACTCTCCTCTTCCCGCTCAAATGCCAGTAGTCGATCCCAATAACGCCCTATATTCCTATCAGCTCACTCTCACCACTCGCCTGCTTGATCAACAACCATCTCACCGAGATTTACTCTGGAATGCAGCGGCGCTCGCTCAACATCTTGGTGCCGCTACTGAAGCGGCAATGTTCTTGTCCCGCTTTGAAAACATCGATCCCAACTCTCCCCTCCTCCGCTAGTTTTTATATTGAGTAGAACTTGTCCAAAGCTCATTGTCTACAAAAAAGCCGCTCGTCAGAGCGGCTTTCTTAATATCATTAGGAATTAGTTGCTTACTCTGACTTTTTCTCTTCTTCAGTCGTTGCCCCATCAGTCGATTCCGCATTGTCAGCTGTTTCGCCCGCAGTAGCTGTGTCACCTTCTGCAGCAACTTCTTCAGCTGGAGCTTCTTCAACCTCTTCTTTCACTTCTTGGACAAGCACGATTGGGTTGTTCATCTCTTCTTCTTCAATTTTCAGCGTAATCTTTGAACTATCAAACTCGAGTTGAGCAAAGGTAATTGATTGACCTATTTCGGTTAGGGTTGATATATCAACAACAAACTTCTCGGGCAAATCAGTTGGTAAAGCTTCTACATCGACTGAGTTAGCCACCGTCAACACAACTGCATTGGCGATATCTGCTTCACCCACCACTTCAATAGGCACTTCAGCTTCAATTTTTTCTTTAAGATTAACCTGCTTAAATACTACATGAGTAACCAAGCCGGTCAGCGGATCTACTGCCGCATCCTCAACCAACACTGGACGAGGTTTCTTCTCCCCTTCAATCTCGAGATACACCAATCCAGTATCCCCTACTTGTCGATACAACTTCACAAACTCTTGGAATGGAAAACTTATCGCAACGGATGTTTCTCCCCCATTAATGACGTTGGCAGGAACCAAGTTCTGGGAGCGAAGTTGTTTGACTTTCTTCCCTACCAGAGTACGGGCTTGTGCGGAAAAGGTGTGGCTTTTGGTCATAGATCAGAGCGTGGAGTATAGCAGAGGTAGTTGTCTATTGCAATCAAGAGTGGCAAAGTCTATCTTTGCTCATACATCGTGCTATTTTTCAACTTTTCACGTGTCGAGATTGATACATCAATGCTTTTCCCCACATTGTAGACAGATTTCTAACAAAAACAGATTGTAACTCAATATTCGTTGGATATATTTTTCAAAACAAATAGTGTTGGCGTATGAAAATGTGGAAAATATTCTCTATTCTTGAATATCAAACTGTACTGCCTGCAAAGTCTGGAGCGCTGGATTGGAAATAAACTGAAGTTGATCAGTACTGACTGATGCGGTTGGGGCAACCAAAGCTGGTGACCAGCTGGCAGGAAAATGAATCGTGCTGGTTGTAATTACTGGATCTACGCCCGGTTGATACTGGCTATACAATCCGTATGAAAAGGCACCTGAAGTGGTGTCATACACCATACGGGGTAGGGGAGTGGTATATGTAACCATGACAACCGTTTGTTGTTTGATCGGAACCGTAACAGGGAAACCCCACACTTGATTGTTTTTGTCTGTTTGGTTTGTAACCGATTCAGATGGCATTTTTTGGTTATTTATACTAACACTGCCCAATATTGCGTTAGTGGGTAAATATAACCGAAGATAGGCTTTGTAATCGCCGCGTGGCCATACTCTAGTAGTGGCAGCGTTTGTAAAAGTGATTTGATGTGAGTGAACCGCACCGTCTTCACCTAACGTCACCGAATGGGCAACTTGTCGTTGGACGGTACTATTGGCGAGATTGACTCCAACATTGGTCTCAACCTGAGCCAAAGCATCAATTTGACATTGAGCGGTGCTAAGTTGAGTGGGGCAGAGTGGTTGTAACAAAGCACCAGACCAGCCTAGTGTATGAAATGTCGCTTCTTCATCAGCGTTTGTCATAAACACCAACAGCTGACCTTTGTTGAGCTGCTGAGACAGCACCCTAAGTAGAGTGGGGGACTGCGTAGAATCAACCTGATGAAGCTTGGTGAGCAATGCCGATAAAACAGCAGTTTGAAAGTCCCCTTTTGCTGCTGTTGGCAACGCTGTGTGTTGCTCAATCTGTTGCTCAAGAGAATCAGCGGTGACTGTTTCCTGAAAATCGGGGAGGTGGAGAGGCCCCACTACCTCAAGAATGGCTTTGACACTTGGAATAGTTAATCCAATTACACCATCAACATGACGATTGGCAATTTTTGGTAAAAATTTATTTGCCTGCATAGCTGAACGAGCAAAATCTGCATTCCAGTTACTATCTCGGAAAAACCATTGCTGCTCACCCAAATATTGTTTGAGATCTTCAGGAGCAAGCACTTCACCAGGAAGTTGTTGGTCGACCTGATAACTACTCATCACTTGCGAAACTTGGATTGTGCCGCCATCCATATCAACAAAACCCACTGCTTGAATGAAACCACCCGTTGGTCGCAACTCGAGTGAGTTTTGCCATAAGACCGCATACGTGCGCTTACCTTCCAAACCAAGTAAGCGGGGCCAGAGCGGCTGGAGAAGTTGGGCGGTAGTTAACTGACGTTTTGCTTCACTTAAGACTGTTTTCATCTGAGACTCCATACCGCCCGACACTGTTTCAAACTGAGTAAAATCCATTGCCGTCAATGCTGTCTCAAACTCGGCCAACTGCTCATATGCCGTGTGACTTATGCCTGCCAATGAAGCTACTCGTTCTGCAACTTGGTTTTTCCCATTAGTACTTTGGAGAGCGGCCATGATTTCCGCACTTAACGTATCAAGCTGGTTCCTGCTGTCAATAAATTCGTGCAGGTATGTGCTGCTTTGAGCTGTAGCTAGTGGTTGGCTAAGAGCATCACTGGCCAGTACAAGCTCTGCTGCTTTGATTTGAGCAGACAAGATGGAAGCAGCTAACTTGCCAGGTACTCGCGGAGCCACACCATCAGTAGATAGACCCATCACGCGCTGAAACTCTGTCTGGGTAAATGTTTGGGCCAATTGTCGTTCGACGGTCTGTGAGGTAACCCAAAATAGGCCAAAAATTGCCAACACCACCACACCTGCCATTCCGGCAGCTACACCACCCCAGAAGACCTTTTTGCGATGTTGTGTTTTTCGAATCGTTTTCTTTGCCTTTTGTGTCAGTACCTCTGTTCGTTGAACTTTTCGTTCGGCGCGTCGATCTTGAAAAAGCGCCTTAACTTCGGAATCAATCTGGCGTTGGTGCATTGTTGTTGCATCAGCCGCTTTGATTGGTGGCACATAATTTACCCTTGGCATCGGATGAGGCGGAATGGTTACTGGAGCCTTTTTGGTTGAAGAACTCGTGGAATTTGTTTGAAAAGATGTCGGAAGTGACGCCAACGAATACTCCACCACTTCTTCTTCTGAAACAAATGTCATAGCTAACGTAATAACCGAAAAATCCACGATTGGCAGCAGTTTGGTCGCTATTGTTTCTAGATTAATACTGCGACCATGGTGACGGTTGTATGTCAGCTTAAGGTGCTGAAGCAAGGTTGTTGTCGATATTTGTTTGCCTTGTAGCACACAAGAGGTAGTGGTTGGATCAAGGATAAGTGAGAAAACTGCTTTCCAAAAACCACTTAGTTTTTGAGGAAAGACTGAAATGTGTGGGTCGAGTAGTGATGCTTGATCTAGTGCAAGAAGCATTGAAACACTTGGTTGCCATTGTGGCATATTTTTGCCAATCACATCTTGACCAACCACCCATTTTACTCGAGGAAGAAGGGTTGTTAATTCATGCCAGCTTCTCAACTGATCTTGACTTGCCTGATGCCAATCTAGCCACTCTTGTCGAGTATCCGTAATAGAGGTGTGGAGAGTAGAGACAACTATCAACTGAAGTTGTTTTTTTTCTACAAGACGAGCAATGTTAACTAATTGATCTAGTTGAGGATCACCCACCAAGATACTTGGTAACCAAAAAAGAACTCGGTACGCGGTAGTTAGGAGTCTGTCAGCATCTTGTAGACATTTTTCGGGAGTAGCAAGTTCCAGAGATACATCGCTTCGACTCCAACCCGCCATAATTTCAGCCGGAATGGGATGTGAAGCAATCACTAACACTGTTGGTTGTTCATCAACCAACTGGGTAACAAGGCGAGGCATAGGGCAGCACAAGTCTAACTTGTGACAAATCCATTATAGGGGAGAACAGTAGTGGGTTGAAAGATGACAACGTGTTACACAAGGAATTAAAAACCCGCTTGATCAAGGGCTTGATTGTAAAGTGCGTCAGCAGCGGCATTTTCTGCCCGAGGCACATGCTGCAATCGAAAAGAGTAGGGGAGGGCAGCTAATTGTTTCCACGCTAACTGGGCAAATACCTGAAGTCGAGC
>JBPOHR010000020.1:0-12973 GCA_052035325.1 Patescibacteria group bacterium
CTCTATCGCAAGGAAGCTCCCTTAACCACTATCAACTTTCTCACCCTGGCCAAGTCAGGCTTCTATGATAATGTCGTTTTTCATCGAGTAATTGAGGACTTCATGGCGCAAGTGGGCGATCCCATTACCAAAGAACCTGGCAAAGAAGCGCAATGGGGAACCGGTGATCCTGGATACAAGATTGCAGATGAATTTGGCCCAGGACTAAAACATGACACCGAGGGTATTGTGTCGATGGCCAATGCTGGTCCCAACACTGGCGGTAGCCAGTTTTTCATCACCTATGGACCGACTCCTTGGTTAGACGGACATCATGCGGTGTTTGGCAAAGTAACAAAAGGCATGGATGTATTACGAACAATCGAGGTCGGCGACAAAATCCTCTCAATTACGTTAGACTAGGGACATGCATCTTAAACAGCTGTTCATGCTACTCCGTGTAGCTTTGACGCTGCTGACTATACTGATTGTAGTAGTGGTAGTAGCCGGGTATCTCACTTACCGCTCAGTGTGTCAGCACGAACAGCGCATTGTTTTCTTACTGCAAAATCATCATGAACTCAGAGCAACAGGTGGCTTTTTGGGCTCGGTCATTGTCCTTGGTGCCCACCCACACCAATGGGAATGGCAAACATATGACATTTATTCGTTGTCGGGACAAGTACATACTAGCCTTGAGTCACCACCTGGACATCGCGAGTTTTTGAGTGGCAACCAGCGCCTGCAACTCCCAGATGCAAACTGGTGGCCCGATGTCCCTACATCATCACAAACCCTGATTCCCATGTTGCAAGAAGCGGGCATCGAACGAATAGCACTAGTGGTCTACATCAACACCCAAACTGTGCAAGATGTCTTGGCAGCAATCGGTCCACTACCGCTTCCTGACTATCAAACAAACCTGTCAAGCGACACACTCTTTAGCACCATTTTTGCGGCACGTGGTGAGTTTTTCCCCGGTTCTACCGCCAAGGCCACAGTCATCGACCGCCTAGCCACTCAACTGCGCATCCAACTTAGTACAGTCTCACTATCGACAGCAACGAGGTTGGTGCAGACAGTCAATCGCAATATAAAAAATCGAAACCTGACACTGTACTCGCCTATGCCAAAGTGGCAACAGGTGCTTCGTTGGTTACGTGTCGATGGCTCAATCTGGTCAAATCACCTCAGTCAACCAGACACACTGTTACTTTTCCCTGTCGAAACTAATGTCGGTATTAATAAGGCAAATGCCGGGGTAACTCGTGACATACGGCTTACTGAGCAATCAGCTACCACATCAGAACTCAGTATCACGTGGACGAATGTGAACCCTGCTTCAGCGAGTGCTCGTCCTGAATTGTCCAAACAGCCAGGAGCTCAAGGTGCAGATCATTTACACTACGTCCAGTATTTCCGACTGTATACCTTGCCCACCACAACGATTACCAACATCAAGAGCACCAATCCTGAGTTAACAAGTAACACACTGTCTACCATCACCGATACCAGAGGACATCATTTTAGTGAATATGGCCTCTTGATCCCTGTTCCAGCAGGAGACACAACAAGCATCACGTTTTCACTGGCTCATGCGCCACTTCAGCCACGATCAACAGTCATACTTGCAAGACAAGCGGGACTTACCGGCACCACCTACGATCTCCAGCTGTTCAATGGCAAACGTCGAGTGGGGAGTTTAGAATCTGACTTGATTTGGCAGCCTAGCGTACAATAAGCACATGGTATTTAGCCTGACACCCTCGTTAACTGATCTTATTTCCAAAGCACGTGGTATGGTTGATGCCGCCCCGAAGGTAGAGCTCCAACAAAGCATCGCTGATTTACAGCAGAGCACTCTCGAAGCGAACTTTTGGCAACGTACAGATGCCCAAGAAGTCATGCAAAAGCTGTCCGGCTTACAAAATCGCTTAGCAGAAATTACCAGTGTTGAGGTGATTTTAAATGACATTCAAGCAGCGGTCGATTTGGCAACTGATTTTAGTGAAATTGAGCTCAGCAACGAACTCCATCGTCTCGAAAAAAAACTAACTGCAACCGCCAATCAACTAGAGTTGAGCCAGTTCTTGAGTGGTCCATACGATGGACTTGGTGCCATAGTCTCAATTCATTCAGGTCAGGGCGGTACAGAAGCCATGGACTGGGCGGATATGGTGCGCAGAATGTTAACTCGTTACTTCGAACGAAAAAACTGGAAAGTCACATTTATCAGTGAGTCTCGTGGTGAAGAAGCAGGCATCAAAGAAGCTACCTATGAAGTAAATGCCCCATTTGCATACGGTTATTTGAAAGGCGAACGCGGTACCCACCGACTTGTCCGGCAGAGTCCATTCAATGCCGACAACCTCAGACAGACCTCCTTTGCGTTGGTCGAAGTCATGCCGCTCATTGATGCAAACAGCACACAAATTGACGTCAAAGAGCATGAATTATCATGGCATTTTACTCGAGCTGGTGGGGCAGGTGGCCAAAACGTCAACAAAGTAAATACTGCTGTAGAGCTCACTCACCTACCAACGGGAATCGTCATTCGATGCCGCGAAGAACGAAGTCAAGCACAGAATAAAGAACGCGCCCTCAAACTGCTCAAAGCAGAACTGGCAGTACAAGAAGAGCAACGACAACAAGAGGAACTAGCGCGTGTCAAGGGTGTGCATTCACATGCTAGCTGGGGCAATCAGATTCGCAACTACGTCCTGCATCCATACCAACTGGTCAAAGATACTCGCACCGAGATAGAAACGTCCGATACAGCGGGTGTCCTCGATGGTGACCTTGATCAATTTGTGTTAGCAGAGATTAAACTCAATCAGCTACCAACTTCACTATAAACACCGATTGCCTTCTGAACAAAAATTCACTAAGATAGCTACATGTCTGAAATCAAGCACCTTGATCTGGGAACAAACGCTGACTACACACCTACTCCAGTGGCAACACCGGATCCAACGGTCACAGCTGTATCGAGCAATCCTGATTTCAGCTACACTTCTTCATCTACTACCACTACCCCTGCTTCAGGAAAGCCTATGTCTCGCACCAAATCTTCACTCCCGTTAGTTATTATGGCAGTGGCCATTATTGCCGGCGTCATGACGGGTGCTGGTGCTCAAAAATTGATGGCAAAAGGTGGAACAAGCTCACTGGGTCTTGGCAGCACCTCTGCTCCCATTTCTCAAGTCGCCACAGGCACCATCAAGAACGGTGATGTTTTTGGCACAGCTGATGAAAAAACCTTCAAAGATAGTGCTGAAGGTTACCTGGAAAAAAACACCTCTGAAGAAGGTGAAGGTACACATCGGTTGGTCCGTGCCGGTGGTGAATCACAGACCGTCTTTATGATTTCGTCCGTAACCGATCTTGATAAATTTGATGGCATGAATGTTAAAGTCTGGGGTGAAACATTCAAAGGTCAAAAAGCTGGTTGGTTGATGGATGTAGGTCGAGTCCAAATCACTAATACTCAAGGCACAGCTCCAACAGCAGAGTAATCTAGTAGATTTTTCTTCTAAAAACCGCTACCCTAGTACTGATGATTATTTTTAAGTCTGTCACAAAACGGTTTGGTGACGACACACCTCCAGCAGTCAATGACGTGTCATTTGAAATTAGCACTGGTGAGTTGGTGGTAATTACCGGCAGATCAGGTAGCGGCAAAACCACGCTCATGAGATTATTGACTAGAGAATACGTGCCAAACGAAGGTGAAATCGTTTTCGAAAACCGGCCACTGAGCGAGATTCAGCAAGGCCAGGTACATCACCATCGACGTCGAATTGGCGTCATCTTTCAAGACTATAAGCTTCTGCCAGAAATGAATATCTGGGAAAATATTGCCTTACCTCTTTATATAACTGGTAAACCTGAACCAGAAATAGAACAGCGAGTCACTGATCTACTCAGGCTAGTAGAACTTGAAGAACGTGCCTTTCACTTCCCCAGTCAATTATCGGGTGGCGAATCTCAGCGTGTTAGCATAGCTCGGGCACTTGCCACCGGTCCAGGCGTCATTTTTGCTGATGAACCAACAGGCAATCTTGATCAAGAAACTACCAAAACCATCGCCAAACTACTCCAAAAAATTCATGAATTAGGGACAACTGTCCTGTTAACCACCCATGACTTAAGCGTACTCGACATGTTAAAAGGAGAACGAGTTCTCACACTCGATAAAGGTGCCTTAATCTCTGATACCAAAAAGGTAGCTGCAAAACTCAACACTATCAAGAAAACACCACCAACTCCTGAGACAACGCCCGATGTTGTCGTCGCATCAGAACCAGCGGTCAAGGTGGAAACCAACCCCCTGGTACACAAAGAGGAAATGAAACAAGAAAAACCAACCACAAAAGCACCACGCTTCCAGCTACCTAAATTTTCATTACCGTTTGGCAAGAAAAAAGAACCAGATAATGTCGAGGTAAAGGTCGAAACTCTTTAGCCCTATGAACGCACTCACCGCTGCACTCACCGCCATGCGCCGCTCACCATACCAAACCATTGTGGCGGTCTTGATGACAACTCTCACGTGTTTTGTGGCATTTAGCTTTTCTCTCGTACTGCTTGGTGCGGATAGGATTTTGCAGTACTTTGAAACGCGCCCACAAATTATTGCATTTTTTACCCTTGATGCCTCTCCGTCACACATTGAGCTAGCTCAAACAACGATGCAAAGCAAACCATATGTCAGTGATGTCAAGATGGTTAGCAAGGATCAAGCACTCGAACTATATAGAGAAGACAACAAAAATGACCCATTATTACTTGAACTTGTTACCGCCGATATTTTACCAGCAAGTATTGAGGTATCAGGAAAAACTGCAGCTGACTTAGGTCAAATTAGAAGTGACTTGCAAGGTATTGAGGGTGTAGATGATGTCGTCTATCAACAAAATGTCATCGATGCACTCAACATGTGGACAAAAGCACTGCGGTGGGTGGGTATCATTAGTTCAATTGTATTGGGGGGGCTATCATTTTTGATTGTCATGGTCATTGTGGGTATGAAAGTCACTGCCAAACGTCAAGCCATCCAAGTGATGAGGATTATCGGTGCTACCCAATGGTATGTGAAAAGACCCTTCATGGTTGAGGGTATGTTGTATGGACTACTCGGTTCGATCTTAGGGTGGACAACGATGTTTAGCGCCCTACTATACCTAACACCTCAAATTCGGACTTTTCTTGGTTCAATCAATATCTTACCAGTACCATACATAGTGCTCGGTTTACAGGCTGCTATCGGCATGGTGATAGCAATGAGCATTGGCGCAACCGCCGCTCTTACTGCTGCTCAACGACAAATGAGACGATAGGTACAATCTTACGATCATTTTTCGAGTTGAGTGTCACCACCCTTACCAGCTATACTGCTCCAGTGAAAAAGATTGTTCTTTTAGGGTTCTATCTCATTGTGGCTGCGACTCTAACTAGCGTTGTGCCGACATTTTCACACGCTGCAGAAAATTGTGAGGCTACTTCGTGTGTGAAGGGTGATGATACTGAAGCCTATAAAAGGTGTAATGAGGATAAACAAGCATGCCTAGAACGCAATATCAGTGAAGTCAAAGGTCAAGCAATCACACTGACCAGTACCATTAATTTACTCAACAGCCAAATTCAAGTTCAACAGCTACAAATTGACACTACGAATGCTGAAATTTCATCCCTTGAACGCCAAATCGTTGACCTGGGCAATCGAATAACTGGATTAGATGTATCTCTGGATCATCTCGGAGCCGTACTAGTTCGGCGAGTAAATGAACAATACAAAGTGGCACGAGCAAATCCACCATTGATGTTGATTGTGGCAAATAACTTCGGTCAATTTCTGACTAATTTTCAGATTATGAAAATTACTCAGGCGAATACGATCGAGACCATGCAACAAGCAGAAGAACAAAAATCAACGTACGACCAACAAAAGGCCCGCAAAGAAACGAAACAATATGAAGTAGAGCAAAAAAAAAGTGCACTAGTAAGTCAACAGTCTGTCCTAGCTAAGCAACGATCGGAACAGCAGTTCTTACTCCAGCAGACTCAAAATGATGAGCGAAAATACCAAGAACAACTTCAACGAACCCTCGCCGAACTTGAAGCAATTCAGTCAATTATTGCCGGAAAAGGTGATGAGTCAAAAGTAGGGGAAGTCAATCAGGGAGACAAAATCGCCTCGATTATCGTTGGTGCTTCACCCTGTTCAACCGGCACGCATCTACATTTTGAAGTTGTCAAAAATGGCATCAACTACAACCCCGCAAGTTATCTCAAACCAATTGATGCTGTTTGGCAAAACCAACCTGATTCACCATTCAGCTTCGACGGCAGTTGGGAATGGCCTCTTAATAATCCTGCCAAAATTAACCAAGGATACGGCATGACGTACTATGCTCGAGTCGTTAGATCATATGGTGGAGCACCTCATACAGGCATCGATATCGTCAGTAAAACCAGTGGCGATAACACAATCAAAGCTGTTAAAACGGGAACACTGTATCGTGGCAGTATCAAATGCGGAGGTGGCCAGCTCCGTTATGTACGTGTGGAACATAAAGATGAAGGATTGCAGACGTACTATCTTCACGTTAATTACTAGTACGTGCTACTTAGTGAGAAGCACGTGTACGGCATTTTGTCAGCTTGTTCTGATAGAACAAGAACATGAGACTTTTTTTCACTACCCTGCTTATTATTAGCATCCAGCTGCTTTGGCCTTCTCCCGTTCTTGCCTCTCTACTTATCTCTGAAGTACATCCTAATCCATCAACTGGTTTGGAGTGGGTAGAACTATTTAACCCTAGTCAAACTGCAACTGACCTCACAGGTTGGACTATCGAAGATCAACTCACTACTCCGAGTATCGCTGTGCCACTTACCGGTACTCTAGAACCTCAAATGTACCTAGCATTCGATATTCCCACCGCAAAATTGAATAACACTGTAGATGGGGTTACTTTGAAAGACGATACAGAAGTGATCATCGACGTCATGTCCTACAGTTCAACAAGTACCGGCTTGAGTTGGTCCCGCCAAACTATGACTAACACCGCACCGTTTGTCTTAACAGAACCAAGTAAAAACCAGTCAAACCCTACACCATCGCCAAGCCCACTTGCAAGTCCAGCACCCTTGCCCAGTCCTTCACCTTCTCCAGCTTCCACTCCCTCTCTGCCCGCGATCACTGATTTTCACCTCTCTGAGCTCCAAGCCTGTCCAAACAGCACCACTGGTGATACTGAATGGCTTGAAGTCGACTACACAGGGCCAGTTCCACTTGATTTATCAGGTTGGCAGTTAATTGATCGTAGTGGTACAACACGAAATATAAGTACTACCTTCGCTAGCCGAGGGCTAAACCTGATTAGCTGGACTGGTAGTCTGCTGAACAATACAGGTGATAGCTTTGAGTTGATCGGTCCAGATCATCAAACCTACCTGTCATCCGACTTTGCCAGTTGCTCATCTGGTAGCTCTCTCATTTGGGTTGGCGCAAACTGGGAAATCACTGACACCATAACCAAAGGTTTGATCAACCCCATTTCGACAGAAAATGGCACACCAGACACAAATGGCTTAGTCTCGATACAGTATGACCGCATGACGGATACACCTGCATCCCTGGCTCATTCAGAACAAGCACCATCATCAAACCCACAGTTTCAGATCGTGCCATTTGCTGACCCTGCGACACTCCATCTAACCGCACAACCGTACCATCCATATGCATCACCTGAAACGACTATTACACTTACCCAACATCCGGGGCCACCACTGCGAACTCTGGTAAGTGCTATACTAAGTAGCACGCTACTGGCGACGGTCAGTGGCTACCTTTCGTATGACCGCCTCCAAGTCCACCATCTCCAACTGGCTGATCGCCTATGGTCCAGTCTTGGTTTGGGCTAGCATTATTTTTCTCTTTTCCGCCAGATCTTCTTGGCACGCAGCTGAACTCAGTACCGTTGACTTCTTTTTCAAAAAAACTGCACATCTCGTTGAGTACTTTGTCCTCAGTCTTTTGGCCACCCGTGCCT
This sequence comes from Patescibacteria group bacterium, assembly GCA_052035325.1. Lineage (GTDB taxonomy): Bacteria > Patescibacteriota > Microgenomatia > UBA1400 > PJMF01 > JBPOHR01. Next base: position 8,037 of record JBPOHR010000020.1, read on the forward strand.
GGCACATGACTCATTCTCGATCAAACGCCCAGCGATACTGGTTTATCCCTATTTTATTCTGCCTGGTTTATGCCCTTGGAGATGAGTGGCATCAATCATGGGTGCCAGGAAGATTTGCCAGCATGCGTGATGTAGGGTTTGATATGGTTGGAGTGGGGCTAGCTTTTTTGGTACAGTACCGGTATATTTAGGATTCGCCTTTCATATCGGGCTATTTAGTAATAAGTACGCAAGGAAAATGCAGACATGACCAAATCACAATTAATCAACATTATTGCCAAAAAAGCACATCTTACCAAGCGAGCTGCCGAAGAATCGATTGATGCTCTGTTTGATGAAGTTATTCGTTCTCTTAAGAAAGGTGATAAGGTTGTTTTGTCTGGGTTTGGCACTTTTTATCTAGGCAAAGTGAAGGACAAACAGGTGGTACCCTTTGGCAAAGAAGATCATCGCCAGACCATCAAAGGTCATCGCGTGGTCAATTTCCGAGTGGGCAAACCCCTCAAAAAAGCTGTGTGGTAAAACATGCATTTGTTGTTCACAAATATGGCTCACTCCTAATCCGGCATATTATCAGGGGATTAGCGTATCGCACAGAGATGGTGCTGTGGCTTTTTCTTGATATTTTTCCAACTCTTGTCCTACTTACTGTATGGATATCAATTTATGCTGGTCACAATAGCATCCGCGGCATTTCCTTGGCTAGTTTGGCACAGTACTATCTATTGATCGCACTCTTCAATAGTCTCACTGAAGTACACTTTGAGCGCCAACGTGTCCAAGAAATCAGGGAGGGTAAAATTGATTATTTCCTCACTCGACCTTTGCCATATCTTCTGGAAATTGTCATAGGTGTCATTGGCAACAAATTATCATATATTTTGTTCACCCTACCATTCACACTGCTACTCTGGCTTGTGGTGTCACAGTTTATGCCCATCGCGCCATTCTCTCTCAGCGCAAGTCAAATAGGTGTCGGACTCGTGATGTTATTGATGGCGTTTTTTCTTCAGTTACTCATGGGAATTACCATTGTGTTATTGGGATTTTGGTTCGAAGGTTCTGAAGGACTTGAACACTTTAAATGGTTGTTCACTTCCGTACTTGGTGGAACATTAGCACCGCTAGCGTTGCTACCAGGATGGTTACAATCTGTTATCAATACACTACCTTTTCAGTATGTGTATGTAGTCCCCGTGAGCCTCTGGCAAGGAACACGGCAACTGCAGATGAGTGATATTGTCTATCTACTTATTGTGTTAACTCTTGGTGTCGCTGGTGTTTGGACCTTATGGCGATCTGCAGTCCACCGATATAGTTCAGCTGGAGGTTAAGTGATAACGAAAATGAATACATATTGGTCTGTTTTTTGGCAATGCCGAAAGATGTATTTAATGTACTTATTTGAGTACAGAAGCAACTTTTTTTTCTGGGTCGGTGTCAGTATGATGTGGACCTTTTTTAACTTTTTCTTCGTGCACATCATCGGCTCAGTGACTGGATCCATCGCCGGCTGGAATACTCAAGAACTTCGCTTATTAGTGTCAATCTATACGATGCTCGATGCATTTACTTGGTCTTTCTTTTATCACAATATGACAATGTACACCAAACAGATTTTCGATGGCTCGTTAGGACAAGTGTTACTCAAACCACTCGATCCGCAGTTCTTGGTTATGACTATGCACAACAGTTACAGCAACGTACCACGTTTTTTCGTCGGTTTGGTGATGATGATTTTTTCATTACTAAAACTTCAGTGGCAGTTTCGAATTGACCAACTCGTTGTAGCAATAGTGTTACTAATCGCTGCAAATATGGTGATCTACGCTATTTGGTTTATGTTGAGCACCCTTGCTTTCTGGGTAGACAAATTAGAAAACATTAATGAGATTATGCCGGCTTTTCGCAGTGTATACGAGTTTCCCCGTCAGATATACTCTGGTTTCGCTCACTTTATTTTGACCTTCATTCTGCCGTTTGGAGTTGTTGCAGCTGGCCCAGCAGAAGTATTGCTCGGTAGACCTCAAGGTTGGTTGGTTAGCTATAGTGTAGTATTTGCATGTTTTATCACCTGGATATCTCGGCGTTTCTTCTTCATTTCGCTCAAAAAGTTCAGCGGCATGGCAAATTAATCATCGCGAAATGCTAGAATCACTAGATGGAAAAGTACTTTCATATTTTTTACAACTCTCTCCAAGATACAATTGAATATCGTTTTGACTTCGTGCTGCAAGTAATGAAGTACTCGATGATGGTGCTACTGATGGCACTAGTTTGGACTGCGGTCGGTCAAGCGAGTGGCAACAGTCTGCTAGCTAGCTCACAAACTGTGACGTATTTCTTTGCTGCTGCACTGCTATACAGTCTATCTAATTTCCATACCTACTATATTGATGATGATATTCGCTTGGGAAATCTGGTCAAGTATCTTGTCAAACCTGTTAGTGTGTTTTGGTATTACTTTTGGTATCAACTTGCTATCACAACCATGGAAACACTGCTAAAGCTTGTAGGCCTCGTTCCATTACTGCTAGTTTTGCGCCTTCCACTTACACTTTCAGTAGAGAAAGTGCTTGTTTTCATACTTTTTGCGATAGTCATAAATCTCTTTTCATTCAGCCTGCAATCGAGTATATCCTTTCTTAATTTTTGGTTTACGGAGGCGTATGCAATTCGCTGGAGTGTGCTCATCTTCATCCGTCTACTGTCTGGTATGTTAGTTCCTCTCTATATATTTCCAGACTGGTTCAAGCAAGTATCTCCATTTTTCCCTTTTCAACATCTAGCATTTACTCCCATCCAAACGCTTTTAGGGGCATATAGCACAACTCAGGCATATATGTACATGGGAGTATTGTTACTATGGACAGTAATTGCATATGGAATCCAAGCACTACTTTGGAAAAAAGGGGTCACTGAATATGACGCTGTGGGCAACTAGTCACCGCTACCTGTCACTTTACTGGTTGATCTTTTCGGCAACGCTGAAGGCTGCGATGTCATACCGGTTCAATTTTTTTGTGCAGCTATGGTATGGTCCAGCATATGTGGCAGTACTTTTTTTACTTCTAGCCACAGCATATACCCAGGTGGCCAATCTCGGTGGACTGAACCAAACCGAAGGTGTGTTGCTCTTTGCCACTGTTCACTTCCAGTACATGATATGCATCATTACGTTCATGAAAGGCGTGCGGATGTTTCTACAAGAAGGTGTTCGACTTGGGGAACTTGACCTCGTGCTTACCAAGCCAGTCCAAGCTCAATTTCTCACTTTTTTCGGCAAACCTGAGGTTTATCAATTATTATTGGAAATCGCGTTAGGCACACTGTTGGTCAGACAAATCTGGTTACTACGATCTGACATCACAATTGTATCCTTAGCGGCATATGCGATTGTGGCAGTAGGTGGCATACTATTAACCTACTTGTCGGTCTCATTGTATGCCACAAGTGGATTTTTTGTTACCCGAGGTCAGCAAATTTTAGAGTTCTTTGACAAAGCTTCTGACTCGGCACAATATCCTATTACAATTTTTCCCTCTAGCATCCAGCTTATTGCTGTTACCCTTATACCCACCGCTTTCATGGGATATGTCCAAGTGCAAACTCTCCTGGGTAGAGTTACTTTGTCATGGATTGTAACGCTGCTGTTAGCACTACTGTTTTTTTGGTTACTTCAACGTCATTTCTGGCTACAGGGACTAAAAAAATATTCCTCTGCCAGCTCATAAAATACTCGGTATAATCATACATACACTATCTATGGCCAACACTCCCATCATCTCTGTTCACCATCTAAAAAAATACTTTAAGGTCTATCAGAAAGAACCAGGCCTATTGGGTTCAGTGAAGTCATTGTGGAATCGGAAATATGAGGAAGTAAAAGCAGTGGATGATGTATCGTTTGAAATTGAGCAAGGAGAAGTGGTGGGCTTCATCGGACAAAATGGAGCGGGCAAAACGACCACTCTTAAAACTTTGTCGGGACTGCTATACCCGACCAGTGGTGAAATCTCCGTCCTAGGCTATAACCCTTGGGATCGACAAGCTGCATTTCAAAAACAATTTGCACTGGTAATGGGGCAAAAAAACCAATTGTGGTGGGACTTACCGGCTCTTGAAACATTCCAACTCAACAAAGCAATTTACGAAATTCCCGATGCACAATATACCCAAACGCTCAACAAGCTTGTTGAGCTTCTCGATGTAAGTGACATCTTAAAAGTTCAAGTGCGCAAACTATCCCTAGGTCAACGAATGAAGTGTGAGCTAATAGCGGCACTGCTTCACAATCCGAAAGTATTATTTCTTGATGAACCAACTATCGGCCTTGATGTCGTCATGCAGAAAGCCCTCCGCGACTTCATCAAAGAATACAACCGTGAATTTAAAGCCACTATCATTCTAACCAGTCATTACATGGAAGATGTCAAAGAGTTGTGCAAACGAGCTATTATTATCGATAAAGGTCATAAGGTGTTCGATGGCAAGCTTGACGACATTATTGCTAAATTTGCGCGTAACAAAATACTGTCACTCGTGTTATCCGAAAAAGTCAGCCGTACCGAACTCGAAAAGTATGGTGAGGTCAAAGACTATGAATTGCCTCGTGTCACACTTCTTGTACCACGATCAAAAGCAACTGAAATGGCTGGTAAAATCCTCACCAAACTCCCCGTTCAAGATGTGAACATTGAAGAGCCACCTATTGAGGCTATCATTCGCGAAGTATTCCAAGCACAGGCACAACCGATCAAATGAGACATGCAACAAAAAAATACCTGACACTGCTCAAGTTGTCATGGTCGAATGGCTTAGTGTACCCACTGAGTGTATTGTTATGGCGATTTAGACAAATGCTGACGACAATCATGTCGCTCAGTGTCTGGACCATCATTTTTACTTCTCAGTCTGCCGCCTTTGGCTATAGCCGC
>JBPOHR010000002.1:0-8009 GCA_052035325.1 Patescibacteria group bacterium
AGCGTATTGCAAGGTGCTATCCTCGCAACCAGTTTGAATGGTCTGCCGGGGAGAATTTGGTCTGGCTCACTCAGCAACCTCCTACTCAAACCAGTTTCATTATTTGCTTTTTTTGCGACCGAAGAAATTGCTGACAAAGCTCGAAATGTGTTCTTTATTTGTATCGAGTTGCTAATACTAACAGCACTCTATAAACCAGAATTTGTTTGGCCTTCTGTGCCGATAATCGGCCTAACTGTCCTGTGGGTTGCGCTTGGTATTTTTCTTAATTTCTGCATCCAACTACTCTTCGGTGCGTTAGGTTTTTGGTCAAATGAAGGATGGGGACCGAAGTTCATCTTCTTCATGATTCTCGAAGCTACAGCTGGTAAGTTGTTTCCATTAGATATTTTCCCCACGTTTATACAACAGATTTTTCGCCTCACACCCTTACCATATTTGTCGTATGCTCAAACTCAACTTTTTCTAGGCATAATCCCAACAACAGACATCTATACACAGTCAGCTATCTTACTTGGGTGGTGTGTCATACTGTACGCCATTTGTCTGATCAGTTGGCGTAAAGGAATCAGATCATATGCTGCAGCAGGTTCATAAATACCGCACCACTTGGTTGATGCTCGGCGCAAATGCACTACAAGAGACATTTGTGAATCGTGGATCAGCTATCTTGTTTTTGACTGGAAAATTAATTCGCCTCACCTTGATGACTACCTTTTTATTAGTGATTCAACAACAAGTGAGCAACGTTGGTGGTTACAGTTCGGCACAAATTGTGGTGTTTTATCTTACGTATCAATGTATCGATATTGTCGGTCAGGTACTGTATCGTGGCGTATATAATTTTGGAGCCATTGTACGAGATGGCACATTTGATGGAATCCTGACTAAACCAATTAATCCACTGTTCAGAGTGCTTACTGGAGAACCAGATATCAACGATCTGATGTTTCTGATTCCGTTTGCGGGTGTTGCCGCATATCTACTCCATTCGTTGCAAATAACGTTCACTCCATTGGCAATACTGCTCTATATTGGTCTACTCCTAAATAGTTTTATTATTCTCACTGCATTTCATATCTTGATCGCTAGTATTACTATGTTGACCCTGGATGTCGACAACATCATTTTTCTGTATCGAGATTTGTCACGACTGGGACAATTTCCAGTGACGCTCTATGGTCAAATACTGAGAGTGCTGCTTTTTGTGGTTGTGCCTGTAGGACTTATGATAACTGTACCCGCCCAAGTACTCCTCAATACTCCTCCAAGTCTAAGTATTGGCATTACCACACTAATCGGAGTAACATTCTTCTTCCTAAGTCTACGTATCTGGAATTGGGCGCTACGAAAGTACAGTAGTGCCAGTAGCTAATAATTGTTTTAACCTGATAACATTTTTTTCTACCAACTTTGTCACTCGATCGTTATATCCAAGCTCTTTGCATTTGCGTACTAAAGAATCAGTATCCAGGCTATTAATTAAGCTATATACAATCTCTGCAACATCCAAATAATAAACCCCACCATCATCAGCTAAACCAAAATTGCGTTCGTAGTTATCAAAATATATAGGTAACCCTAAGTAACCAAGCTTTTTTCGAACTTCGCAAAAAGGATATCTACTCCCACTATCTAGTTCAGAAATTGAAGTATCTGCTATGATTGTTGGTCCATGGTGTATTTTTTGCCTAATACTTGCGCTTCTTTCCTTGCAATTTAACACTGAATACATACTGGGAAAATTACTCGGGAAGAGCAACTTAAGTATTCTGTGAACAATAAATATTTCACCTGACTTTAAACGATCCCTTACTCTTTTTGGCTGATGCTCTATACCTACTACTACGTCATTATGGGAAGGATGAGAAAAAACAGCTGTGGTAGTACCAACTCCAATTATCTCCAAACCATGTTTTTTTGCAAAGTCTCTTAACCAATTGGGTTCATTCCTATGAAGGTTAAAGGTCGTTAACAATGAATCTTGACACACCAGAATATGTTCTCTGCCCAACAAATAAGGCATAAAGAATTAGCGCTTCGGCGATTGGCGACTGCGGCGAGCTTTGCCACCCATACCGATTTTGCGAGTTTCTTTCATGCGATCATCGCGAGTCAAGAAACCAGCTTGCTTGAGAGCAACACGGTAGGTGTCACTAATCTCAAGAAGGGCACGGGCCACACCATGGCGAACAGCAATTAATTGAGAAGCAATGCCAGAACCGCTGACAGTCACTGAAACGGCAAATTGGTTGCGAGTTTCAGTCACATCAAATGGTTTGAGATAGGTATCGTGAGAGTTCAAAATGTTGGCAAAGTATTGACCTGCGGCCATCCCGTTGACGATAAAGTCACCAGGCTGCTTGTAGAGGCGGACGCGAGCTGAAGCTACCTTGCGGCGACCAACTGCTTCTACGTACTCACCCTTAGGTAAAGCCACTTGAACGCGATTGCTAGCAGTGTGAGCAACGCCTGATGATTTAGTAGGTTGGGCAACAACCACTTTTTTGACGACTTTTTGAACTTTGGTGTTTTTCTTGGTTAGCTTTTGAGCCATATTGAGTTATGCCTGGACGGCAGCTTCCGTGGTTGTACCAACTTGACTTTGGTGTGGATGTTCCGCACCAGCGTAGACTTTGAGGCGAGTCATCCGACTACTACGGTGGGTATTATCCGGTAACATATTATAAACGGCTTTTTCAATAATGCGTTCGGGATGCTTTGCCATCACTTCAGCATAGGTTTTCTTCTTCAGACCACCTGCATAACCTGAATATGTGTAGTAGATTTTGTCAGTCGCTTTGTTACCCGTCACTTCAACTTGCGAAGCATTGATCACAATAACGTAATCACCACTATCCACGTGAGGTGTAAAAGTTGGCTTGTTCTTGCCAAGAAGTTTGACGGCAATCTCTGTGGCAACTTGGCCAAGGATTCGACCTTTAGCATCCACGACATGCCACTCGCGTTGCACATCAGCTGGTTTTTGCATGAATGTTTTGATCATACTTACTCTGATTTCTTCGTAATTTTCTTAGCAACAGCTTTTTTAGCTGCTGGAGCAGCTGGTTTGGCAGCTTTGACTTTTTCAGCTTTGGGAGCTGCGGGAGTCTTAGCTACCTTTGCCTTCTTGGCAGCAGGCAAAACATACTCTGTTTTACCACTCTTCAAGGTGTCTACTCTGTCAGGCATCACTACCAACGAGACGGTAGCGATATCACTGTTGTCGCCACGGCGGGTGCCCGCAGCTACTAAGCGAGTAAAACCAGAAGTGCGATCCATCATTACAGGGGCAATTCGATCGACGAGCGTGTTGACCACGTCGCGACGACCAAAGAAACGGTGTAATGTTCGACGACTCGTAAGTGAGTCGGTCTGAGCTTTGTGAATCAATTTATCAGCAATTCGACGAACTTCTTTGGCACGAGTGACAGTAGTTGTCATGTGGCCGTGTTCAATCAAATCCACCAACAGATTGCGCAACAACATTTTGCGTTGGTTGGCATCACGGTTGAAGTGTTTGGCTGCTACTAAGTGTCGCATGGGTTATTCGCCGAGACTGACGCCTTTCTTCTCGAGTGCTTCATTGATGACATCCACACTCTTTTCACCTAGGTTTTTGACTTTGGCAATAGTTTGTTTGGGGGCACCAACTAAGTCACCAACTGTTTTGAAGCCTCCCTTGCGCAGAGCGTTGGCAATGCGAGTCGGCAGATCTAATTCTTCAACGGTAAGGCGAAGTACTTCTGCTTCTTCTGGACTGACAGTAACGGGGGTCTCTTCTACTGGAGCAGTGGGACTCACTACTTGAGCAAATTGGCGAGATAAAATCTGACCAGCTTGTTGTACAGCTTCCAAAGGCTTAATCGTTCCATCGGTTTGGATATCGAGAATTAATTTGTCGTAGTCAGTTTTGCGACCCACGCGAGTTGCTTCCACTTTGTAGGAAACTTTGGTGATAGGAGCGTACAAAGCATCAACCGGGATTTCCCCAATGGTGGTACTCTTGCGATCACCTGCCATTGCGTATCCCATACCGGATTCGACAGTCATCTCCATGGAGATTTTCTTACCTTTGGCGAGAGTAGCAATGTGTAGATCTTTGTTGACGACTTCCAGACCAGCATCAGCTTCGATGTCGGCAGCGGTAACTTCTGCAGCACCAGTGGCATTCAATCGCAGCATACCCGTTGTAGCACTAGTACTAGCCACACGGACCTGACGAACGTTCAGAATTAATTCCAACACGTCTTCAGCTAAACCATCCAGAGTCGTGTATTGATGATCGATACCATCGATACGAATACTGGTGATTGCCAAACCTGGTAATGAAGTCAATAACACTCTGCGCAATGAATTGCCCAGTGTGTGACCATAACCTTGTTCCAATGGTTCAATCACGATTAAAGCGTGATCTGCAGTGGCACCCTCTTCCGCAACCGTGAAGGTCGGATTGAAGGTGGGATAGTGACTGACGTCGTGTAGCATATTTTTTTCTCCTTGTTTCTCCTCCTTTTCGCTTCTGCGAAAAGAATCTGTGACTGGATAATTATTTATCTCGAATAAAATTCCACAATTAACTGTTCGTTAATTGCCTCTTGGATATCCTCACGCTGTGGTAGACGAGCTACTTTGGCGATCGGACCTTTCTTCTCGAACCAAGTGGGAATAGTCACTTCTTCTTTGAGAAGCGCTGCTACCGTTGGCATGTCAATTGCTTTGTCGTCCAAGCGGACAATGTCATCAACTAACACTGGATAAGAAGGAATACCCATTTTTCGTTCATTCACTTTGACGTGACCGTGATTGACCAACTGACGAGCAGCTGCCCGTGTAGGAGCCCAACCCAAGCGGTAGACCACGTTATCAAGACGACGTTCGAGCAAACCAAGTAAAGCTGCACCTGTGGCAGTAGGATTCTTACTCGCTTCAACATAGAGTTTGTGAAGTTGTTTCTCCATCAAACCATAGATAAACTTCACTTTTTGCTTCTCGCGCAACTGTGTACCAAAATCTGAGACTTTACGTCGGCCTTTTGCACCATGTTGACCAGGGCGAATTCCGATTCGTTTGTTTGCCTTAAGCGCATTGGTTTTGAGACCGAGGTCTTCACCGATTTTGCGAGCGAGCTTGTTTTTGGGTCCGATGTAGCGTGCCATAAATTACCTGTTGTGTTTTGCCTTACGTGGTTTGGTGCCATTGTGTGGTACCGGAGTCATATCAGCAATCATGCCAACGCGCATACCCTGAGCTCGTAGCACTCGAAGTGCCACGTCACGACCGGGTCCAGGACCCTTGATGTAAATATCAAGATTACTGACACCAAAGTTACGAGCTTTGGCAATCGCGTTTTCAATTGTAATCGTAGCAGCATAAGGAGTCGACTTGCGTGAACCAGTAAAACCAGCCTCACCTGTCGATGACCAACATAAGACGTTACCCGTTTCATCAGTGATACTGACGAGAGTACTGTTGAATGTAGCAGTCACATACATACGACCGCGAGCAACCACCCGGGCGGGGGTTTTGCGAGCAGTTGGTGCAGCTTTTTGAGCTTGTGCCATATAGTTTCCTTAGATGCGCAATTTAGGCCTTGGCTGCGTCGAGCTTGGCTGCCATTTCCTTGGTTAGAGATCCTACTGTGCGCTTTGCACCACGTTTTGTACGGGCATTTGAGCGAGTACGTTGACCACGTGCTGGCAAGCCAGCAGCATGACGACTACCACGATAGGACTTAATACGCTTGAGACGATCAATGTTCTCGTTCACGAGACGACGAAGGTTACCTTCAAGATTAAATTTTTCTAGAATACGCTGAATTCGATTAATTTCGTCTGCAGTCAAGTCACGGGCGCGTTTGTCAGGATCAACTTGAGCATCACGCAGAGTATCATCCGCCAACTTTGCACCAACGCCATAAATATAGCGCAGTGAGAAGCGAACTTTTTTGTGATCTGGGATGTCGATACCGGCGAGACGTGGCATGAGTGTTCCTGGGTTACCCTTGACGTTGCTTGTGTTTAGGGTTGATACAGACTACGCGAAGTACACCTCTGCGTTTGAGCATTTTGCAGTTGATGCACATGGTTTTGATAGAAGTACGAACTTTCATGTTTACTCTGGTAACTGCAGTTATGTAATTGCCAGACCTGAAATATACAACAAGAGGTGCATTTCGGCAACCACTAAACTGACTGCGAACGCTTTTGGGTTGATCTATACGTTATTTTACACTTTTCGAGGTCATATTTACTGACATAACCCTTCACACCATCACCAGGCAGAACACGAATTCTGAACAAACGCATCTTGCCAGCGAGCGTACCAAGCAAGGTTCGACCAATCAATTGTGTTGCTAGACTCTGAGTTACCTTAATCCGAAACATGGTATTGGGTAAACACTCTAACACTTCACCCTCAATTTCAATTTGGTCAGGTGCTAATTTTGGCGAATGTGACGAAAAATCGTCTTGTCGCTTTGATTTGGCTGATCGCTTGTGTTCTTGAACTTTTCCCATAAGACCTATAAGTATAGCAGTAATCTGGTTATTTCTCAAATATGTATGCCTAGAAAATGGGCATTCATCAAACCTCACCAAATGCGGCTCGGTAAAGTTAGCTGCCGGAAATTTTCAACAAAAAAGATGGCAACTCAACATAGTCCTGTTGTTGATTGACCACTGATACAGACAGTCTGTATGTACCTTTTTGCAAATCAACCGGGAAAAACAGCGAATATCTTGATTCAATATCCGCATTTGCGTGTTGCGTGAACAATGGCTGAAAGCGTCCTTCAGCGTCTTGCTTTTCAACCTGCAGCGTTACTTTTGATCCCACTGTTGTAATACCAGAAATTGTCCGTGGGTCTGTTTTGAAACTCACGGTACCTAGTGGTCGTTGGTTGTAAAACGACGTCAATGCAACCTTTTTACTCCCTATACTCTCGATTGTTAGTGGAAAAAACAAATGGGAGAAGTTGGCTTCAAGTGTGTTAATCAGTAGTACCTTCTCACCTGTGCTGGTGACATTCCCTGCCTTATCAACCACACGTACAGACCACTTAACTGCCGTGTGGTCAGGCAAGCGTAAATGCTCTGCTTTGGGAGTAACGGTAATCTGGTTTGAGCTATACGATGTCTTGCGCTCATCATCTTCCCGATAATCTCGGTCGACAGGTTTATTTGGGTCAATAGTATCCATATATAACTGTTGATTTACGAAGAGCTGATACTTGGCAATATCCATCGCGGAATGATCTGCTGTGCTAAATGTGAAACTCGGTAACGTTGATGTGGAAAACGCATAATCAGATTGGGCAGTATCAAATGTATACAACTGACCATTTGTTGCTGTCCAAGTGATCAATGGAGATTGGATATCATAGATAAAGTTTGCCACTGCATACGAGTTCGTTGGTCCACGAACATCAAAACCTGAATAACTTCTGACACGAACTTGGTGACCCCCCTCTGACAAATCAGACGAAAATGCACAGGTAAAACGCTCACTGCCTGAATCAAACGCTCCGTCGCTGGCAGTGCACTGTGTCCAAGCACCTCCATCAAGTGAAGACTCCACACCACCTAATCCAGAAGAATCTGCTGCCACTCCAGTCACCTGTGTCTCCCGTATGTGATCAATTGCATCAATAGTAGTAGATATCTGTGTGCCATGTGGCAAGCCAAAAACATCAACCCGTCCTAATCGGTCTTGCCAAAAACTACCACCCACTACTAATTCTTGGTAACCATCTCCATTAACATCTCCAACCGCCAAGGTCTCACCAGAGCGTGAGAAAGGTGAGCCATCAGCAACCAAATCAGCCTCAGATAAAGAAATATTCGACCATTGAGATCGTCCGTATAAAACATACGTTCTCGATAAGTTTTTGGCCGGAATAATGACGTCATCAATCTGATCATTGTTGAGATCACCAGCAATGACATATTCACCTACCCTGTAGTAGTGTGAGGATGAGTTTCCGTGAGGAGTAATTTTAAAGTCAGACG
>JBPOHR010000001.1:0-52333 GCA_052035325.1 Patescibacteria group bacterium
CGAGTAGCTGATCCCCAACGTGCCATCGATGAAATTGCGACATGGATTCGCAACACATTTGCTGAACAGCGCATCGAGAGAGCAGTCATTGCCGTTTCGGGTGGAATTGACTCAGCCCTAGCGCTTACTGTAATGGGCAAAGCTTTGGGTCCCGCTCAAGTTTTTCCATTATTGTTGCCCTATGGTGATCAAGATGTGGCTGATGGACAAGCTATCTGCGACTTTGTGCAGATACCTACTGAAAATGTACTCATTTCACCTATTACGACTGTTGTTGATGCTGCCTGGCAATTGGCTACTACGCCCGGTACAGATGCAGACTTGCGGCGTGGCAACCTGATGGCGCGGGCTCGCATGATGATGGTCTTCGATCGAGCAAAAGAGCTCAAGGCATTAGTGTGCGGGACCGAAAATAAGTCCGAGCATTGGTTAGGATACTGGACTCGATTTGGTGATGCCGCTTCGGATTTAGAACCTCTTTCACATCTCTACAAGACGGAGGTGCGACAGCTGGTGGAGCACTTGGGCTTGCCAGATCAATTTTTGACGAAAGCGCCTTCCGCAGGATTGTGGCCAGGTCAAACTGACGAGAGGGAAATGGGTTTTACCTACAGTGATGCGGACACCGTTTTACATGCTTTGCTTGATTCTTTTTATCAACTCGAGGGACGATGGCCTGGATCGGCAGAGTTACGTATGCTGGATGAGAATGCAGTTGTCGAGGGTGTGGAGCAGAGTACCGTTCGCCAAGTGTTGGCACAAGTTCGTCGCATGCACTTTAAACTAGAAGTACCGTACCAAGTACCCTTAAGGCCATCAACGGAATAAATCTATGCCAGACCAGATTATAGCTGTCGGTATCGTCTTACTAGGTTTTGCCCTGGGATTTGTTGCTCTCATACCTATTGGGGCAGAAATTGGCCAATGGATTCTTACGTATCTGAAGTTACTCTTTAAAGGCCCAATAGTGGAAGGGAAAAAGAAGTCGAATAAATCGGGTACATAATATGTCCAAACGAGCAAAAATTATTGATAGTTCAATGGTTTCACAAATAGTTAATGGCATCCGTGCTGAGCATAAAAAAATTGTGCTGACTCAAGGTGTTTTTGATCTAGTCCATATTGGTCATGCTCGCTACTGTGAGGCAGCCAAAAAACATGGAGATGTGTTAATCGTCGGGGTGGACTGTGATGAAAAAGTGCGCGCCCGCAAAGGTCCGGATCGACCAGTGGTGCCGCAAGATGAGCGACTGGAAATGTTGACGTATCTTGGGTCGGTCGACTACGTGGTTTTGAAGGAATTAAAAGAGCAAAAATGGAGTCTCATCAAACGCATTCGGCCTGATGTATTGGTAGCGACCAAAGAGACATATACCGATGAGCAGATTGCTCAACTTGAACAGTGGTGTGGCAAAGTGGTGGTGCTTGCCCCGATGGCGACGACGTCGACCAGTGCCAAAATTCGTCGCTTACAGATTGGCATGGCGCGCCGCATTGCCGAGAGCATGGGCGAAAAATTGATGAAAACTATTGAAGAAACCCTCAATGAGTTGCGAAAGGGCAGTGTCGCATGAAAATCGTAGTTGCGTATATTCCGGTGTGGCATCGTGGGTACGAACGGGTGCTCGAAGCGGTGCAGCCGGACGAAGTGCTGCTGCTGGATAAAGATGCGTTTGTGGCTGATTTTCCGGAGCTGCGCAAAGATATTCGGGCGTTGACGCCGAGTGCTGTGGCGCAGGTGTTGCGGTCACTGTATCCGCAGATGTCAGTGAGTGTGCTGTCTAGAGAGACGGTGCAACTTGAAAATGCAAACACGTACGTGTTCGTAGATGATGAGTTAACGCGTTTTGTGGCAGCTGAGCTTTTTGCGGGTGTGACGATTGAGTGGTACTCGGCATTTTTGCGTTGGGATAAAGAACATATTCTGAAGCCGGTGGAAGTAGTGGCGGACGTCCAGCTAGACGCGAAAAATGTCGCCGCTTTGCCAAGTTTTTTGCAGGAGTTTGCCAAGCATAGTAGTGACTGGTGGCGGCAAGTTGCTGCAGCGGTAGTGAAAGATGGCGAGGTGATTGCGGTGGCGTATAACAAACACACGCCTAGCGAACACGAGCCGTACTACAACGGTGATATGCGTGGTTTGTTTCACAAGGCAGAGTATGTGGAAGTAAACTCGTCACTGCATGCGGAAGCGGCGGTGATTGGGGCTGCGGCTCGAAAAGGTGTGAGTCTGGAGGGGGCGGAACTCTACGCGACCACGTTTGCCTGTCCGTACTGTGCGCGAGTCATCGCGCACAGTGGCATCAAAACCTTTTATTTTAGCGAAGGCTATTCGATGGCAGATGGGGCAGAGTACTTGAAGGAGTGTGGGGTGAGGTTGGTGGGGTTGGCAAATGATTCAAAATAAACAATAAATATATGAATGATGCACTATTGAACAATGTTTTGTGCGAAGCAATAACTTCATTAAGAAGAGTGGAATTTTACTATGATGGCAAATATAAAATTGTTGAGCCACATACTCTAGGTACTAATATGAAAGCAAACTCAGTTTTATCCGGTTATCAAGTAAGGGGGGACAGCAGTAGAAATTTCCCTGACTGGGGTGAATATTTGATAGCTAAAATTGATAATCTGTCCATTATAGCCGAGACCTTCACTCCAAGATTGATAGAAGGTTATAAACGTGGACATGACAATACAATTTTTTTATCAATCATTTGTGAGGCATGAAAATACAAAAGGTAGTAATAAAAAATTATAAATGTATTGGCTCTGAGCCAGTTGTTTTAGACTTTTCAGAAAATATTATCGTGCTCATCGGAGAGAATAACGTTGGAAAATCTTCGATCATAGAAGCACTTGAACATTTTTTTGTAGGCGGAAACTCAATTGGCGCTGATCTATTTCATGATCAACAAACTGACGAAGATCATGCTATTGAAATAGAAGTAGTTTTCAATTCACTTACTGAACTAGACAAAATGCATCAGGCAATTAAGCCCTATATTGATCTAAGCTTATCTGATCCAATTTGGACGTTGAGAAAAAAGTACTATAGACAGGATGAAAAGCCTGCATGCGATTACTTTTCTGTTGACCCTCAGGGGAAAGCAAAAAAAACCCTGCTGGTTGGAAGAGCAATACAGATGACCTTTTCACAAATGAGATGATGCAAGTTGTAAAGCTTGATGCAGTAAAAAATGTAATAGAGGAGACATCAGCTAAAGGTAAATCAAGTTTCAGCCAGATCTTCCAAATGGTGGTTGCTTCTGAAATTGAAACTGCTGATCAATACATTCGCCTACAAGAAGCCCTCAGAAATTATCAAACGATTTTTGCTGAAGGAACAAAACTATCAGCAATAACCCAGTTAGAGCAAGATATTAGCGCAAAACTGAATAGAGCAATATCTGCAACTGGAATAATATCTTTGGAACCACCAAAGTTAGGTAGTGCGGTAATGCCAGTACCACAACTGTCAACAAATGATGGTCGAGATATCGATGTGCTCCCAGAATATCAAGGGAATGGTTTACAAAGAGTATTAGCTTTTTGTTTACTGGAATTATTAGCAGAAAAAAATAGTCCTCCTACAAAAGAATGTGGTCCGCTCAATTTACTTTTCATTGAAGAGCCAGAAATTTATTTACACCCTCAGATGGAAAGAAAAGTTGCAGATACTCTTTATAAAATTGCCGCGGACAACCAAGCTCAAGTAATTGTGGCTACTCATTCTCCAGTATTTATAAATGTTGAAGATAAGCCAAAAGCTCTGAGCATGGTAAAAAGAGAACCTAAAACAAATAAAATTACAGTTATGCAAACTGCAAAAATATTTTCTACAGCAAGCAGAGAAGACCAAAGAAAACGTCTGAGAATGGTTTTATCATTAGATCCATCCGTGAATGAAGTGTTTTTTGCTAGAAGAGTTGTTTTAGTTGAAGGTGACACTGAAATTGCTGTTATTAAAATGGCAGCAGATCTTCTAAAAATTTTTTCTGCAGAAAATTTGCACAAACGTAGGGATACAACCTTTGTTAATTGTAGAGGCAAATGGACAATTACCACTTTCCAAGAGATATTGAATAATTTATCAATACCCTATGTTGTTATACATGATAAGGATAGAGATGAAGCTGATTCTGGTGCTTCAGGCAAAATACTTGAATTGCTTGGAAACGATGAGGGTAAACGTAAAATGTTTGTCACAGAGATCGAAGATGTGTTAGACATTAACGATTTAGGACGTGACAAGCCTTTTCGAGCTTACGAACAAGTGATGAATTTACACAAAAGTAAATTACTTGATGCTAGCATTGGAGAATATGTAAGATTTGCTTATGAAGTATAGTTGATCTATTGTTACCTTATGAACGACATCATTTGCCCCCACTGTCACAAAGTTTTTAAAGTCGATGAGGCTGGATTTGCAGATATTCTCAAGCAAGTGCGCGATCATGTTTTCGACAAGGAGTTGCACGAACGTCTAGCACTTGCGGAAAAGGAGAAAGAAAATGCTGTAAAACTAGCTAAGGCTGACGTTGAAAAGATAATGCAGGCAGATATTGCTAAGAAAGACAGAGAGTTGGCCGAGCTTAAGGCTGAAAAAGAAAAAGAATTATTAGAACTACTTGCCAAAAAAGAAGCTGAGATAGCTGACATGAAGGGAAGAATTGAGAAGGCAGAAGTAGAGAAAAAGCTAAGTGTCACTGAAGCAGTAAGCAGCATTGAAAAAGAACGTGATAATTTGGCCGGGAGACTCAAAAGCAAAGATACTGAGCAGCAACTACTTGAAAAGTCGCTCAATGAAAAATATTCTGCGGAGCTCAGAACAAAAGACGATATCATTAAGATGAAGGATGATGAAATTGCTTTACGTAAGGATATGAAAAGTAGGCTTAGCACCAAGATGATAGGGGAAAGTTTGGAACAACATTGCGAAATAGAATTTAACAAACTTAGAGCAACGGCTTTTCAGAGTGCATATTTTGAAAAAGACAATGATTCATCCTCTGGAAGTAAAGGTGATTATGTTTATCGGGAAATCGACGAAGCCGGTAATGAAATTATTTCGATCATGTTCGAGATGAAGAACCAAGGTGATGAAACTGCCACAAAGAAGCGAAATGAAGATTTTCTCAAAGAACTTGACAAAGATCGTACAGAAAAGAAATGCGAATACGCAGTTCTTGTGTCTCTTCTAGAGGCAGAAAACGAACTCTACAACAATGGTATTGTTGATGTCTCACATAGGTATCCAAAGATGTATGTCATCCGTCCACAATTTTTCATTCCAATAATAACACTGCTGCGAAATGCAGCTATGAATTCTTTGAAATATAAAGCTGAACTAGCTTTAGTCAGAAGCCAAAATATTGATATCACCAATTTTGAGGAGAATATCAGCAAATTCAAAGAAGGTTTTGCAAAGAATTATGATTTGGCAAGTCGAAAATTTCAGACAGCAATTGAGGAAATTGACAAGACGATTGGTCATCTTCAGAAAACCAAAGAAGCACTTCTTTCGTCTGAAAATAATCTACGTCTGGCAAATAACAGAGCAGAAGATTTGACAATTAAAAGATTGACGAGGGGAAACTCCACAATGATTGCTAAGTTTGCAGAGTTGGATAAGGTGAATTAGATTGAATAGTTTAATTCACCTTATCTATAACCCTCACCGCCGCCTCTAAAATCTCATAATCCTTAAAGGCCAATTGTTCTGGTTTTAGTTCATCCCACTTGTGCCAACCAATTTCTCGTTTCTTGCCCTTAAATCCTTGCAGATCTTCGAAGTGCGCCATTTCATCCAGTATGAATAGGAAGCCGATGGTAATCCAGCGTGTCATCTCACCATGAAAGTTCTCTTCGTTTGTGTCCTAGCTAACCACATGAGATTCTAGTACAGAAACATCGAGACCAATTTCGTCTTTAATGTGGGCGGCTACTGCTTCTCTGTGTGTTAGCCCTGGAGGGTTGGTGCCGCCAATCAAGTTGAGTTTTCCTGCTTCACGTTTGCTTTCACTAGGTCTTGTGGCAAGAAGAACACTAATTTCACCATCTTCATCCCGGTGTGCTACCACACCACGAGATACAAATCGAGTTTCCATTTCAGTCACGCTTCTCCTTATCCTTCCCAATCTTAAACCTCACCGGTTTGAAGTCTTCTTTTTCGACATCGGGAATAATAAATTGCGCGTGGAGATGATTGACCGTACCAGCCGAGTAATCGGTGTCACCAAACCGCATCGCCCAACCTCCGCCCGGGTAGCGGTTTTCTTTTTCCAGTTCGGCAAATAACTTGAAGAGTTCTGCACCGGCAGCAGGTTCAAGCTCACTCAGACGCACGGCGTGTTTTTTATAAATCGCCAACAAGTGTACTTGCGTGTTTTCGTACGGCCAGCGATTAGGCGTAATGATCCAGTATTCACCTTCTTTAACGGTCGGATCCTGGTGATACTTGTGTAAATTCTCGAGACAAAACGGACATTCGTTGTTTGCAATAATCTGGTTCATTACCTGAGTCTGATCAGGAGCTCGGCTATTTCCGACATCAACAAAGTCATTTTTCATAGTTTCTCCTAGACAATACGCGCTAAATTGCTACCGGAATGTTTTTGATGCCGGGATGTGGATTGTAGTCGACGAGTTCAAAGTCAGTATATCTGAAGTCGAAAAGGTTTTTCTTTTTTTTGCCTTCGGCGGTCAACACAATCTGTGGCAGTGGTCGTGTCTCGCGAGCGATCATTTCTTTGGCCGCATCAATTTGATTGACAAAAATGTGGGCATCAGAAATGGTGTGAATATACTCATACGCCTCGATACCGAGCACGTGAGCAATCATCAGCGTCAGAGCGGAGTACTGCACCATGTTGGACGGCACGCCTATCGGGACGTCACCCGAGCGTTGCATCATGTGGAGGGTCAATTTGCCATCCAAAATCCGCATGTGCACCCAACCATGACACGGACACACAACGACTTTTTGCGTCTTTCCAGCGCCGCGGATGGTGTACTGCGGCACCCATGGGGTAATGAAGTGGGTTTTGAGATGGGGTAACTCCTGCATCTGTTCAAGAATATTTTTAAATTGATTGAATGTGCCCCCATCGGCAGTGGGGAAGTCATGAAAGGCCGCGCCATACGAACCAGGGCCAAGGTCGCCGGTCTCTAGACCGCGCTTCGCGCACTTCGCCTCAGTCGCCCAAGGTGACCACCAACTACAGCCGTAGGACTCGAGCTGCTCAAGGGTGCGGGCGCCGTTGATGAAGGCAATAATTTCCGCGATCGCTTGCTGCCAGATCGTCACAGGCAATCTCTCTGAGGTTTTGGGAGCCATGTTGCGTTCGGTGATGATGGGGAAGCCATCGGCTAACTTGAAGTGCATTGGTCCAGCACCCATCAGACTAATGGCATCGGTTTCTTGTTGGGTGACGGAGCGTGTGCCGTGATCGAGGACGGACTGGAGGAGTTGTTGGTAGGGAGAGAGTGAGCGTTGTGGCATGTTATTTTTTCCAATCTCCGCTGTTGAGCCGGTTGGTACTATTGAGATGCCAGGAATTGGGGTTGGCTGTTTGCAGCTCTTGCCACATCTGTTGGGCAGTTTTTGTGAACAATTTGGTAGTACCGACGTGGGTACGCATTTTTTTGAAGTCTTCACCAATTTGAAAGCCTCTAACTTGTTGTTCTTTTAATTCAAAATCAACGTCTAGATTGTCGGCGTCTTTGACGATTTTTGCCTCGAGTGACTCGCGTTTTTCGTACTCATCGGCCAGTGCGAGAATTTCTTCGCGCAAACTCACATCTTTGAGTGTGTCGAGCAGAGCTTCGCGTTCATGCCGATCCGCAAACTGTCGGGAGACATAATGCACATCCACACTTCGGCTTTCGGATAAATCATGAGTCAACGCCATCTTGGCAATTTTGCCGAGATCAACAGCACCTTCATGCTTGGCAATCGTCAGGGCAATCCACGTCACGCGGAGGGTGTGTTCGCTAAGATTGGCAAAATCAGGATTCAAAAACTGGCGCCACGTGCGCTGAATGTAGCGCATACAGCCAATTTCAAATAAGAAATCAATATCGCGGCTAAGGGAGGGTGTCTTTTTTGGCATGTAAACTTGACTCACTGTAACGACTTGATGCGGTTTGTTCAAGTAGCTTCTAGCTTGGTTAGGCGTACTTCATGATTTTCAATCTGGTCAGTGTGTTGTTGTTGGCGATAGAACATGGCTGCCATTTCTTCCCGCATGGCACGGATCTCGCCAATCACTTCATCAAACTTGCCAAAAAAATCACTACGTAACTCAGCAATTCCGTCTTGGAACTCATCACGAGTGACAAAAATATCCTGGAGTTTGGTGAGGTCATTTTTTGTTAACATGACACCTATATTAAACCTCAAACCTGACAAAAACCGTACACCCAAAAAGGCTTGAATTCCAGAGTAAAACGGCGATTTTCCAGAGCAGGCGTGATAGGATATCTTGTATGAAGTGTTTTATTATTGCAGCGCAAACGGTGGATGGGTTTATTGCCCAGCAGGTTGATCAGGCGTCAACCGCCTGGACAAGTGGCGCTGATAAACAGTGGTTTAGCGAGCGAACCAAAAAAGCGGGAGTGGTCGTGATGGGGAGTACTACTTTTCAGACGATTGGTCGACCATTGCCCGGTAGACTAACCGTCGTCTATAGCCGAAATGAAGAGAAGTATGCAGCATATGATCCATCGCAGGTTTTGGTCACTCAACTTTCGCCTCAGGAACTACTCCGAAGTATGGAGGACAAAGGCTACTCAGAAGTTGCTATTTGCGGTGGTGCATCAATCTATTCAATGTTTATTAAAGCAGGTGTCGTCACTGATATCTATCTTACTATTGAGCCAGTTATCTTCGGGCAAGGTATCTCGCTTTTTTCAGAGGCAAATACACGAAACTTAGTGTTGAAAGAACAAGAAAAAATTGGGGACAACAGTTTGTTACTTCACTACGAAGTGTTGCCTGATTCAAACTTGGCGTAGAGCTAGGTGCTAGGAGCTACTTTCGCCAGTCACCCGTTGTGAAGCGATTTTTGCCCCGGAGGTGCCAGTCATTCGGATTAGAGTCTTGAATCATGTTCCAAAATTGTTTGGCGGACTGAGTGTACAGTTTTGACTCAGCGACAAAGCGACGGCCTTCCAGGGTATCTGCACCAAGTTTAAGGCCGCGGTACTCTTGTTCTTTGAGTTCAAGATCGACATCGAGACTATCCGCATCTTTGACCAGTTTAGCTTCCAGACACTCACGTTTTTCATACTCTTCCCAGATCGCCAAAATCTCCTCTGCAATCGATGTACCTTCGAGTGTGTCGGTGATTGCCTCATGCTCATGACGATCGACGTACTGGCGGGAAATGTAGTGTGAATCAACACTACGACTTTCTGACAAGTCATGGGCGATGGCCATTTTCATTAATTTTTCGTGATCAACTTCGACTTGTTCATGCTTGGCTAGAATGAGAGCTATCCAGAGGACGCGAAGCAGGTGTTCGCTGAGGTTTTCAAAGTCTGGATTGAGAAACTGTTTCCAGGTGCGTTGGATGTGACGAAGACAACCCACCTCATAGAGAAACTCTAAATCGCGAGTGAAGTTGTTGGCAGGTGTATCAGAACTCATATGTGTATTATACCTCTGGTTTTAACCACAACCTATAGTAGTTATTGCTTAGTTCGGCCACAATATGTGGGAAAGGAAGGCATATTTGATATGGTTTGTAGTATTGTTGTGGTCGCAAAAAAAGCGTAGGGTTATTTTTTGGAGCTTCTCCACATAGTTTGAACAGTAACGTTATGGCAGAGCATACGTCGCTCATTGGTATTGTAGGACCCACTGGGGCGGGCAAGACAACGCTCGCTGCTCAGTTGGCCAAACACCTCAAGTGCCAAGCTCACTTTGAAGAACCAGCTACCAATCCATACTTTGATCGTTTTTATGCAGAATTAGTGCAAGAGGGGCCTTCGGAAGTAGCGCTGAAGTTCGAGTTGGATTTTTTGTTGGCTAGTTATCACCAGGCACAGGCCATTGCGAAATCATCCCAAACTATGATCTGGGATGTGCCTTTGTATGGACACAAAATGTATGCAGATTTACTGCATGAATCTGGAAAAATGCCGGATGCAGATTACAACGTGTACTGTAATGTCTACGAGGTATGTTGGCAAACTATTCCCAAGCCAGATATCACCATTGTGGTGACGACCGACATTGATACCCTAGTGGGCAGAATTGCTAAGCGGGGCAGGGAGGCAGAGCAGGCTACGCCGCGAGAGTATTGGCAGCGGCAGATACGGTATTGGGAGGAGACATCTTTACCCGATACCAAAACAATTTTACTAAACTCAGCAGTCTATGACTGGACACAACATACCGGTGTGGAGAAAGTGATCGACACTTTCTTGCAGTTTTAAGAAAGACATATGGCACTTGGAGTTGAAACAGACAGAGGCTTGACGAGAAGACGCTGGCAAAGACGAAATGTGGAGCAAAAGGTAGAAGGTGATCCGAATGTCCAGCCACAAGTGCTGCAACCTGCAGATGTCGCAGTGGTGTTAAAAGGTGTTGCTGATTTTGACAGAGACAGACCCGTACTTAGTCAAGAGAATACTGATAGTGGTAGATTGCTAAAACTGTTAGCAGGTGAGATTGGGGAAGTCGCAGAGATTCCTACTGAAGGTTTTTGGAAGGAAATGGGTAAAGAAGAATACCTAACCCAAGAGATCGCCGATTGTGCCATATTTGCTTTACAGGCATTAGTTTATATAGTCCCCCAGGGTCAGGTCACTTTGCCACAAGAAATAACTAGGCGAGCAAGCACCGCTCGTAACAACTACAAAGGTAAAACTGAGCCAGAACTGCGACAGATATTGATAGAAAAACAGGGAACTTTTCTCAGAGCGAACATTTTGGCACATGATCAAATTTTAGAAGAACTGTATGAAACGGTTTGTTTAGCGGTGTTGCTCTGTGAGAGGAGAGACAAACACTGGCACAAAGTAGTTCTTGAGAAACTAACGCGAAATAATATCAAGTATCCAGCGGCACATTTTAAAGGAACGACTGAGCAAATGGGGTATCGCAAGCGGTCTGATTGGTCGAAGTTGTGTTTCTTATTGAGGATTCCACCCGGGGGTGAGATTGATCAGTACCTTAGACAGCTGCCACAGGTAGTTATATCTGCCATCTTGCATTCTGTTAAAGAAGCTGGAGTGGATGATGGCACGGAAGAGTTTTATACTGTAGAAACAGAAGCCAGTCCTATTGCTAGCGCGATAATTTGGTATCTGACGCAAAAGGCGAGAAAATGGGCTCTATACAAGAAA
The DNA here is from genome assembly GCA_052035325.1 of Patescibacteria group bacterium. Taxonomy (GTDB): domain Bacteria; phylum Patescibacteriota; class Microgenomatia; order UBA1400; family PJMF01; genus JBPOHR01. Next base: position 11,356 of record JBPOHR010000001.1, read on the forward strand.
AGGAAAGATAACGCATGACCAATACAAAATCATTTTTGATAACTTTTGAAGGCAACGAAGGTGGTGGCAAGACCACCCAAATCGTCCGTCTCCGCGACCGACTAACCAAGGCTGGCCATGATGTGGTGGTATTGCGCGAACCTGGTGGGACGGTGATTTCCGAGCAAATCCGCGAAGTGGTATTGTCGAGTAAGAATGCGGGTATCGCATTCACAACAGAAGTGTTGTTGTTTCAGGCGGCTCGCGCCCAGATTTACCGCGAAATCGTGCTCCCGTCGCTCGCCGCCGGCAAAGTAGTAGTCATGGATCGTTCGCGCGATAGCTCGGTGGTGTATCAGGGTATCGTGCGCGGGTTTGGCAAAGACTTAATTGAGCAGCTCAACAACGTTTCGACCAAAGACACGTATCCAAACCTGACATTCTTACTCGATGTCGATGTCAAAACTGGTTTGGGTCGACGGGCAGCCAGTGGCGAGATGAATCGTCTTGATATGGAGGCAACGGACTTCCACGATAACGTTCGTGCAGCATATCTCGAATGGGCGAAGGCTGATACTTCAGGTCGCTGGGAGATTGTGGATGCTAGTCAGAGTATTGAAGCCGTTGAGCAAGCCATTTGGGACAAGGTCAGCGAGCGACTTTCGTAATCTTACATAGTCACTGTGTATTTTGGTGCTTGTGTGAAGCAATTCATTCGCTAGAATATAGACTCTAGTGCCAGTCACTAGATTTTTTTTAACCAGTTTGATTCGTCAACAGCTTCTAGCCAAAGCTGGCACAACTATTTTTATTAAGTAATGAATCCCCCACAAGGGGATTTTTTTAAGGAAAATATGGTACAAACAGGCTTGAGAGAGATGGGTGTTCTTACACATGAACAGATTGTTGGTCAATATGAACAACTTACGAGACGTAGAGCTGAGAGTAGTTTGGCTGGAGTCATAACAACACTTGAAGCACTCATTGCCGTTACCGGTCTACCTTTTAGTCGAGAACATTATTCTGGGCCTGAAACTTTTGACTACGTAGTATATGCGGGCACTACTTTTGAAAACATACGAGATAATGATGTTCCTCCTGAGAACAGGTGGGATCGTTTGCAATTACCTGCTTCACTCCGAGGAGCACTAGAAGTCTTAAGTGCGACAGAACCACGGTGTCGCCAATTGCTGGATGAGATAACTGATTTAGCGGAAAGAATAAGTGGGTTACCAGAAGATGACACCGAGCGTGCCAGTCTTCGCAGAGAGTACACACTGAAAGTGGCTGAAATACAGGGAAACGTTGCTGAAAAATATCGCGAGTTAAATGTGCCAAATCCTGTTCCAGTTACGTTATTAAATGGTGCACTTATATTTGAAAAAGTATATGGTTTCGAAGATTCAGTTAGAGTTAACGCCAAACGTCTCGATATGGGACATGAAATTGCATTTGGGTTTAAAGATATGGACGGAGAGGCTTTGGCCAGGGTGAATGAGCAGTATAAAGATAAAAAAGTAACACTGGTATTTGCTGATGATTGTGGAGCGACATTGGGCTCAATTATTTCTGCTGTACGACTGATGAGGGAGTTGCATGAAAAGGGCTTGTTCCCGGAAATTGAAGGAGTGCAGATTCTCTTGACAGTAGTTACTCAACAAGGCGTAGAAAAAGCTCAAGAAGAGTTTGGCAAGATGGGACTAAAGTTCAATATTATTGCCGGCGATCTTACCCATGGGCTTGATGAGCATTTCTATTTGCGCCGCGTCAGAGGGGAGAAAAGACAGAATGGTATGCCTTTTGATGCCGGCCAACCTGTCGTACGAGATATGGGTCAACTCATTGATTCCGACGTTTTGCTTCAGCACACGAGTAACTAAGTATTAACTAAACATAATAATCGTGGAAAGGCGTCTACCACCTCGTGAAGGCAATCTAGCTTCCTATCCAGTCTTCTGCTACCATCTCCCACATGGCACAACTTCCCCGAGCCGTCCGGAGACTAGTCGAACAATTTGAACGATTGCCTGGTGTTGGACCTAAATCCGCCCAGCGGCTGGTGTTTTACTTACTCCATAATCCTGATGATGCCATCGAGGAGTTTGCGAATCGACTCTTGGCGCTTAAGCGGGAAACGGTCTTGTGTAGCCAGTGTCATCACATATCCGAGACTGACCCGTGTGACATTTGCAGTGATCCAAGTCGCGATCAGACTGTATTGTGTGTAGTCGAACAGCCACTGGATTTAGTGGCGATTGAGCGCTCTGACAAGTTTCGTGGTCGCTACCATGTCTTGCATGGAGTGATTGCGCCACTGCAGCACGTGGGGCCTGATCAGTTGTACCTGCGTGATATTTTGAAACGTCTCGATGGAGTGGAGGAGCTGATTGTGGCCACTAATCCCACCATGGAGGGGGAAGCCACAGCCTTATATCTAATGGAGCTCATCAGGCAGCAGTCAGCGTTTGCACATCTTAAAATCACGCGGATTGGCCACGGCTTACCAATTGGTGCCGACATCGAGTATGCTGACGGTGTGACGTTGGCGCGAGCACTTGAAGGTCGACGAAATCTGTAATTGACCCACTCTGTATTTGTTTGCAATAGTTCCGCATCTTGTCACTCGAGTAACAGTTTGATACAGTAAATCTGTTACCATGAATTTGTTCGTAGTAACCATATGCCCGTTCCGCTCATCTGAGTGACGGGCTTTTTTTGTAACTGGAAGCTGATTTTCTCCTCGAGAAAGCCAGAGACAGGTTGCAAAAAAGAAAGGAGCAGTATGGATGTCATCGTGACTTCCAAAACACTCCAAGTTACTCAAGCGTTGCGTTCTATGGCGATTCGCCAAGCGCAAAAGCTGTATCGGCTCGGGAAACGCATCTTGCGGGTGCGGGTTTCACTCGAAGCAGTGGCACGCAAAAAGAATGACTCGACTGCCACTGTCGTTCAGTATCATGTTGAGTTGCCCGGCAAGGACGTTGTTGTCCGCCGCCGCGCTCGTGACATGTACGAGGCGTTGGTTGATGCAGCCAGCAGTGCTGCTCGCCAAGTCCAAAAGGTCAAAGAACGACGTCTGACGTTCAAGCGAGGGTATCGCTCTTCCTTTGAAGAACTAGGGATTTTGCCCGATGTTGCGGCATTGACTATCCGTCATCGTGGTGATGGTGATGGCAACTAATACTGTAAGGTAAAAAGTAGTAACTGCCTCTCGTCTCGTTATTGACTTGGCGTGAGGCAGTTTTGTTTGTATAGTGTGTGTATGGTTAGCGATTCAATCCCACCAAATCTTCCGCCGAGCACACCAACTGATCCCGCTAATCCTGGTGCTCCACAAAAATCACCACTCGATATTCTGGAAGATATACTAGGTAAAGACCCAAACGCGGCAGGGGCAGCAGTTCCCGACGCTTCACCAGCTCCTGCAGATGCACCACCTAGCCAACCTCAGCCAACTCTTGAGGAAATTCGCGCGCTTGAGCAGGAAATGGCTGTTCGAGATCAAGCAGCGCTTGCTGCCAAGCAGGCAGAAATGGCTTCAATTACAGAGAGTCCTGAGTATCAAGTGAGGGTGACGCAAGATGAAGCAGCTGCGGAACAGACAGCGACGGCTAGTGATGCACTGGAAGGTTTTGAAATTAAACAGCTTGATCATACAAAGATTGCAGAGTAGAAAGAAATGAGTATGCCGCAGCCTGCCACACGTCCTCGAGCTTCAGGTGGTTTTAATACAGGATTGGGTAATTTCAGTGACGAACACTTGGAAGAAAATGATTTCCAACAAGCGGCTGGTCAAAAAAGTTTGGCTCAACAGACAACCTCTGCTGCGCAGGGAGCAACTGGTGGGTCGGCACTGCAGTCAATGTTGGCAGGGCAGGGTGGGGCAAATGGTGGCCCTACAGGTATCCCTGGAGCACCGGGTGCGCCTGGTGCACGACCAGCACCTCCTCGGGAGATTAGCACGATCCCTGACGAATTAATCAAGCGGCCGGCCCACGATGTGGTTAAAGGCTTACAGAGTATTTTTGATATCAATGCCTTGCTCGGCATTAATCCAGAGACAGATGATGCCGAGACCAAAGCTCGCAAACAGCAACAATTGCAACGTTGGCAAAAACTCAATCAAGAGCAACAGCAGTTTGCCCAGCAAGAGTTTCAAAAGAAAATGAAGAAAAAACAACAGGAAGAGCAAGAAGAGCAAGCCAAGAAAAAACAAGAAGAACAGCGCAAGGCTCAAAGCATCCAGATGCCAAGCAGTCCGAAAAAGGGTGCAGTTGGACCAGGTGGTGCGGGCAAAAAAGCTGATGTCGCCAAACTAGAGCAAGATCGTAAGACACTGGGTGGGCCAGCGAGTGCAAATTAGCTAACCACAACTATTCCTAATACCTGCTATACAATAAGCAACATATGCGACTCTACAACACGCTCACTCGTCAAGTCGACGAGGTTCAAACCCTTGTCCCGAATCAACTTGGGTTGTACGCCTGTGGTTTGACTGTCTACGATTACACCCACCTCGGACATCTGCGTAAGTACACCATGGATGATGTGCTCATTCGTACGTTGCGCCATGCGGGGTACGAGGTGAAGTTTGTACAAAATGTCACTGACGTGGGACATCTGACCTCTGACGGTGACACCGGCGAAGATAAATTAGAAAAAGGAGCGCGAAAGTACAAGAAATCCGTTTGGGACATTGCCCATGAGTTTGAAGAATATTTTTGGCGGTCAATGGATTTGATGGGAAATCTACGCCCTGACGTCAGTTGTCGAGCTACCGATCATATTGCTGAGCAATTAGCCATGGTCCAAGCTCTAGAGAAAAAAGGCTATACCTATGTCATTGAAGGTGATGGTGTCTACATGGACACATCCAAAATCGCTGATTATGGCAAGTTGGCTTTAATCGATATTGAGCAACTGCGTGAAGGTGCTCGGGTAGAGCGTGTTGCTGGCAAAAAAAATGCTACCGATTTTGCCCTCTGGAAGTTTGAGCGCGAAGGAGAGAATCGCGCTATGTCTTGGCCCAGTCCGTGGGCGGAGCGAAGTTTCCCTGGTTGGCATATCGAGTGCTCGGCAATGTCGATGAAGTATCTTGGCGATCAATTTGATATTCACACCGGCGGCATAGATCATATCAATGTTCATCACACCAATGAAATTGCCCAGGCTGAAGCAGCTACTGGCAAAGAGCCATTTGTGCGGTACTGGGTACATCATAATCATCTGCATGTTGACGGCGTGAAGATGAGCAAGTCACTGGGTAACTTTTATACGATTGATGATGTTGTGAAGCGAGGAATAAATCCGCGAGCGTTGCGGTTGCTGTTTTTGACCAGCCACTATCGATCTGAGATGAACTTTACGTGGCAAAACCTCGAAGGTATGCAGAAAACCTATGATCGGCTGGTTCGTCAAGTGGCGCAGTTCCGCAGCGAATCTAGTCGGACTGTGCTGTCTGAAGATAAATTAGCCAAAGTAGATGAGTATCGTCAACGTTTTTTTGGATTAATGGAAAATGATCTTAATACACCTGAAGCGGTGACGGTCATTTGGGAAGTGGTCAAGTCAAACATTCCCGGACTTGATAAATATGATCTCTTGATTGAATTTGATGAGGTGTTGGGGCTTGGTTTGCGGGAAGCACAGCCAACGATCAGCGATGCTAGTGCCACTGTACCTCAAGAAGTGCAGACGAAGTTGGTTGCTAGGCTTCAGGCTCGTGAGACAAAAGATTGGCATGAGGCTGATCGACTGCGTGATGAACTGGCTGCGCAAGGTTGGAAGGTGCTTGATGCTGCAGATGGCTCACAACGAGTTGAACAAATCATTCCAGAGGGGATGTAACTTCATCATCATCAGGGATGGTTTCTGTGATTGCGGGGGGAGGTGCCTCAACTACTTCTGTTTGATTTAACAAATGGTAGAAACAACCACGTACTTCCCGAATGTCTGCCACAGAACTCAATACAGCAACTTTTCCACCCCATGCAGTACCCAAAACCTGGCTGAGAGGTTGACACAGATCTACCACCCAGATGAGGGGAATAATCTCACCGATCATATGTAGGCGAATATATTCAAGCATATCGAGAGCATCGTTAGCGGCAAAACTGCAACTCATCAAGACAATGCTAGGATGGAGCTCGTCGAAGGACTTGCGGGCATCTGCTAGACTATCCACCCGGCTGAGAGAGAGTGGCCGATGATAGATACCCGTCAACAAAGAATAGGGGGTGACAAGTTGAGGGTTTGGTTCGATAATGAGAATGTCTAGCATACATAGAGTATCTTACAATAATAGACAAATGTCTACAATAAAAAGGCAACTATGAGCAAACGCGGTCGACCTCGAAAACCTAGTCCAACTTCCAGCTTTGCGGATCGTCTGAAACGAGTCCGTCAAACGATGGGTTGGTCACAACGTGATTTAGCCAAAGAACTACAATTGTCTGACAAGGCGATTAGCTCCTATGAAGTAGGTCGATCATCACCAACGATCGAGACCCTTCAGATACTTGGCAAGTTGACGAAACGTCCGTTGAGTTACTTTTTTGGTGACGAAGCACAAGAAGATATTGAAATAGCGTTCAAACTTGATCGCATCGAAGATGAATTACGTTCGATTCGTAAATACTTGGAATCGTACAAAGGTGGACGTCGGCAGTTGGGTCGTGTTGCGAGTAATGAAAAGGAAGCAGAAGGCAGTTCAAATGACTAATATCCGTCGGATTGTGGTCATCGGCGCGAGTAGTCCTGAAGGCCAAGGTGACCCAGAGGGCGGCGGCTATGTAGGGCGATTGTCCCGGTGGTTCCTGAGCGGAGCCGCCGCTACCGGTGAAGCCCGCCATGTCTATAATCTTGGAGTCAGTGGGGATTATTTGTCAGGAATTGCCCAGCGGATGCAAGAAGAGGTTCCTCGACGACGGCCACATCTCATTGTTGTTCAGGTAGGCGTCAACGATGTACTTCGCACACCAGATATAACGAGCCCTTGTCATACCACGTTAGATGATTTTCGCCAGCAACTGTCTGACATGTTGAAAATTGCCCAACATCAAGCACCCGTCATCGTGGTAGGTATGCAAGCGATTAATGAGGCGCATACCCAACCAGTAGGGTGGGGGCCTATTTTTTATCGGCAAGCAGATATTAATACGTACTGTCCTTTGATTGTTCAGGCCGCAAAGGAGTTCAATATGCCATATGTCTCCATTAGTGAAGCGTGGTCTGCACTAGGAGCAGACGAATATCAAAAGTTGTTAGCTGATGATGGCTTACATCCAAATCCCACTGGCCACCAATGGATTTTTGAACAGATAAAAGCCGTTATTGAGCGTGAGATTGGCGAGTAAGGCATGATGAAAACCATTGCAATCTGTGCCAGTGTTTCCTTTTATGCAAAAGTGGTTGAGGTCAAACGTGAGTTAGCTGAAAGAGGGATGCACGCATTACTACCCGATTTGGCGGAAGAGTTGGACAAAACAGGTGATCTGAGTATTTTAAATCGAAAAGATGAGATGGAAGGTAATCCCAAACTCAAAGGCCAGTTAATCATGAATCACTTTAAAACAATTGCAAAAAGTGATGCAATTTTGGTTGTAAATGAAACAAAACATGGTCAACTCGGCTATATAGGTGCTAATGTGTTAATGGAAATGGCAGTGGCTTTTTACTTGAAGAAGCCAATCTTTTTACTTCATCCTTTTTCTCCAACTAGCCCATTTGTCGATGAGATACGAGGGATGCAGCCGGTGGTGGTACCGGAGTTGAGTGATCTGACAGATATTGTTGCTGATCCCTTGAGTAAAACAAGAGAAGCTATGGGTTTGAAAGCAGTAGAAGAACACCGTCAGGGCAAGACTCACACCATTGAGGACATTGATGCCTTTATCGAAAGTCTATGAAGCTTGAGTTGTTATTCCTTTTTTAATTTCATTCAACAAATCGGGATCAAGCAGCGTGCTCGTATCACCCAGCTCTTCATCTCCTTGGACGAGTTTGCGCAAGAGGCGGCGCATAATTTTTCCGGAACGAGTTTTGGGTAAATTGGGAACAATTTGGATGAAGTCAGGTTTGGCAAAAGCACCGATGGCGGAAACCACTTCATTCTCGAGTTGATCGCGAAGATCGCTCAGAGTAGTTTCGTCCATATACTCTTCGTAGCACACTACAAACGCGTAGAGCCCTTCGCCTTTGATTTCATGGGGATAGCCAATGACGGCGGCCTCGACGACTGCCGCATGATGGGTGAGAGCATTTTCCACTTCAGCTGTACCAATGCGGTGACCTGAGACGTTGATGACATCATCTACTCGGCCGGTAATGCGAAAAGCGTTGTCTTCGTTTTGCCAAGCGCCGTCGCCAGTCCAGTATGAGCCGGGGAAGCGAGCCAGATAGGTGTCACGAAATCGCTTCGTATCACCCCAGATTCCTCGGGCCAGTGAAGGCCACGGCTTGGTGATCACCAAGTTGGCTGGCTGATGGGGCGTGGTGACTGCTTGACCTGCATCGTCCACGAGTTGGGCGGCGATACCTGGGAGTGGCCAGGCTGCGTAGCCAGGTTCTGTTGGGGTGATCCCGGCCAGGGATGAAATCAAAATGCCGCCGGTCTCGGTTTGCCACCAGGTGTCGACGATCGGACAATGCCCACCGCCCACATTGGTGTTGTACCATTCCCAGGCAGCGACATTGAGAGGTTCGCCGACGCTGCCCAGCGTACGGAGTGACGAGAGATTATGCTCATCGAACCAACGTAAATCTTGCGCAGCCAGCGTGCGGATGACAGTGGGTGCGGTATACAGAATGTTGACCTTGTGTCGCTCGATAACCTGCCAAAATCGGCTAGGATCGGGGTAGGTGGGAGTACCACCAAAAATGACCGTGGTGCTGCCGGCCAGCAGTGGGCCGTAGGTCAGGTAGGTGTGGCCAGTGATCCAACCCACATCGGCGGTGCACCAGAAGACATCCTTTTCTTGAGGTTGGAAGACATTTTCAAAGCTATAACCCGCATAGACCATATAGCCACCTACGGTGTGGACTAAGCCTTTTGGCTTACCCGTAGAACCAGAGGTGTAGAGGATGAAAAGGGGGTCTTCGCTATCCATGCTCACGGGCGGACATGAGGTGGATTGGTCGGCAAGGAGAGATTCCCAGCGGGGAGTGTCGATTTCTATAGTGGGGATGTCACGACCAGCTAAGTCAAAAGCATTTTGGACAATTTCTGCGAGGGGAATGGTTTTATTACCGCGTTCCAACTCAGGTGCGGTGATCACCATTTTGGCATCGGTATCAAGAAGGCGATCTGCCAGCGCTTGTGCCGAAAAACCAGCAAACACCACACAGTGAATTGCGCCGATTCTCGTGCACGCGAGCATGGTGGCGATAGTTTCAGGCAACATCGGAGCGTAGAGCACCACGCGATCACCTTTGTTGACGCCTTGGGTGAGGAGGAGATTGGCAATTTTGTTCGTGAGATCGGACAACTCGCGATACGTTAGCGTACGTGTCGATTCGAAAGGTGAATTTGGTTCCCAGATTAGAGCAGGTTGGTTGGCTCGAGTGGCGAGATGGCGATCAAGGCAGTTGACGCTGAGATTAGTTTTGCCACCGATAAACCATTGATAATTTTGATCTTGTAGTGATCCGCGCATCACTTCAGTCCAAGGTGTATCCCAGACAAATGAAGCAGCGATGTCTGCCCAAAAAGCATCAGGGTCTTGCTGGGCGCGCTCACAAGCAGCGAGATAGTTATCCCAGGATGAAATACGTTTCATATTTCTCTATGATACAGCTATGTTCGGTGAAATCTCTTTTCTAATTCTTCTATAGTGAGCGTGATATTGGTGGGTCGCCGATGAGGGCATGTTTGGGGATTTTTGCAGGCACTAAGTTGATTGATTAATTCCAATCGTTGTGCAGGCTCGAGGACATCACCGGCTTTAACGGCGTTACGACACGACAGATAGGCGATTGTTCGCTCTGCTGCAGAATCAACGAGAGAGACGGTTTTTCCTTCATCGCAGTCATCGAGTAGTTCTTTGATGATGTGAACGGGGTCTCGATCGGCCAATAGGCGTGGAACTGCGGCAATATGAAACACCTGCGGCCCAAAGGGGGTCACCTCAAAGCCAAGTTTAGTAAGTGTTTCGAGGTTTTCTTCTAGTAATTGTGTGTCTCGTAAATCGAGGTTAATAACAGCCGGAGAATTGAGTTGTTGCGAATCTTTTTGATCTTTTGTTTGGTAATTTGATAGGAGTTTTTCAAATAAAATTCGCTCATGAGCTGCATGTTGATCGAACAGTAAAATACCGTGACTCGTCATGGTGAGTAAGTACGTTTTGTCGAATTGCCAAATTTCTTGTTGATTGAGCGTCGTTAACAGTGTTGGTAACCGCTCTACGTCTGCTGCGAGAGCAGATGAGGTTGTTGGTGAAGCAGGTAGCCGATTATGATCTGCAAGGGTGAATGAGCTTGTGTTAGCCAGGGGATAGAGCAGGACTTGAGCAGGACGACTTGGATGAAATGTTGTTTGTAGCGTGTGCTGAATTGCCTCATGGAGGAGAGTTAATACTTGAGGTTCATCTATAAATTTAACACTGGACTTCTGAGGGTGGACATTAACATCAATAAGCTCTGGAGCCAAATCGATGTTAATCGAGAAGAAAGGTTCGAGTCGTGCTTCCAATAATTGACCAAATGCTGCTTTGACCCGCCGATTGGCGATAGGCCAGCTAACTGGTCTTTTATTGACAAAAAAATACTGTGTGGTTTGAGTACTGCGGGCAAGTTGAGGATGACCCAACCAACCGGTGAGTTGTAGCCAGTCATGATGAACTTGGAGAGGGGCAATTAACTGTGGTTGGTCAATGCCGAGGACAGCTTGGAGTCGTGCAAATGGTTCTGCTACAGGTAGATGCCAGATGGGACGGTGATTGTGAGTGATGTGCCAACTGACCTCTGGGTGGGCAATGACAAGTTGGGTGAGTGTTTGGGCGACAGCTCGCCACTCGCGACTGCTGTCGTTGAGAAATTTGCGGCGCGCCGGCAGATGAGCGAACGGATACTGCACCACGACGGTCGTGCCTGGCGCGCCAGCAATCGGTACTACATCACCCGTTTCTCCATACTTGATGATGAGTTGGTTGGCGTGTGTCTGGTTTGGCGGGCGAGAGATCAAGGTGACATCGGCGACGGCGGTAATACTTGCTAGTGCTTCGCCACGAAAGCCAAAGGTCAGAATTTTTTCTAAATCAGAGATTGCACTGATTTTGCTTGTGGTATGACGAAGGATCGCCAGAGCTAACTCATCACCCGTCATACCCTGACCATTATCGGTGACGCGGAGATAGCGCATTCCTGCTTGGTGGAGTTCTACTTCAATTTCGGTGGCACCGGCGTCAAGGCTATTTTCTAGTAATTCTTTGAGGATAACTGCTGGTCGTTCTGCTACTTCGCCTGCAGCAATGGCGGTGATGAGTGATTGAGGAAGGACGTGTATCCGCGGCATATCAGTGTGACACCCAAGGCGCCGAGGTTAGTGAGCGCCTGAGTGGGTTTGACTAGGTTCACTGTAGCGAGTTTCGGTTGAGATGAAAAGAGGGAAGGATATTGAGTATACTATGAAATATGTTATATCGTCCTAAACATGAAACGAATGAGAGTGTAACAGCAATAGGTGAGATCTACACCAGATTTCAAGAGGGATTTTGGCCAGAGATGCAATTTGTTGCTTTTGCTTTTGCTTGCTTTGTATTTAATCTCGTTCTAAATGAAGAGAAGCCATATAGTAGCTCAATTCGTAATGCATTTGGGCTACTAACAATTTTACCAAAAGAGGTTATTGAGGTGGATCGAGCTGTTTCATTCTTACTTTCGGCACATGGTTTGTTCAGGGTATTTAGGGAACGAACTCCTTGGTTCAAGGCATATATCAACACATTCATCTTTCATCGGGATTGAGATCCCGATTCCACTTTGTTATTAATTGCAGAGCTTCCAAGGGTGTCGTTTGATCAGCTGCAATATGTTGCAGCTCATTGAGGATCTTAATTTGCTTTTTATCTACTTTGGAAGTTTGTCGAACCTTGGGTGTTGTTGGTAGGTGCGTATTGTTGGCAAATATCTCTAATTTTTTTTGTGCGCGTTTCAATACCCACTCTGGTATGCCTGCCAACTCAGCAACCTTAATACCATGGCTTTGTGACGATCCTCCAGGTTGGAGTGAATAAAGAAAAATAAGTTTTCCGGCATGTTCAGTGATCGCTAAATGAAAGTTTTTGATTTTGTCTGGATACATTTCTGCCAACCCTTGGAGTTCATGGTAATGCGTGGCAAATAAGGTCAGCGGACCTGGTTGTACTTGTGTTACAAGGTATTCCGCCACGGCCCACGCCAGACTGATACCGTCATGCGTGCTGGTGCCCCGACCAATTTCATCCATAATCACTAAACTATTGCCAGTAGCATCGCGAAGAATTGCTGCTGTTTCGACCATTTCTACCATGAAAGTCGATAGACCTTGAGTCATTGCATCTCCAGCACCGCTGCGAACGAAGATTCGATCAGTGAGGGGGATTGTGGCAGTTTGGGCTGGCACGTAGCTACCGACATGAGCCATGAGCGTGATCAATGCGACTTGGCGCATAAGAACTGATTTTCCTGCCATATTTGGCCCAGTCAGGACAACTAACTGCTGATGGCTATGATTGAGTTCAAGGTCATTGGGGACGAATCCGGCAGGATGTGGCAGACGCTCAAGTACGGGATGACGGCTAGCTGTCAGGATGAGTGGGCCTTCATTGACTAGTGCAGGCTTGGTGTAGGTATACTCTTGAGCGACCACCGCCAGACTTTGGATACAGTCGAGTTGGGCTATATTTCGCGCTAGAGATTGAAGGGCAACTGTATGACTCAAGATTTCTGTGACCAACGTAGTAAATAGAGCATACTCAAGATCTGCACTTTGTGTTTCACTTTGAGTAATGATATTTTCAGCTTCGGTGAGTTCAGTTGTTGTGAAGCGCTCGGCATTGACTAAGGTTTGTTTACGCACAAAGTGCGCGGGTACGTGGGCGAGATTAGCATTACTAACCTCAATGTAAAAGCCAAACACTTGGTTATAGCGAATTTTTAAGGAAGAAATCGAAGTAGATGAGCGCAAATCTTGCTCTAGCTCAGCGAGCCATGCTCGTTTGGTATGCGCAACTTGGCGAAGGCTGTCAAGTTGAGGATGGACGCCTGTTCTGATCAAATTGCCTTGATGTGCGTCATTGGGTGGTTCATCAGTCAGTGTAGTTTGGATTCGATGAGCAAGTTCGAGACAAGCAGTCGGAATATCCAGGTACAGTGGTAGTGGAAGGGCCGTTGGGGTATTTGTGCTGGTGAGAACGGTAGCTGCCGCTTGGGCGGCTAAGATAGATTGCCCCAATGCTGCAACATCTCGGGGTGTGCCTGCGTTGAGAGTGAGTCGGCCGATCACACGTTCCATATCGAGAATTTGAGAGAGTTGATGTTGTAATGGTGGTAGTAGGAGTGGTTTCTCAAGTAGCCAACCGACACTATCTTGACGAGACGTAATTATCGACATATCCGTCAGAGGTTTAAGTAGCCAATGGCGAAGTAAGCGGGCTCCGGCAGCGGTTTGAGTGCGATTAAGGGTGCTATAGAGTGTGGGAGTGTGATCTGCTGAAGAAAGGGGAATGAGCTCGAGATGTTTGATGGTAGCTTGATCAAGTTGAAGGTACTCATCTGCCAGCAGTGGTACAAGGTGAGTATGAGAAGCAAGGGTTTTTTGGGTGAAGCGGATATATTCGAGGAGATTTGCTACTGCTTGCGCTGTGAGTGCATGTGCGAGTAGTTCACGATGAGGTGCAGCTGGTGGGAACATATCTTGAAGAATGTTGCTGGTAGCGCTTTTCGAATGTATCCAACTATCTGTTGTAGTGACATGAATATCTGTGCGTGTTGCCAGCCATTGTTCTATTGCTTGTACCGAAATGATTCGGGTTTTTGGTAGGATCCATTCGCGGATTTCGTATACTGAAACTAATTTGTTCAAAACTTCATTTAAAGATTGATTAGAAAAACTAAAATAATTTGCATACAAAGCGCCGGACGCCACATCGGCAAGGGTGATTGACACACCCGAAGCATTACTGCAGGCCACCGCACAGTAGGTGGTGTCTGTGTGTGAAAGTAGAGTGTCAGTGATAACGGTGCCTGGGGTAAGGACTCTGGTGACATCACGTTCAACCAACTCGCCAGCTTTTGGCAAAGTAAGCTGATTGCACATGGCGACTTTGTGACCAGCAGCCAACAGCTTCGCCACATACCCATCGACAGCGTGATAGGGCACTCCTGCCATGGGAATTCGGCCATCTTTGCCTCGGGTTCTGCTGGTAAGCGTAATCCCCAAAATCTTAGCTCCCCGCAGTGCATCATCGAGAAACATTTCATAGAAATCACCTAAACGAAACATCAGGATGCAGTCTGGATACTTGGTTTTCAACGCCAAGTACTGCTTCATCATGGGAGTGGAAAATGCTGAATCTTGAGGTGACTGGTCAGTCATGAGCACCACGATAACATAAGATCAGGTACAATCACCATATGTCGAATGTGGGAACTGATTACATTGGAGTCGGTGTGGGGGCGATCATTGTGAACGATGAAGGAAAATTTTTGCTTGGTTTGCGTGGATCTGCCGCCAGAAATGAGTGCAACACATGGGAAATCCCTGGAGGAAAAGTAGAGTTCGGTGAGACGTTGGAAGCGGCACTAAAGCGGGAAGTTCTCGAGGAAATCGGCATTCATATCGAAGTTGTTTCCTTGTTTCATGTATGCGATCACTTGTTGCCAGAAGAAGGTCAGCATTGGGTGTCACCTACATATATTTGTCGCTGGAAGAGTGGAGTGCCTCGCATCTTAGAGCAAGAGAAGTGTAGTGAGTTGCGCTGGGTAACTATCGACGAGACGGAAGACTTGCCTATTTCGGTAGTAACACAACACGATTTGGCTGAAATGCGCCGCCGTCTTGCGGCCGGTCAACTCTTGTGGTGATTTTTTTACTATGTCTACTGTTACACCCACACCCCAAAATCCGAGTATTTATTTTCCTCGAGAATGGCTAGCGCGATTCTTGGCGGTTGCAGCATCAGCAGAACATTCAATTTGTCTTCAGTCGCTTAACTTTGAAGCAGGCGAGATGGTGGATCAAATAGTCCCCGTGTTGTTGTCAGCTTTGCAGCGAGGGGTGAAGGTGGAACTTCACATTGACTGGGTAGCTCAGTTTTATGTACATGGCGTGATTAAGCTATTACCGCGATTGAGTTTTAAAGATCGTTCGTACGCAGAAGATATCTGGGAAAAAAATCGTCAACATGTGGCAACACTCAGAAATGCGGGAGCCGAGTTTATTTACACAAACCAATTCAACTGGTGGCAACAACGTTTGAAAATTGCTGGAAGAAATCATCAAAAAATCTACGCAGTTGACGAGAAAATAGTGTGGTTTGGTGGTGTGAATTTACTCGATGCATCGTTGCGATCACTAGACGTGATGTTGGAATTTGATGAGCCAGTTATCGTGAAGGCAGTATTAACTGCATTTGCTGGAATTGATCAGTATCGACCCACCGATGACTATGTGGTTGAGCTGGATGACGATGCAATTTTTGTGGTGGATGCGGGTCGACGGAACCATTCACGTATTTATGACGAGACATTGGAAATGGTAAGCCATGCGCAGCGGGAAATTATGTTGATTTCCCAGTTTGTCCCAGAGGGAAAACTCCGGAACATGCTTAAGAAAAAAGCACAGGATGGTGTGAAGGTGAGCTTTTTGACATCGCCACTAGATGATCGGAAGTATCGAACATTGCCTTACAGACCTGTCTATTTGCAGTTCACAGCGGAAATGAAGAACATAGCTCATTTTGAGTATTTGCATCTGCCAGAGCATGTCCATGCAAAAGTAATTGTCGTGGATGGAAGTGAAGTATTGGTTGGCTCGCATAACTTAGTGGAAACGGGCATTAAGCTTGGTACTCAAGAGGTAGCGTATCGGACCAGAAAAAGGGAAGTTGCAGAATGGTTCTATAGATGGTTGAGCGAGCTAAACAGATCTGGGTAGCAATGATAGTGTCAGGCTTTTTCCAACCAAGCAGTTAGTGACTCAATGTTGCGAATATATATCGAACGGTATCCAGTGGTGAGAATGTTGGTACGACTTAGCTCACCTAGTACACGACTGGTAGTCTCACGTGTTAGACCTGCCTGGTCCGCAATTTCTTGGTGTGTAAGCCGAACTTTTGTTCTTCCATCGGGTTGCGTAACTCCAAGCCGCAATGCATGACGGAGGATGATATGTGCAATTAAAGAGGTTGCAGGCGCGTGATGTGCTTCTTCCCATTTTGCTAATGTCGCGTCGAAACCACGACAAAGTCGAGCAGTTAAGTCCATGAGTACAAGTGGATTTTGGGGTAGCCAGCACATCAGATCATCAATAGGAATCCAGTAACCGGTTACAGACGTCACAGCGATAAAATCGTAGCGAATTTTAGATGATGAAAGGCTTGGATTGGTAAATACCCAAATCATGGGAAAAAATGCTGGATAATGATAGTAGTTGACGGTTAGTCTGTCCCCAGTTTCAAGTGTGCGAACTTGAGTCACTTCACCAGTAGTTAAAATGAAAATCCCGCTAGGTATTGTTTCTGCTGCAATCAGTAACTCACCAGGTTTGTAGGTACTCTCAGGATATTTTTTTGCATAAAGAAGTAGCTCAGCGTGTATCGCTGAATCGTGATCTGTCATACATTGATTATACGTGCTGATCTGTTGCTGAGGAAGCACACCTTTGTAAAAGTGCTTGTTTGGTTAGTGCTTTCATAATTTTTTCTTACACAAACACACAATTGCCTGTGATGTTGCTACCTGACAATGCGAGTATGTGCAGTCAGGTGGAATAAAACTCGCATATCGATATTACATACCTATCCACCACAGGAGCAATATGAAGCCACAATCCAATCTACTTGCTGCAACACTAATGGGCGGCATCATGGGATCAGCAGTAACAGCTGCATACATGTTGCTCAATGATGCAGACAACCGAAAAAGGTTGTTTGGCACGCTAGATTCCTTCATGGAGTCCAGCGGCTTGGATGACGTCATCCAACAAGGTCGAGAGCGTGTGAACGAGGTTGCACGCGATGCAAAGGATGTCGTCAACGAGGGCGGGAAAAAAGTTCGTGAAGTTAGGCAAGCGGTTGACGCTGCAGATACTAAGAAACAGAAGGGGGGTGAAAATGGCTAATACACTAATTGGGGCTTTTCGCGACAGGGTTTCTGCTGATCTTGCCTGGAGAAGTCTGGAAGAAGCTGGTTTTGATTCTTCGAATGTCTCCATTCTTATCAAGGACGGAGTTTTAGCAGGGAAGGATACGTCGGCAGGTGACAATGTTGCAACAGGTGCGGTCAGTGGAGCGGTTACAGGTGGTGCGCTAGCCGGCCTAGCAGGTCTCTTGATTGGACTGGGAGTCATAGCTATACCAGGGATTGGTGGACTATTGATTGGTGGTCCACTGGCAGCGGCACTTGGTCTAACTGGTACAGCAGCAACTGCGACATCAGCAGCCGCTACCGGAGTAGTGGCAGGTGGTTTGGTAGGCGGATTAGCAGGTTTGGGTATACCTGAAGATCAGGCAACTGTTTTTGCTGACCACATTAAGGCAGGTGGCGTGGTACTTGCAGTTGAAGTACTGGACAGTGCCGAAGAGGTACACGTTGAGAACATTTTCCAACAGGCAGGAGCAACTAGTATCACTACAGTTGCATCAAACTAATGTTTAAAAGAAATACCATTACACATCAAAAAACACCTCTACGAAAGGACGTGTATGAACATTATTTTATGGATAATTCTGGGGGCGCTTGCGGGATGGATTGCTTCAATTTTAATGAAAAGCAATGCCAGCCAAGGAATGCTGACCGATATAGTGCTCGGGATCTTGGGCGCAGTGGCTGGAGGGTTTGTGATGAACTTTTTTGGCCAACCAGGCGTAACGGGCTTTAACATCTACAGTTTGCTTGTTGCAGTGGTGGGTGCAGTGATTCTTTTGTTACTTGGAAGACTATTAATGCGATCAAGCTAAAGAGGGCATGGAGTATCGTTGCTTCCTACTGGCATCTGCTGACCTCGTTCAGCAGGTGCCAGGTACAATATGACTATGATTTCTGCCAAAGACTATCATTGGTTTTCTCACTATGTACAAGGTTTACTAGCTCGACTTGATGCGGAGATGTTCTTAAGTGAAAAGACTGCAAAAGGCATAGTGGGTCAAAACGAATATGCGCATCGAGCAAAGAAGAGTTTAATGCAACTGAGTGAGACTTTTAAATTGTATGTAGATTTTCAACTCATTCATTTAGAGAAAGTATCACCAAGCGAAATCAAAGAATGGCAGAAAAAAGTGCGGTTACTCATTTCACAGCATGAATCAGCAAAACAAGAAATCACGCTTTTTTATCAGAAAATGTTGACCGCAGTAGAAAAAATCACGCAATCTTGAGCGTATAACCAAAACCACGGACCGAGTGTATCAACTTTGGTTCAAACGGGGCGTCTATCTTTTTGCGCAAATAGCCAACGTAGACATCGACCACTCGAGTTTCCACATCAAATGAGTAGGCCCAGATCTTATTGAGAATCATCTCCCGTGACAACACGATACCTGGATTTTGCATGAAGTATTCAAGCAATCTAAACTCTTGAGGTGTCAGTGAAATCAACGTCCCAGCTCGATGTACTTCAACTTTTTGTGTGTCGAGAACTAAGTCAGCAATTGACAGGACTGTTTGCGAGTTTGGAGTGCGCCGTAGTCGGGCATTTACTCGAGCCAGAAGTTCTTCGGCTGCAAAAGGTTTGGTAATGTAGTCATCAGCGCCGAGACTAAATCCCTCAACTTTGTCGCTGAGTGTATTTTTTGAAGTCAGCATAATAATTGGAATGTCTGGGTTTTGCTTCTTGGCCTCAGTACAGACACTTTCTCCTTGCATGTCAGGCAGCTGGAGATCAAGGATAACAAGTTCAGGAGATAGTTCGCTAATGAGCGAAAGAGCTTCGATACCTTTTT
The DNA here is from genome assembly GCA_052035325.1 of Patescibacteria group bacterium. Lineage (GTDB taxonomy): Bacteria > Patescibacteriota > Microgenomatia > UBA1400 > PJMF01 > JBPOHR01. The sequence goes on from JBPOHR010000001.1 coordinate 30,471, forward strand.
CAGTTGTTCGCACCATGTACCCTTGATCAGTTAGAATACTTTTCACAAAGGACTGGATGGAGATATCGTCCTCAACGACGAGGATTAGATTAGACATATATAAATTATATCAATTCTTAGCAGCAAAAATTGAAAAAAAGGTGCAAATTGGCGTGTTACAACAGGAATATTACGGTACTCTTACATTTACTATCTACGATGCAAGAAGAACAGAGAATTTATGACAAAGCAAATTTTAGTGGTAGATGACGATGACGCGATTGTCGATGCATTACTTATACTTCTTGAGTACGAAGGGTTCTCTGCCCAACAAGCAAAGGATGTGAATCTGGTTGATCGGGTGGCACGACTTCAACCGAGTGCCGTCTTGCTTGATGTATGGTTGGCCGGACGGGATGGTAGAGAACTTTGTCGTACACTCAAAACAGACGAACGGACAGCTCACATTCCAGTGATACTTATTTCTGCCAGCCGGGAATTGGCTGCTTCAGCTGCAAATGCGGGAGCTGACGGTTATATTGAAAAACCGTTTGAAATGGCGAAGGTAATACATCAGTTGCATCAAGTAACTTAGTAGGCTTATCACGTTTTCTTAAGCAATTCTTACGTTGTTTTGCTTCAAGTCATATACGAAGTTAGTACGGTATGTGTACCATACCAACTTACCAAGAAAGGAGGGTGTATGGCCAAAACAAGTCGAGGTCGTGGTTGGCACGGAGATAGTGCTGGGCACGCTAAAGCTGGTAGAAAAGGTGGTCTTGCTCGTGCGCGCAACACACGAACTGATTCAAGCCAATCTGGTGCAGGTGATGTGGATGACTCTGAGTAGCTTTCACCGTTCGGATACGTACCTGTTTCTCACAGACAAAAACCGCCATCATTTTGGCGGTTTTTGCTTGATACAATACCCCCATGTCTCTTTCAATTGGTATTGTTGGTTTCCCAAACGTTGGTAAATCTACACTGTTCAACGCACTCCTGAAGCAACAGGTGGCTTTAGCCGCTAATTATCCATTTGCTACCATTGATCCCAACACCGGAATCGCTTCGGTACCAGATGCGCGTTTACCAGTGCTGGCAGATTTAGTCCATACCAAAGTGATTAAGCCAGCAACTGTTGAATTTGTTGATATTGCGGGCTTAGTGAAAGGTGCAAGTCAAGGTGCGGGCCTGGGCAATCAATTTCTATCTCACATTCGCGAGACTGCTGCCATTTGTCATGTGCTCAGAGCATTTACTGACAGTGAGGTGATTAGGGAAGGTGCAACTGAACCAGTTGCTGACCTTCAGACCATCCGCCTTGAGCTTGGTTTGGCAGATGTAGGTACACTAGAAAAGCAACACGAGCCAAAAGGTGCGACCAAACCAGAAGACAAAGAGCGTTGGCATGCAGTGCAACAACTGCGACATGCCATTGAAGCGGGTGATAGCGTCGTACCCTTACTTCGAGATGAGGTGGTGTCACGAACTGCGCAGGAGCTTTGTTTGTTGAGTGCCAAACCTGAATTATTTGCCTTGAATGTGAGTGAAGATGATCTTGTTCATGCTGAAAAGATTGCTTCAGAATATGCAACTAAGTTGAATGTTCCAATTCATCAAATTGTGGTGATTTCTGCCAAAATTGAGAGCGAGTTAGCATCGTTATCGGAAGAGGATCAGCAGGCTTATTTGGCAGATCTGGGTTTGACAGAAAGCGGCCTCGAGCGTTTGGCCAAAGTGGCATACAATACTTTGAAACTTCAGAGTTTTTTGACGGCCGGGGAGTTGGAGGTGCGTGCCTGGACGATCCGTCAAGGTATGACTGCTCCAGAGGCAGCTGGAGTGATCCACACCGATTTTACGAAAAATTTCATTAAAGCGTTGGTAGTGAGTTACGATGATTTTGTGAAATATGGGGGACTTAAGGGTGCTCGAGAAGTGGGTAAGTTACGTCAAGAAGGTCGAGATTATGTGATGCAAGAGGGGGATGTGGTTGAGTTTGCTATAGGGAAGTAATTTCCATGCTATAATTGACTACTTCGCTCTCCTCAAGTAGAGGATCCTCATACTCCCGGGCGAAAGATATGGAGACATATGGCCAAAAAAGCCACCACCGTGACGCCGGTTTCAGCGCGTCGATATTTTTTAACGTATCTGTTGCCATCAGGTTTTACAGATTCTGAATTAAATACTTTCAAAAAAGAAGTTGCCGAATTGGTAACCAAGCACAAAGGCAGTGTTGTCGCCACTGAAGAGTGGGGCAAACAAAAGATGGCCTACAAGATCAAGCATGCCAATAAATGGCATACTGAAGCTGTGTATGTGCACTTGGTGCTTAGTGTCGAGCCAACTCAAATCAATGCGCTCGAGCACGATGTATATCTCAATACCCATATTTTGCGCCATTTACTGGTGATTGCTGATGAGGTACAGCCAGAGCAAAAAACCCAGGCTAAACCAGAGGAAAAAGATGCCGATGAGGTGTCAGCATAATGTACGGAAAAGACTTTATACTTTACTCATAGCTAACAAAAGGAAGACCTATGTCAACACGCTCGCTCAACAAAGTCATGCTCATCGGTAACATGACCCGTGATCCCAACTTACGCTACACCCCCAATGGGACAGCAGTCTGCTCGTTTGGTATTGCTACCAATCGGACCTGGACTCCTTCAGATGGTGGTGAAAAGCAAGAAAAAGCTGAGTATCACAACATCGTTGCCTGGGGAAAATTAGCTGATATTTGTGGCCAATTGCTCCATAAAGGTGACAAAGTGTATGTAGAAGGCCGCCTCCAAACCCGAGACTGGAAGGGTGACGATGGTCAAGATCGCAAGACCACCGAAATTGTCATTGAAAACATGATGCTCTTATCTTCAGGCCGTGGCGGTGCTTACCGTTCACAAGGTGAAGATCAAGGCATGTCACAAGATGACACCAGTAGTAGTACCAACGGTCAAAGTGATGACGCTGCTCAAGATGACAACGTCAAAGCTCAAGACCAAGTCACTGACGTCGAAGACGTCGCTGACGACATCCCTTTCTAGACTGAAAGGGAACTTAACGAAATAAAAGGAAAAAAACTATGCCAATGCAACTTCGCAAACGCCGCTCTTCAGGTCGCGTTCCTAAGGCAGACAAAAATCTTACGTTCTCGTACACCAATGTTGGTGGACTTGAGAAGTTCATCACGGAGCAAGGCAGTATCTTGTCTCGCGATAGAACCGGTTTGTCTCAGAAACAACAGCGTCACCTGGCTCGTAGCATCAAGCATGCTCGACACTTAGCGTTGCTGCCTTTCACTCAAACGATCTAACCATAGATTTTCAGATATCTGGCGGGTAGAATGTACCGACTGGTATGAAGTCTGCACGAAATTTTCTAGTGGCCGCCCTCTTAATTATTTTGGGGGGAGTTTTGGGATATAAATATGCCCAGACGGGGACGTTGCCCTTGAACTCACAAGTTGCACTCAATAAAATCTTAAGTCAAACAGCTCAACCTAGTGAATACAAAAATGTCGATTTTTCGACATTCTGGGAAGTTTGGGGTGAACTCCAACGCGACTACTTGCGCACTGAAGATATTAAGGCAGAGAAAATGGTCGACGGCGCCATTAGCGGGATGACAGCCGCCTTAGGTGATCCATACACGATGTATTTACCACCCGAGATTGATAAGCGAGCTGAAGAGGAATTAGCGGGGTCATTTGGTGGGGTAGGTATCGAACTAGGGTATAAGGATGGCACACTCGCAGTGGTAGCGCCTTTGAAGGGAACACCCGCTGACGCCGCCGGTGTCAAAGCAGGCGATTTAATTATTCATGTTAAAGACCCTACCAAGAACTTGGATGAAGATACCACAAATTGGTCACTCACCGAAGCAGTCAACAAAATTCGTGGTAAAAATGGTTCGGAAGTAACTTTAACGTTATTACGCGAAGAGGGCAGTACGCCCGCACCTGCGACTGTGGTCCCAGCACCTGTTGCCAGTGGAACACCTCGTCCAGTGTATGGCAAACCATTTGAAGTGACTGTTGCTAGAGGTGAAATAATCGTAAAATCGGTAGAAATGCAGTTTGTGTCGCAAGCCGGCAAAAAGGCAGCAGTTATTACCTTGACTCGCTTTGGAGAGCGAACCCAGCAGGAGTGGGATGACGCGGTATCCGCAATTCTTCGAGAACCAGGTGTAACAGGCATAGTTCTCGACATGCGCAATAATCCAGGTGGGTTTTTTGATGGGGCGATTTCTATTGCGAGCGATTTTATCAAGAGTGGAATCGTGGTCAGCCAAAAGGGTAAAACCACTCAACAGGACTTTAAAACTAAAGGCAGAGCACGTTTAGCAAACTATCCTGTCGAAGTGTTGGTCAATAAAGGAAGTGCATCGGCAGCAGAAATCGTGGCTGGGGCCTTGCGGGATGATAGAGATGCAAAATTATTTGGTGAAAAAACCTTTGGAAAAGGAACCGTGCAAGATAGGCGAGAGCTGTCCAATGGTGGTGGCTTGCACGTGACGATTGCCGAGTGGTTACTGCCCAAAGGTGAGTCAATTCATCACACCGGTATTCCGGTAACTGTGGAAGTAACAGACGACCAAGCTACGCCAGAGGACGAGGTTGTCCTCCGAGCGATTGATGACTTATAACAAGCTCCAATAGAATGTTTAGGTAGTTGTAGATGGTATGGCAAGTTGTTGGATGGCGATGACGACGTCGTCAAGTTCACCTTCCATGATTTTATCGAGAGCGTACCATGATTCTTCGATGCGATGGTCGGTTACTCGATTCTGGGGATAATTATAGGTGCGGATTTTCTCGGCGCGCTGCGCGCGCCCTATCACCGATCGGGCTTGACCAATTTCCTTGAGTTTTTTCTCTTCTTCAATTTCCCATAGTTGTGAGCGAAGTAGAGCCATGGCAATTTCACGGTTGGCACCCTGGGTACGCTCACTTCGAGCGGTGGTGACAACACCGGACGGAATATGGGTCAAGCGAACTGCTGAGTTCACCTTGTTGACGTTTTGGCCGCCTGCCCCACCCGCTCGGACAAACTGCCAATCAAGATCCTCAGGACGGATGGTAACGGCTTTCGCACTGACTTCTGGTAATACAGCTACACTTGCTGTGGATGTATGGACGCGACCTTGAGCTTCCGTGGCTGGGACACGTTGCACGCGATGCACTCCCGATTCAAAACGAAAAATTTGATACGCGGTCACCGGTGCGATCAGTGGTTCACCAGTGGAAGTAACGATATTCTGTTCTGAGAAATAGAAACTTCTTCCTTTAAACTTAATAACTTGATCGTCAAGAAATTCACTCTTTAAACCAATTGTATCCGCGAATCGTAGATACATCCGCACTAGATCATTTGCCCAAATATTGGCTTCGTCGCCCCCGGCGCCGCCGCGAACTTCCACAATGCAGTTAATGTGTTCGGCATTTGGGTCAACTGTTTCGCCGCCATCTTCAGAAGTATCAGACAAGTACTGCTCGGCAAGTGCCGCAAGCTCCGCTCGTTGGATGGTCAGTTTTTCAATTTCAGCTCGAGCCAGTTCGCCGAGTTCAGGATCTGTCAGCAAGGCACGATTTTCCGTGAGTTGGCGGTCGAGTTCATCGAGTTGAGTTTGGTAAGGGTTAAACATCTGCACAACGAGTATACCGGTTTGCGGTGAGCCCGCCCAGATAGACAATTCTTGACGTAGGAAACTAGGCGGCTTTAGCTGCCTTTAGGCGCTTCTGTTGATCACCCAAGATTTCTTTGTAGCTTTTCTGAGGACCAGCGGGTACATTGTCGTTTTTGGTCTTGGCTTGCGCTTTTTGCTGAAGCTGAGCTTGACGTGCTTGAGCGGCTTTCATCTTTTCCATAAAGCGATCCACGCGACCTTGGCGATCTACAAATCTCATTTCACCAGTGAAAAACGGGTGACACTTGTTGCAGATGTCGACTTGGATGGTCTCCAGAGTAGAGCCGGTGGTAAAGGTGTTGCCACACACGCAGGTGACGACAGCTTCCTGATACCAATCTGGGTGAATTGTGTTTTTCATAAAAATCCTTGTGTCTTCGCTTTGGATACGAAGCAGGAGCGATATTATATCCTAAATTTGGTGAAAATGCCAAAGCATCCCTTACATGGAAACGGGACCCGGAACTAACTGTGCGTATGTTCTAGCAACTAAATTTGTTGCATTATTTATTCTTTTTTGCATCGATACATCATATTTTTCTTCGTTATTTAGGTCATTGCCAAAGTTCCATAATGACCTAGTAAGACTTTCCTCACCTCCACTCAGCACTCCATAATGTACTAATCCCGTCAACAATTGCGCTAAACGTTCAGACGGTAAAAACGTGATGGCTCCAAGAATGAATGTCTTGAGATCGGATGGTGTTTTTTCTGATTGCAACCATGCAGTATATGCCTCTGTAAGGTATGTAAGGTGTGCCTCATTTTGCATATATGCCTTTTTGATGTAATAAGTATGTACAAGATACACCAGCTCTGCACAATGTCAAGTTTTGTAGTGAGGAATTAGTAATTTTGTTAATGTCTGTTAGACTTACTTTAAGAAATAGTAAGTAGGTGAAAGGACCCGAGTACATCGATTAATCAAAGCGTGTGGCCCTCGGTACTTAGTGTGCTTCATAGTAGAGCACGGTAAACCAGGGATACGAGGTGAAGGCCGTTTTTGCATGAAGCTGATGTGGATATTTTCACACAGAGCGCAAAAACAATCGGACCCCTGCCAAGGTGGGGAGTTTCTGCGGGAACCTTCTGGGTGATTCAGCATCCATTTAATGTGGCGACAAATCTGGCGCGAAAGCTCCAGGCCAAATCCGACACAAGCTGTTTTTTCCTATTACAACGACATATTCTTTGCAATGCAAGGAAGGGATTATATGTGTGGCATTTTTGGCTATATTGGTGCTGAAACACGACAACAATTAGGTGACGAACTACTCGCTGGACTCAAGACACTTGAGTACCGTGGGTATGATAGCTGGGGAGTAGCACTTTTCCCTGACAAGGGGACTGTGTGGGTGCAGAAACAAACAGGCAAAATTGGTGCGGCTACATTGAGTCAATCTCCCGCAGCAACAATGGGTTTTGGTCATACGCGATGGGCTACTCATGGTGGTGTCACGCAAGCTAACGCTCATCCCCATCTGGACTGTACAGCAAAGATTGCCGTGGTTCACAACGGAATTATTGAAAATTTTACTGACCTAAAAGCGGGATTAGTCGCTCGAGGTCACCACTTTGTTTCAGAGACTGATTCGGAGATTATTGCTCATCTAGTTGAAGAGAAATGGCGAGATGGGGGTAATGATGTCAAGTTGACAGAGATAATTCGTCAGGTTTTTTTGCAATTGGAAGGTATGAATGCGATCATCGTAGGTGTACAAGGCATAAACCAGATTGCGGCAGCAAAAAAAGGCTCACCGCTAGTAATTGGTAGGGGTACGGAAGGAAACTGGTTGGCAAGTGACGTGTCAGCTCTGACCGATGCCCAAGAAGTGTACTTTTTGCATGATGACGAAGTGGTGACGCTGACTGCGAGTGAGGTCGAAGTGTGCACGGCCAAAGAGGGTACATCACAACAGGTGGTGTGGCAAAAGCCGCCCGCACAACTTTCGGACATTTCTCGAGGTGATTTTGCTCATTTTATGCTCAAAGAAGTACATGAGCAACCTGCTTGTTTGACGAGAATTGCTTCGATGGATACGTCAGTACGCGAAATGGTAGCTGTATTGAAAAAGCGAAACAACTGGTGGACGGTCGGATGCGGAAGTGCTTCATATGTAGGACTGATAGGGAGTTATGTGTTTAGCCAGTTGGCAGAGCGCGAACTTAAAGCAATTTGTGGAAGTGAGTTTGTCACACAGCAACCGTTTGTGGATGACGAAGCAGCGGTGTTGGCAGTATCTCAATCTGGTGAAACGATGGATACACTCGAGCCAGTCAAGCAAGCACAGCGTCAGGGTGCATTAATAGGTGCGATTGTGAATGTCCAATCTTCAACTCTGGATAGGCTCGCTGACGCTCGCCTATACCTGCAGGTCGGCACAGAAAAAGCGGTTGCTTCAACTAAAGCAGTCACGGCTCAAGTCGCATTGTTAATGATGTTGGCAGGGGAGTTGGGTGGAAAGCTGAATGAAGTCACGACTGATATTGCGCGTGCTGTCGAGGCGATTAGCCAGATATTTTCAGCTGAATCAACGCATCACCTGCAAGAACTTGCAGCACGTTTAATCGAGGCGAAGAATATCTTTATCATTGGCCGACAAGAATTATTCCCGGTGGCACTGGAGTGTGCCCTTAAAATGAAAGAAATTAGTTACATTCATGCAGAAGGCATGGCTGCCGGAGAACTAAAACATGGCACGTTGGCATTGATCACAGAAGGTGTGCCGTGCGTGGTTCTCGTGCCTGAAAAAGGGGCTGAAGCGAGCATCTCTAGTGCGATGGAGCTAAAAGCGCGCGGAGCGCGCGTGATTGGGGTAGGGCCTGTCCGGCACGAGGTGTTTGATGACTTCATTGAAGTTGCCACCGCTGGTCATGCTAGTCTGTTGGTCTATCTGGTGGTCGGTCAATTGCTAGCGTACTACATGGCAGTTGGGTTGGGTAATGACCCGGATATGCCACGCAATTTAGCCAAAAGCGTGACGGTGAAGTAATTTGTTGTGATACTACTTGTCTAGAAATCAAACAGTGCAATAATTGCCCTATCCTGCCTGATTATATTAAGCTGCAGTGAGTGCAAGAAAGACCAATATGGCACAATTTACTCCAGAAACACTGGCAGAAATTATCGATATCTACGAAGCTGCAAAAGTAAATGCAGCAGCAGCAGATTACTTTGAAAGAGTTAAAGCTTGGCGACCGGTTTTTGAAGCTCTGGCTGGAGCTGTTGTCGAAACTATCACCGAGCAGGAAGGCAGTGGTGGTGATATTGAAAAAGCCAGTAGTATGGTTCCATTAGTATTGATTGAGTTAACACGTCAGTTATGTACTGAAATGGGAGTGGGAAACCACCCATTGTTATCTGATATGAATGTGAAGTACGACCCAGATACTATTACTATTAATGACCTTAATCCCTATGGAAAAGGGGTTGTATATTTCGCAGTAGCTTTGTTAAAACAACAAAAAAGTAACCCTTAAGTTGGTAATCTCAACATTGCTACAGATCAGTCGTTATTTGTGTCGGCGTTCCGCTACACCCACGCCCACTAGAATCACAACCAGCGCGGCAATTTGCCAGATGGTAATTTGCTCGCCGAGCAAAACCACTCCTAGTGGCAGGTACACCAGCGGTTGCAGATACCAGAACAAGCTAGCTTCAGAAGTTTCTACGCCTTCTTGTCCCTTGATATAAGCGGTCAGGCCGATGATGGAACCAAATAGCGCCATGTAGCCAGAAGCAATCCAGACTGATGGCGCTGCCAGATCGGTGCGCACTAGCTGCCACCATTGAGCGGGATCACCGCCTAGCTCCAGCAGACTAAGCAGGCCAAACGCCACCGCTCCCACGTAGAAACTGATCGTGGTCACAAAAAACTTCGGCCAACCCATGTAATGTGGTTTGGCGCTGACAAAGTATCCCGCTGTGAACACATTATTGAGTAGCACTAAGCCATTGCCCAGCAGCACAGCCATAGTCAACGTGCCCAGGCTGCCCATGCCCAGCAATAGAGGGGTGATGGCTAGCCAGACCGTGCCGCCAAATGCCAGCGCTAGTCCCAGCCATTCATGCTTCTCCTGTCGCTCTCGCAGCCGCCACATCCCAACCAAGGTGATGAAGATAGGGGAAGTGGTCATGAGCAGGCTGGCTTGGACAGCGGTGGTGCGAGCTAGACCGAGATAGAGCACTCCCAGCGCCAGGACGGTGCCGATCATTTCCAATCCCACCACCCGCCCTAGTTGAGTCATCAGCCGAGGTTGGCGCGGTAGCCGACCAGGTTGGAGATAGTGCCAGAGTAAGGGCAAAGTGAGCACTACGGCAATCACATACCGATAAAACAAGAAACGGAACGGCGTGGTCACCTCGAATGCTGGTTTGACGATGATCAGCGCTGCACCCCAAAATAAGGTGTTGATCAGGAGATAGGAGTAGGATAGCCACCGTGGTTGACGACTTTTTGGTCGCTGCAGCAGTGGTGATCCGCCGGGCAGGCGAAGTTTCACCTATTTAGAGTATCAGAAACTTCATTGGCTGACAGCATCTGTTGTTCGCCAGTCGCCATGTTTTTGAGAGTGACTTGGTTAGCGGCGATCTCCTCACTGCCCACAATTATCACCCAGGGAATTTTTTTCTGATCAGCAAGTTTAAATTGTTTACCTAGCTTATCTATAGTTGGGTAGACTTCGGTGCGAACCCCTTCAGAGCGTAGTTGAGTGGCAATGCTCAGACTATAGTCGCGACTTTCTTCGTCCATAATCGCAATGAGGACTTGAGTATCGGTTTGATTAATGGGGACAAGGCCAAGTTCAACCGCGGCTTCGACTGTCCGATCAAAGCCAATGCCAAAACCGACCGCTGGCATGTCCTGACCAGTTAAGTCATTGATTAAGTTGTCATAACGGCCACCGCCACCCACAGAACCAACTGGATACTCGGGAATTTTCCCTTCAAAAATCAGGCCAGTGTAGTAATCAAGACCGCGAGCAAGGGTTGGGTTGAAGATGAGTGCATCGGCAGGAACGCCTAGTTTTTGGGTAGCAGCTATGATTTGCTGTAAAGTATCCGAAGGTTGAGTTGCGTTGATTGCGGTTAGTGCTTGAGTAGCTGCGGTGGTAGACTGGCCTTTTTCAACTAATTCTTTTATTACTTCATCAGTTGACAGTTTGTCGAGTTTATCAACACTTTGAATAATGGACTGCACGGTGACTTGCTCACTGGCGAAAGGTGAAAGCGCTGCTACTAGCGTTTGGCGATCATTTACTTCAATTTTGATGTTTTGAAAGCCGACTGCTCGATATGCTGCATAATACACAGCTACTATTTCTGCATCGGCGATTGGTGAGGTTGAGCCAAAAATATCACAGTCACATTGGGTGAACTCGCGAAAACGACCCTTTTGGGGTTTGTCGGCTCGGAAGACATTTTGGATTTGATAGCGTCGAAAATATTTTGGCAAATCATTTGCGTATTGGCCCAAGACACGAGCAGTTGGAACAGTTTGGTCATAGCGTAGACCAACTTCACGTTCACCTCTGTCAGTAAACGTGTACACCAATTTGTCAGCTTCATCACCATATTTCCCTAGGAGCAGCGAAGCGTACTCGAGTGTCGGTGTTTCAAGCGGTTCAAAGCCGAAGCGCCTGAACGCCTCAATCATTTTGCTGGCTACATAATCGCGTTGACGTTTCTCTTGAGGGAGAAAATCACGAAAGCCTTTGAGAGTTTGGGGTGGTTGAGTGGACATGATGGTGTCAGCATTCTAGCATTTTGTGGACCCGATCGGGCTCGAACCGACCACCTCTGCAATGCGAATGCAGCGCTCTACCAGATGAGCTACGGGCCCGGAGTTGCTAGGTACCTATTTTACACCAGTTTCATTTTTCTCGAGAGTCAACTCACGTGCACCGGCCTGCGTCAAAGTAACCGTATTTTCATACCGATAGCCAAATTTTCCTTCGAGATAGATGCCTGGTTCGATGGTAATCACCATCCCTGATTCAAGTGCTTGGTGTGAGGTGTGGTACAGCGAGGGAGGTTCGTGAATATCCAAACCCACACCATGTCCGGTGGTGTGTATGTATTCTTTGCTATAGCCTGCTGCGGCAATAAGGGATCGGGCCGCTGTGTCGGTGCTGGCAGCCGTTGGATGTGCTCCGTTTAGGTTTGTCAGACTGGCACGATACGCTTGGAGGACGACTGCTTCAATTTTGGTGAATTCGGCTGGGATTTCTTTGCCAAACCACCAACTACGTGTCATATCACTGCGATAGCCGGCAACGCTGGCTCCAAAATCAATCAATATTGCGGTATTTTCCTCAAGTTGAGTGTTCGTGGGTTGATGGTGGGGTAATGCACCGTGGGGACCAAATGCGACAATGGTGGGGAATGCAGTTTTGTCAGAACCATGTTCGAGCAGAAGAACTTCGAGTCGTCGGCTCACTTGGTGTTCGGTCATACCTACGCGCAGTTCAGTTCGCAGTTGGGTGATTACTTCAGCAGCAATCGAGCTTGCCCGCTCGATCCAGGCTAGCTCGCCGGAATCCTTAATAAGTCGCTGTTGCCAAAGAGCTTTCTTATCAAGTGACAGCGGTGTCCAGTTCGCCTTTTGTAGATGTTGATATTCGATAGCAGTGAGGCTTTGGAGATCTACACGAAGTGAATGCCAGGAGGTTTGTTCTTGGAGTTTATGTAAGTATTGAACGAGCGCGGTGGGGGATACGCCATAAAATGTTTGCAAGCCCGAAGTATGTGGTGGGGCAGGAGAAAAGCTGGCAAAAGTCAACCACGCCACCGTCTTAGTGAGCATCAGAAAGCTTTCTCTTTCCTCAGGGACTAGACTAACAAACCCTGTTAGATAGTGGATGTCAGTGGCAGTGGCAATCAGCCATACTTCACCTTCACCAATAGTATCCTGTAACTGCCGTAGGCGGTGTTCAAACGGGTAAACATGCGTAGGCATTGTTAGAGTTTTGGACTGGCTTTGGGACTGGCTGTTGGTTTTGTTTTTGGAGAGGGAGTGGGAGTAGTAGGAGTGGGATTATTAACAAGAACCCGAACAACCAACGCATTGATTGTTGAGTCATCTGGTCGCTGGCCCACTACAAAAGCCTGCATGTCGCTCGATAGTTGATTTGCTTTGATTGGTGTTCCGCTAATATCTTGATATACAACAGTTTTTGGTAGAACAAAGGTAGTTTCCTGGCCATTGGAGCGAGAGGCGAGAGTGAGACTTGTAGCAGTTAGTTCGGTGATTGAACCGAGTGAGACAACTTGAGTTTTTGGTCGAAGTGATTGGCTGGAAACGATAATGCGCTCTGGTTTCAACTCATCATCTCGCATCGAGCCAATGATAACTGCCCAATCGCCAACAGCGACTTGGTCGACAGGGACAGTCTTGTTTGCTTTGGTGAGAGCTACACCATCATTAATACTGACAATCCGTACGCCTTTGGTGGTTTTGACTGTTATCGCCTCCGCTGTGATGCGTTGAATTTCGCCTATATAACCGTGTCGTTTGGCAGTTAATTCGTCTACAGCACCGGCAATTTGGTCGCGTTTTTCGTCGACGATCTTCTCAATTCGATCTCGAAGCTTTTGAGTCGTGCCGGAAGTTGTTGCGGCTGATGGTGAAACACTTGGGCTTGGGCTAGCAGCCATCACCGTTTGAGTAGCCATGATGAAGAGAGCGACAGTTAAAAGTAGAATATGAAGTGGTTTTTTTGTCATAGTGTACTAGGGTGAGGGGCTCACTTTTGGTGTAGCTTTTGGTGTAGCACTAGCCTTAGGTGTAGCACTAGGAGTGGCAGCAAGCGGTGTTTCGCTGACAAGAATCACTGTGCGCTCAACAGTTGTGTCAACTCCATTTTCATCAACCGCATGAATACTAATGACATTGCTGCCGTTTTCCAAGGTCACCTTGGTAGAGAAATTGCCTGTACTATCTGCTGTTGTGACATAGTGTGTGTCGTTCACAAATAATGCTACAAGCGCGTCGGCCAACGTAGTTCCAGTTACAACTTGAGATGCTTCAGTAAGGACTGCTTCGTCAGCAGGTGTCACAATGCTGAGGGTGCCCAGCGTTGTTGCTTCTGGTGTAGGGCTTGATTCTTGGAGGACAATTGCGTTGTAGTCAGGTGCAATGAGTGCTTGGCGTGCTCGATAGAAACCATAGGTGATCACAAGGCCAAGGCTTAGGCCAAGTAAGACAGCAATTAGTAATTCTTTGCGCATAACGAAGTTCTATTATACGGCTATGTCAAATAAAGGTTCCAGACTTGACATACAGTGTAAGAAATCAAAGTTTGACTACATGACGTATCGTGGCTTGTCGGACTTGAGTTCCTTTGCTAGACTCAGGGTCTATGGAAATCCAGTACATTGGTCACAGTTGTTTCAAGTTAGTCGGCAAACGCGGCACCGCTATTATTGATCCGTATCAAGCATATGTTGGTTTTGCATTACCCAATATGTCAGCTGATGTGGTGATTATGTCACATGATCATCCTGACCATAATGCAGTAGGGGAGATCAAAGGCACAGCGCGTCGTGACAAACCGTTTATTATTTCTCGTCCCGGTGAGTATGAAATTGGTGGTATTTCAGTGTTTGGGATTGAGTCATTTCACGACAACGTCCAAGGTGCCGAGCGGGGGACGAACACGATTTTCACGGTGCTGATTGATGATGTGAGTATCTGTCATTTGGGTGATTTAGGTCACGAACTGACAAGTGAACAACTTGAGGCAATTGGGGCAGTTGATGTGGTGTTGTGTCCAGTAGGTGGTCACTTTTCTCTTGATGCCTCGCAGGCAGTGAAGACAATTTTGCAGCTAGAGCCAAGCTATGCGATTCCAATGCACTATAAAACAGCCAGTCATGATGAGAAGGTTTTTGGTGATGTCCAACCACTTGAGAAGTTTATTCATGAATATGGTACCAATCCCACACCGCAACCTAAATTAAAAGTTGAGAAGGCCACGCTGCCGGAAGAAACTGAGCTTGTTGTGCTCGTGCCTTCAGCGTAGGTTGTACCTGTGACCAAGTCCACTACATCTACTCGCATTCCTCCCCAAGATCTGGAAGCTGAGCGTTCGGCGCTGAGCGCAATTTTGATTGATCCAGAGGCAATTGTTAAAGTAGCTGAACATGTAACCCCTGAAAGCTTCTACGAGCCAGCCCACCAAAAGATTTACAAGGCAATGGAGGTGTTGTATGAGAAGCGTTCACCGATCGATGCCGTTACTCTGACCAATCAGTTGAAAAAGCAAAAAGAGCTCGACGAAATTGGTGGGGCAGCTCGGATTGCAGAGCTTAGTGGACTACTGTCGTCTGCGGCAAACGCAGGAAAGTATGCTGAACTAGTTGCTGAAGCGGCAATCAAGCGTCGACTGATCTCACTTGGGGGTGAATTGAGCGAATTAGCGTTTGATGAAGCAAAAGAAGTCCGCGAAATTGTTGACAACGCGGAGCAAAAAGTCTTTGCTTTGTCGCAGGCCCACGTCCATAAAGCCTTTACCCCAATCAAAGAAACGTTGGCCGAGAGTTTTGAACGTCTCGATGAGCTGCATCGGACGGGGAGTGAACTACGCGGTGTACCTACAGGCTTTGCCGATATTGATCATTTATTGGCAGGTATGCAAAAGTCCAACTTGCTAATATTAGCAGCCAGACCTGGTATGGGGAAAACCGCTTTGGCACTCAATATTGCCATGCATGTGTCCGTGGCTGCAAAACTCAAAGTGGGGATCTTTTCACTGGAAATGAGTCGCGAAGAGCTAGTGGATCGGTTGCTGGTTGGCCAGGCAGATATCGATGCCTGGCGACTTAAGACAGGGCGTCTGGACAATCAGGATTTTTTGAAACTATCTGAAGCAATGGGTGTACTAGCTGATGCACAGATTTTCATTGACGATACACCTGGTATGACAATTTTTGAAATGCGAACCAAAGCCCGGCGGTTAATGTCCGAACATCAAATTGATCTAATGATTGTCGACTATCTACAGTTGGCACAGGGTCGGACAAAGGATAATCGTGTCCAAGAAGTGGCGGAAATTTCTCAAGGGCTGAAAAATATCGCTCGAGAACTCAAGATTCCAGTATTGGCCTTGTCACAGCTATCTCGGGCTGTTGAGGGTAGAGGGGAGAAAATCCCGCAACTTTCTGATCTTCGTGAATCAGGGTCCATTGAGCAGGATGCGGACGTTGTACTGTTCTTATATCGCAAGGATGATGATATCCGGGAAGCGGTAAACCTAAAAATTGCTAAACACCGCAATGGTGCTCTTGGAGATATTGATCTGTACTTCCGCGGTGATCGCGTCAGATTCTATGGAATGGAGACGAGGCAGTAGGTTTAGGCTGAGGCAACCGTGAAGCCAAATAATAGATAAATTAATCCGCCTGAAACAAAAATAAACAGCAATAAGAATCCCAAGTTTCTCTTGAGGTTGTTTTTCGTAATCGAGGCGGAGGGAGCGTCAGTGCTAATGATAATTACCATTGCAATCACTAACCAAACAGCGCCACGCAGTACCACCGAACCAACACTGTCGACAGCAAACAAGGAAACAATAAGTTCGCGCAGTGAAAAGTTTTCGAACATCACCTCCACGATACGGGTTTTTTTGCCAATGTGCAAGTGATGAGGTATACTTTCATGTCTGGAAAGCAGAATGGCGCGGTGGCGGAATTGGTAGACGCGTAGGTCTCAAAAACCTATGGAGCTAACACTTCGTGAGGGTTCGATTCCCTCCCGCGCCACAAGTCTCCTCAATTTATCAAAAGTTACTTCAGCCAAAACACCATACCAATGGTGAGTATTTGTGGTACTAGTCCAAACCACACCATTGGTGTGGAGTGATGAAACATGCCGTGCAGATTATTGATTGGTTTTAGCCAATTTGGTTCCCATTTCAGAAAATTACGTGGTGCTTCGAGAAAATCTGGAAGTAAGGCAAAAAAACAGCCAGCTCCTGCCAGCAGCAAAGTCATCGTACCCGCATCATGCCAAAAATACCAGATTAATCCTACTGTCGCTGCCAGATCAAATAATTCGAGAATGATGGCGGTGCTTTTTTTGCGTTTCCCTGTGCTGAGCCCCGTTCCCACATCCCAATGTGGTGTCCAGTCTTGGAGATAATGCATGGCGATGCATGCGGGGATGAATAAGAGTGGGTGACCAAGTTTGACGGCCAGAAGCGCACCGGTGGTGCCATGGGCGAGTGAAAGCATATGACGTTCAAGTATACCTCGAACTGCTCTACAGGGTACAATAGAGAGTATGTTTCCAATACTGGTTCAACTTGGGCCACTGTCAATTCGTACTCTGTCGCTTTTTTTGATAGCCGCAGCACTTGCAGCTGCTTTTGCGTATTGGCGTAAGACCCGTGAAGAGCACTACGATGAAGTGATGGTATTTGATGCCTGGATTGTGGCAAGTGTAGCTGGGCTGATCGGGGCACGACTGGGAGGTTTTGTGTTTCAGGTGTTGCAAGGGGGATTGAGCGAAGGGTGGCTGGCAGCATGGCAAACAGTTCGGTATCAACCACTAGTTGGTTTGTTGGTCGGAGGTATCGTGCTGCGCCGATTCGCTGAAGTACAAAAATGGGATGTGTGGGAAATTCTTGATTATTGGTGTCTTGGATTGAGTGTAGGGTGGGGCATCTTGTGGATTGGCTTATTTTTTGACGGTACTAGTCTGGGAGTGCCGACGACATTGCCACTCGGTCTGCGATTTCCAGGACTATTCTCAGCGGTACATCCGGTGCAACTGTACTTTGCAGGTTTATATTTTGCACTCTATGCTTACTTGAACTGGGCAGAGTATCAATATCGGACATTTAGTTGGTATCGTGCAGGCAAAAACACAGCACAAAGTGGTTACTTGACGGCAATCTTCATCTTGATGACTGGCATTTTCCTGTTGGTGCTATCACCATTTCGTCCAGCACAGTTTGTGGTAGGGGGTGTGCCGTTGGACATACCACTGTTTGTCTTGACGACGATGGTTGGGATTCGCACTCTGTGGGTGCGATCGGGCAGAGGGTTGCTATTGGGTCGGCGCGCAGGATCGCCATGATTTCTCATAGCTTTCTCAAACGTGCGAGTATGAGTGGCGGAATAGTTGGGGTGATTTTGGTTGATCAGTTAAGCAAAATTTGGGCTACCAGTTTGGGGTGGAGCAGTCTCAATTCCGGTATTGCCTTTGGTGTTGCACCAGAATTAGGTTTGGTGGTTTCAGGGCTGGGGTTGTTTCTGGTGGGCTGGTGGTTGTGGCGCAACGTAAATCAAGAAACGTTGTATAGTGCTGTCATCCTGGGAATGGTGCTGGGTGGAGGAATCTCCAATCTACTCGATAGAGTTAGACTGGGTGGAGTGCAGGATTGGTTAGTTGTACCTGTGGTTGGCATGCGAAATAATGTAGCTGACTATGCGATCGTTCTAGGACTCATCGTTTGGGTTGGAATGCGACTAAGCTATTTTTCGAAAACAACTACCTATGACTGAACCTGAAGTTCTGTACCAAGATCAAGATCTCTGGGTGATTGCTAAGCCTCCCGGTTGGGTGGTGAACGATGCAGATACTACTGCGGCTCCGACAGTGCAGGAGTGGTGGCGCGCGCAGCGCGCAAAAGACAGCCAAGCATTTCCAAATGATTGGCAGGAGCAAGTACCAGCCGATTTTGACCCTCTCTATGGGACGCCCGAGGAAATATTTACGCAACGTGACGGTATTGTGCATCGTCTAGATAAAGACACGAGTGGAGTACTAGTGTTAGCGTGCCACCCAGGATCATTGGTGCAGTTATTGGCGCAGTTCCGGTTGCGGCAGACGACGAAGACCTATACAGCATTAGTGCATGGTAAATTTCAGGTTCCGAGTGGATTGATTGATGCGCCATTGGGTCGAGCTACCCGAGATAGAAAGCTGTTTGATGTACGAATCGACGGTCGTCCAGCTCAGACGAAGTATAGTGTTCAGCAGGAATATTCCCAGGTAGATGCCAATGCTGTTTTTGCTGTGCTGACTGCGCAGCAACGCAAAGGAATTACGGCTGCAGCATTTCGAAAACGCCTTTCAATCTATCAGGGTTTCTCGTTGGTGGAGTGCCAACCTCTGACAGGTAGGACGCATCAGATTCGTGTCCATATGGCGCACCTCCAACATCCGCTCGTTGGCGATACAACATACCTTGGACGCAAACGCCAAGCACTCGACCCTTTGTGGTGTCCGAGGCATTTTTTACATGCGGCAAAAATTGAAGTAACTCATCCGCGTACTCGAGAAAAAATTATCATCGAAGCGTCATTACCAGCAGATTTGCAGCAAGCTTTGGAGTATCTTTCTTAGCAATTTGATACATATTGAGTGAGTAATTTGGTGCTTGCGTAATGCTATTAGGTGGTGTTAAATACCTTTCAACACAAATTCGCGAAGGCACCAAAAAAGCTTTCGCTCCCAAGAAACGAACCCCGTTGCAATTCACGTTGCATCAGCCCACGCGGGGGGAAACCAAGCCGAGCGGCAAGCCCTAACAGGTGTCTTTTTTTATACTTTTTTATGACAACCCAAGATAAACTAGACTTTTTACAACACAAATTTCTTCAAACAGCGTTCATCAAAGATGCAAAAAAAGGTTACATTGTTGCCGAGACATTTAATTTAGCCATTGATCCAGACGTACTTGAGTTTGCTTCTCGATGTTGGGCGGAACACTATCACCAGATAAAACAGATTGATGCGATTGTTGGCCTACCAGATGCAGGCTCTCGTCTCGTGTCGGTGTTGGCGCAAATGTTGCGAGTCACGTCAATTCTACCTTCCAAGCGTGCCCTCCAGATCCCCGGTGCTTGGCGCGACGTGGTCTCATTTAGCAACGCCTCATTTACCACTAATCAAGAAGAAGTGCTGAGTCATATTGGATTTGTGAAACCGGGAATGAAGGTATTGCTGGTGGATGATGTGGTGGCACATGGGACAACTGCTGTTGCTGCTATCAGAGCGTTACAAGCGGCGGGTATTGAGGTGGTTGGTCTTGCGGTGTTGTTTGATAAAGCTTGGCAAGGTGGCATGGAAAAAATCAAAGCAGAAACTGGTGTAGAAGCATTTTCACTGATCCATTTAGCAAGTATTGACGGAAACAACATCTTGTTTGGATGAGATATGAGACTAGAAAGATCCTATGATTGTAATCGTTGATTTTGGTTCGCAAACAGCTCACCTCATAGGTCGAAGACTTCGCGATTTAGGTGTGGAAACGTCGTATGTAGTTCCTGAAGATGCTGAAGCTTTTTTGAAAGATAAAAAACCGAGTGGCATCATTCTTTCTGGAGGTCCGTCTTCAGTTTATGAAGAGGGAGCGCCGACAGTATCAGCAACATTTTTCGAAACAAAATTACCAATTTTGGGTATTTGCTACGGTTGGCAACTTATGGCTCAACTCCTCGGTGGGGAAGTCACACCGACGCAAAAAGAGTATGGCAAAGAACCGCTCACACTTCAGAATGATGCTCTTGGACTAGCAGCAGGCGAGTATCAGGTGATTATGTCGCATGGTGATTCTGTAGTGAAGGCACCGGCAGGTTTTCGCACAATTGGGAGTACGGAGCACGTGCCACTTGCAGCAGTCGCAGATACAAAAAGAGGGTGGTTTGGTGTGCAGTTTCATCCCGAGGCAGATCACACGGAACATGGCAATGATATGTTGAGATTTTTTGCACAAGATATTTGTCACGAATCAATCAAACCAATAGAAATAGATTCCGCAACCATGATTGAAAAAGTGAAAAAAACAGTAGGTACGCATGAAGTCATTGGTGCCGTTTCTGGTGGTGTTGATTCATCGGTTGCAGGTTTCTTGATTGCTAAGGCAATCGGAAAACAATTTATTCCTGTGTACGTAGAAAGTGGATTAATGCGACCAGAGGCTCGGGGAACAGTCGAGATGCTTTTTACCAAAATCGTCAAAACAAAATTGGTGATAGTGGAAGCACAAGATCGATTTATGGCAGCCTTAAAAGGAATAACTGATCCAGAGGTAAAACGTAAAACTATTGGCAAGCTATATATTGATATTTTCCAGGAGGAAGCAAAAAAACACCGTAATGCATCGTTTTTAGCACAGGGGACGATTTACTCTGACGTCATCGAATCAAAAGGATCAAAACACGCGTCACAGATCAAGTCACATCACAACGTTGGTGGTTTGCCAAAAGATATGAAGCTTGAACTGCTCGAACCAGTTCGTACCCTGTACAAAGATGAAGTGCGCAAGCTTGGTAGGATGCTTGGGTTGCCCGCGGAAATGGTAAACCGCGAACCATTCCCTGGTCCAGGCTATGCAATTAGAGTGCGAGGTGAAGTGACACCTGACAGGTTGGCACAAGTTAAGATTGCTGATCAGATTGTGCTTGAAGAAGTCAAGTCAGCTGGTTTGTATGATCAAGTCTTCCAATGTTTTGCGCTGATGTCTGGGGCGTTTAGTACTGCCGTAAAAGGTGACGGAAGAGTATTTGCCGAAGTAGTAGCAGTGCGCGCATATGAATCGACAGACGTGATGACGTCCCAGTGGGCGCATTTGCCCTACCAAGTACTGCAACGAATATCACAGCGTATCGTGAATGAAGTCCCCAATGTATCAAGGGTGGTGTATGACATTACCAGCAAACCACCTGCAACCATGGAGTGGGAGTAGAGTATGGTAACACTTCCCGAAGCTCAAGCACCACCTTACTCGCAGCGCGATATTGATTCGCATTACACTGACTGTGCAGATTATCTTGATCCCCACGGTAAGGCATTTGAAAGAAGGGTAGCTGATGCAGGCAACGAGTTAACAATTCTCCTCAATTCTCTTGGAGCTAGACGATATGAGCAAGAGGTTCGTTTATTCAACATTTGCTCTGGGCTTGGTCCAGTCTCTGTTGCATTAGAGCAGGTAGCTAAGACATTTTTTTCATGTTGTGAGTGGTCTGTTACAGCAGTTGATAAAGATCCCCGCGCTGCCACTGGACACAACCAATTAGTACAAAATGGCACGCTTAAACGTACTACGTTCTTGTTAGGAGAGATAAGAGACTTACCTCAAACGGATGCACAAAGGAATGTAGTCGAAATTACTGTTGGTGTTCTTGTGGCAGGAAGAGCTGTCATTGATTGGGCAGAAGGTCTGTTGAGGACTGCCAACACAACTAC
>JBPOHR010000021.1:0-18557 GCA_052035325.1 Patescibacteria group bacterium
TTCATCGCTAGCTTTGAGTTATTTAATCAAGTGAAGAGTACTTCCTAAGTCATTCTTGTATCCACTATCATCTATCACTAGTTGGTGAGTAGTCCCACTGCGCAAACTCACTGTTGTGATGTCTGTCTCAAAATTAAACACATTGGTGGTGGTCATTTTGTAGAGATACGTGGTCTCCGCACCCAATCGATCATCACTGTACGTTGTGCTACCGTCCGTGATAGTTGCAATTAATGAGTAGACACTTGGATCACTTTCGTGTGCGCGATATATTTTGTAGCTCACTGCATCAGTGACAGGCAACCACTCAATCAAGTTTGTCGTACCGTTTTCCTCTACCCAAAACAAGGGGGGGCCCGGTGTCACCCAGGTACCTGTCGCAAATGTCTGATTTGCAGCACTAATTTGGCTGGTAAACGAAGCCAGTAACTTTGGACTATTTGTTAGTAAGGTAATACTCAAGAATAATAGAACTAACAAGTGCTTTGCGTGGGATGCGACATCTGACCGGTCAGGATTTTCCACATCTTTCTTTGCTAAAGCAGCTTGTAGTTTGGCTTCGTAGTGTGACTCAATCGAGCGGCGAATAGTTTGTAACTCAAGCAAGACAATGATGATTGCCGGTAAAATTGCGATAAATAATAGACCTTTTGGCGTCTTGGCAAAAGCGGACACGTATCCGAGATAAGGAATTGCTACTAGTTGTTGACCAATCATTTTTGAAGCATCGATCGCGTATGAATCTTTGACATTGTTGGCATCACCCTTTGTCTGGTATTGAAGGCCATTTTCAGTCTCAATACGCTCTAAAACGCGATGGGCAACAAAGCTATTTGGTATTTGCGAACGTGGATCCTCATAAATGATAACCGTTCCGGGTTGTGGATCGGAAACAGGTTTACTAATCAACAGCGAACCAGTATGAATCGCTGGTTCCATACTACCGGACATCACTGTAAACAGGCGATAACCGCCAGTTAGATTTCTTCCAGGAAAAAAGCTAACTACAGCAACCACAACCGCAAGTGCAAGCAGTCCTAACTCAACAACCGATAGTAACGTCTTGACTATCTTGTTTTCGAAGATGTGTGTCAATGCTGTGCGTTTCATCTCTATAAGTCTGCCCAACACTGGGCTGGGCAGACCTAAGAAATGTTACCTCGCAAGGAACATTATGGCGCGGGTTGCCCTGCACCTACAGCTACTATACCAGGCGTGACGGCTGCACCAGCGACTGGAGCAGGTGCTCCGACTTGGGTGCCATCAAACTTGATTGAGTAGTCAAAGAACGTGTTCTGGAATTCATTGTCGTTCTCACCATCCAACCAGCGCCAGTTAAAGCGCACGAATGCAACTTCATTTGGTTCAAGTTGATCTAACTGGAGTGGCGTGTTCATCAAAGATGCAAACGATCCAGTATAGGTTGAAGTACCAACAACGAAGCCGTGATTATCAACACGCTCGATACGAAGCTCAATGCGGTTAGCCAATGCCACGTTATATGACTTGGTTAAGTTCCACTGAACATCGTTCTGTGGGTCAATTCTGTCGCCACCTAGCGGATTACTAAGTAACCCGTCAAGAGGTTCCACAATTTCGCTCAGGTCATATGCTTCGTAGTTCATCGTTAGATAAAGATCGAGTGGCAAAGATCCTGCATTACCCACTGACAATAGATCGCTTTGTTGATAGCCATCAGGATTCGTGCGACGACTCCATCCCGGATAGACCATGGTGTGGTCCATCGGCGATGAAAGACCTGCCCACCAACCATTTGCTGGTGTCCAACGAGTGGCAAGAGCCTCCAAGTTGTAGATATCCCCACCGTCGATTAAGCCAAAAGTGGCATTGTCGTCCAGGGCATACTTCAAAGCTTCGCTATCTGTTGATGCTTGCTCGCGTTCGTCAGCACCATTTCCGTCAATTGGACATTCAACGATAGCAAAATCATTGGACGGTCCAAATGTTTCTTCAACCACATCACCTTGATTATTTGGGGTGCGGCAGTCGTAGAACAAACGAAGTTGGAGGCTACCTGTTGCGAATGTATTGTTGCTTGCCGACACGGATGACGTAAAGTAAGCAGCAACGCCCATCGCTGAACTCGCCAGAGCCAGACCGATGGTAGTTAAGCTAATAATAACTCTTTTATTCATATTGCTTTCACCCCCCTTCATGTAAGAGAGTAGGTACCTTTATAAGTAAGTTAGTTATTACGAACAAATGGCGAACTGTCAATAGATAGTTTGATATGTCGGGTATTGTACAAAAATTTACATGAATTACTACTACAACCTATGCGGCGGCTGACTCATCTCAAGTGCGATCAAAATAAATATAGGTAGGGCTACCATGACAATCATCATTCTGGGCTTTTGCAACCATTCTAATAGATGCCCAGCATTCGGGATTCTAGTTACCACAGACCCTTCTTCTTTAAGACGATCAGATGAGGAAAGTTGGCTAGCTACATAGTAAGTTGTACCAAACTGTTTAGTCATGCTCCATACTTTATCTGTATAGCGGTTTGAGTCCACATTTGGCCAAAATAGTACTAAGACATGCTCTATCGGAATCATTCTCACCATTGAGAATGGTGAACTTGGCCCAAGAGCACTCAAACTCGCAAGGGTTGCTAGCCACAACAAACAACAGAAAATAGTATATCTATGGAGAAAATTGCGCATTTCAACAGGTCTACCACTATAAGGTAGTAAACCTGTTGAGGTGCTCAATGCGTGACCGGAACAAAATCTGGCCACATTGGCGCCAATCCCACAGGATCAGATACACCCACCTGTTGACCAGTGAAAACTGTTCTATAGTCGAAGAAACGATTTTGTACGTCCTCCGGAGTTCCCACTTGATCCCACCACCAACTAAACTTCACCAAGGCAACTTCATTTGGTTGCACTACCAGTAGTGTTAATGGTTGGTCAATCAGACTTGATAACACATCCTCATATGTTGCTCCTGGCTGTACTTCACCAAAACCGTTTAATCGTTCAATTCTGACGTGTAGTTTGTCAGCTAGATGAGGATCATAGGCATGTGTCGTTAACCAATCAGTATCTAGGTACGGATCGACTCTATCACCGCCAGTAGGAGTACCACTAAATCCATCTTGTGGCTCGATAACTGTCGCCTCGGCTACTTCATCTTCATCAAACGCTTCAAGCTGCATGGTGACGAACAACGTTAATGGAACACTCCCACTATTGCCAACACTAAGGACGTCTGTTGACTCATCAATCATTGCGGAATCACTTCCCCATCCAGGATAAATCAGTGTGTGATCCATCGCTGATGATAAACCTCCCCACCATCCGTTCAACGACGTCCAATCTTGCTCGAGGTTAAAAAGATCACCTTCAGTTCTGTATGACATCGTCCCCCCATCACTCGTGCTATATACCAAAGCTTTTCTTTGGGGTGGCAGTGTCGTCTCATCACTGCCGTCTCCATCAATTTGACACTCAACTATGGCACTATCTGCGTCCATTCCAAATGTTTGCTCCTGGACATCACCGACATCACTCGGCGTACGGCAATCATAAAATAGTCGTAGTGCGGCAGTGCCCGAGGCAAAAGTATTATTTGTAATCCGAACCGAATGCGTAAAATAAGCCCAAACTGGCACTGCCGCTAAACCAAGAGCTATAGCAAGTATTGTCATACTAGTAATCATTTTTTTCATTTGTATTCACCTCCTTTCCTGAAAACATGATGTACGTTACACTGCTGTTTATCACCTATTTTGGTTTCCGTCACAACAACGTGGGTGCACTAACATATGATCTGGTATTATCTGGTGATTGCTGTCCTGTTTGGTGTCTTTTTGTTGCTTATTTGGTTCATGTTTTCGACCCTCCTCTATATCTTGCCTATGGTCAAAGGCGCAGTGTATGTCCCAAGTAAACAATCCGCAATCGAGATCATGATTGCGTTTGCCAAAAAGAGTAAGAAAAAACAACCCATGATAGTTGATTTGGGAAGTGGTGACGGGAGGGTCGTGGAAGCATTTGCTCTTGCTGGTTTTCAGGCGCATGGATTTGAAGTAAACCCACTATTAGTACTCAAGGCCTGGCGCCGTTTAAGAAAAGCGAATGTAACCGGACGTGCTCATATTTTCAAAGCAAGTTACTGGGAAGCTGACCTGCAGGACTACGACGTCGTAGTAGTCTATGGGATCACCTATATCATGAAGGATTTAGCTGCCAAATTACGTCATGAACTAAGACCTGGTTCCCTGATCATTTCTAATTATTTTGAATTACCAGGGTGGAAAAAAATACGTACTCAAGAAGGCATTCACCTGTATCAGCGTTAATATGGATTGCTTCACTCGCAAATCTAGCATGGGTACTGTATAATGAGCAAGTTCGTTTCTGAGTTGTTCGTGAGTTCTTCTCCCTCTGCTCTGTAAACGGTTGACCGCTTAGTAGAGTTTCAGCATTAGCGAGACCGCGGTCAGAGAAAGTGAGTGGCAGATGGACCAAAGTTCCACTACCCAAACCAATCCTAAAAAGCTGTTCGTGGGCAACCTCGACTACGGCATTCGCGATGAACAACTTCGCGAACATTTTAGCCAATTTGGCAACGTCGTTGACGCCAAAGTGGTCATGAATAAGTTCAACGGCTTATCTAAAGGTATCGGATTCGTAGAATTCGAAACTGAAGCAGAAGCTCAAGCAGCTATCGAAGCAACCAACGGAATCGAATGGAACGGCCGTGCTTTGGTAGTCAACATTGCTCGTCCTTTCGTACCTCGCGAACAACGCGCTGGTGGCGATTTTGGTGGCGGCTTTGGCGGCTCACGCGGTGGTTACGGCGGCGGAAGTCGCGGTGGCTACGGTGGTGGCTCACGTGGTGGTTACGGCGGCGGAAGTCGCGGTGGCTCACGAGGTGGCTATGACCGCAATCGTGGTGGTAACAGTTACGGTGGAAACCGTGGCGGTTATGATCGCGGCGGCAGCGACTTCGGTGGCGGCAGTGATCAATTCTAATTGCATTGCATAAAACTGATAAAAAAACCCCTCGCTTCGGCGGGGGGTTTTTGGATGTAAAGAAGATTGATTAAATATCTCTCAGTAGTTCTAACATTTGTTTATGCACCCATCTGTTTGTTGCCAAAACTGATGTAGAATCTAGCGTTATTTCAGCACCTTCAATGTCGGTCACTTGACCTCCTGCTTCGGTTCTTAACAAATAACCAGGTAAAATATCCCAAACTTTGGTCTCTATATTGTAGAAGACATCGTATCTACCTTCTGCGATATATGACATCGAGGCAAGTCCACTACCAAACATCCTGACATGTGATGTGTGCGAGTACACTCTTTCCAGTGAAAGTATCGTTCGCAATCGAGGTAGCTTTTTTGATGATAAATGAGTCATAAAAATTGAATCTTCCAAATTGTTGTTTGTGGATACATGTATTTGGTTACCATTTAATGTGGAACCTTCGCCCTTTGCCGCCACAAATAAATGATCTCGAGTAGGTCCATACATCACAGAAAGAACTGGCTTGTCTTCATGGAGTAGACACAAACCAACTCTGAAAGGGGGATGTCCGTGCACAAAATTCATTGTGCCATCAATTGGGTCAATCACCCACGTATGAGTGGCTGATTTTTCACGAACCCAACCGGTTTCTTCAGATAATATAGAGTGAGATGGAAAATTCGAATGAATTGCCCTGAACAATATTTGCTCCACCTCGATATCAACATCGGATACTAAATCACGTCGGCTACTTTTTTGTGAAACACGTTTAACCTCATTTATTCTCCGCTTAAGAACTTCACCAGCCTGCATTACGGCGTTTACTGCTACTTCCCGTGTTTCTTCGTTATTCATCCTACAAGGATAACGCATTTTTAATTTTTCATCCAGCTCCACCCCCACCACCACCTCCTCCGCCTCCTCCTCCACCTGATGAACCACCAGAAGAACCCGCCCCACTCGCCCCATAGCTACTTGAGACCGAACTAGAAATTGAACTCAGGGCGCTAGAAATAGAGTCAAAACCTGTTGAAAACCCACCTGTCGTCCCCGCATGGAAACCCATCCAATAGGAAGCAGCAACACGTGTCTCTTCCCCAGTAAATTGTACCGGCAGCTCACTCAACGCGCGAGCGGACACACCGAGTAACGTGCCGTAGACTAGATACTTTTCCCACAAAATAATTGAATCAATCGGATAATTTTTTGTCTTCCGATAGTCCTCCATGTGCTTTTTGAATGCAGTCCAAGCAGCAGCCTCTTGAGCACCCTTGGGAGTGCGACGTTCTTTGTTGATCATCATCAAAATTGCGGCAATAAATGCTACCACCGATAAAACAAGATTCACTACAGCAGCTAATACCATTGGTGTGCCAGCTAGTAATGGCAACGCAAAAAGTGCCCACCAACTCAGCAAAGCACCTCCAATTGACAATATTAGAGGGCGCAAACCAATCGACCGGCTATGCGCTTCAGTATCAAAATAACCTTCATTTAGGTTAGCCTTAAATGCCAATTTCCCCAAGTTAGTGAAAAAATTCCTTGATTGAAACCGTGCAGTCTTACAGTAAGCTACGATCTTATCGAGTGGAATACCAGATGTGTATCCAGCTACTTCACTCAACGGACTTACTTTGACACTTTTCATTAAAAACGAATAGACCTGGGCATCGACAGGTGCTAGCGTAGATTTTCCCTGATCCGTAGGAATGAGAAAGTACTTCCAATCCTTCAGTAACACACCTTGCTTCTTGTCACTTCTAACGAGTTTGAAATAACGAAGCCTCACTAAATTCAGAATAGTGGCAGTGAAACTCTTTGGTGTCAAGGTATCGCGCACACTCAACAACTCCTCAACTTGCGCTGGACTTACATCACTCGGAGCTTCCCACAGTGTGCCACTTTGATTCACTGCTGGCAGAGGCATGTCCTGATGAAAATCCCGGAAACTCTGAAAGGCTGCTATTAAATACCATCCTTGAACTCCAATTAGACCCAGGAAAAAGATGAGTAACACCGTACCAAATTGTCTGACCAGTGCCTTTTGTTGATCGGTTTCTTGAGCAAATGCGGTTTCTTGGCTTCTAATGCGCTCGAGGGAAGCTGTACCACGTGCCCCTGCCTGGAATGTCGCAACTGGAACCACTACTCGGCCTTCAAAAAAAGTCCCGCTCGGCAAGTGTGGCAGTGTAAAAGTCACTTGATTACTCGTCGGAATTGAAACGACACCATTCAATGGCCCATGCAACCACGCTTGGATTTGATCATCTGCTATCGCGTCAGGCAAACCCAAAACAACGCTAATATTTTCTTGTGGGATGTCCCATGCATTACCGATCCATTGCCAATATAATTCAGCTGTATCACTATGCAGCGTCACCGCATTGGTTACTGTGTAACTCAGCGTGAACGTACGCTTTTCATCATCTGCCTGATAAAACCACTTTACGTAGTATTCATCCGCCGACTCGGTCACATAAAAGGTGCCAGCCCGGGCGGGAATAGAATAACTGTCGGCAGCAGTTGTTGTTGGTTCATAACATGATGTCTCATCACAAAGCTTAAAACTGCGCAATGTATATGACTCAGTCCGACCAGGTGATGCGCTCTGGTCTGGTTGACGCTTGATATGTAGGTAGGCAAAACTATAGCTTCCATCAAAATCATAAGTTCTTTTTTCTTCCACTGCCATTGAACCATTTTTTTGAAGTTGTGCAGTGATATCGACTTCAGTTACCTCATATGACTTTGCTTGGACTGCTTGTGTCCAGCATAACAATCCCCCGACAACAAATAAAAAAATGACAAACAACTTTTTCATGACCTCATCTTACCACTGCTGTTGGTCGATTAGGGATCTCTAAATCAGGTTTGGTCTTGATTTTGTAAATACGCACACTATCACCAGACCAAGCCAGATTGTAATCCCATGACCAGTACTGTTTGTGAATTAATTCCCGAGCCAACCAATCAGAATCGCGATTGAAATCTACTACAATCCAGTCTGCATATCGAGCAGGCCGATCCAATGCTTCACTCCAATACTTGCCAGCACCCTCATGAATAAAAGTTCTGTACGGAAGTTCCATCGCAAACATCTGATCCTCAAAGCCTGATGCACTCATCATGATATATCCACCATCATAGTGTTCCTTCATCCAAGTCACCATGTCTCCATCTGGTTTACCATAAATGCGTGCAGGGATTTCATAGATCAAGCTAGCACGTGGATAGACTTGATTAATAAGCTGCAAAGAAAAAAGAGCAAACAGCAATATGGCAGGAATATAGCGCCAACGTTTGGAGTTGAAAACATAGACACTCAATAGTGCTACCCAAGGTAGCAGCATCAAACCATATCTGATATTGAATCCAGTCTGGTAACTGGTTTCAGTACTCAGGATATTAGCAATCGTAAGCGTCGGCTGGACAATCGGCGTATTCCGCTGAAGGGTGAGCGCCATCAATAAGAAAATTGACAAAGGCAACAACAATACGAGAACTGTTCCCCACTGCTTGCGAATGTTGTGGATAGTGGCAACCAGTAAGCCAACACCACCAAACACCATGGGAATCAATCCACTCATCCAGGTCACTGACGTAAAGTATTGCCAAACTGCAGCTAAAAACGGCATGGATTGATTATGATACGTGGCTGCTGCTGTAGCCGTAGTTACTACTTTTGGCCCAAATCCATAATATCTCAGCCAGAAAAAAGGATCACCAAAAATAGCGGTCAAGTAAATCGTCCATAGTCCAAACCCAAAACAGGCAAGGACCGTATACAAAATTATATTTCCTTCAAAACGCTTCCACTTCCGATCATGAACTAACGAGTACAAGCCAACAAAACCAATTGAACTTACTAATAAAGCCAAACCCTCATAGCGAATCAACGTGATACCACTAACTGCTAGGGCAGCCCATAACATATACCGACGCTGGTTTGTGTGGACCCACAACAATAGGTAATGCACCACGATAGCCATCAGACATAGAAATAGTGCTTCTGACATTGCCGTCGTCTGTAGATATGCGAGATTGACGTTTAGCGCATATACCGATAGTGCAAAGAATGACGCTAATGGAGATTTTGACAACAACATCGCAGATTTGTACAAAAAAATGCCACCGATGATATACGCCATCATTGACATCAGCGCACCTGCTATGCCGCTATGCCATAAGTAGTCATGCCAAATAAAAGGAATCATTAGTACTTGAGGTAACGGCAACCAGACACTACCTAACTGCGCAAAGCCAGGATTAAGATTGTCTACCACCTTACGGGCAATGTTGAGACGGGAAATTGCGTCAGCATACGGCAAATTTGCACCACTCTGAAAATAAAACAAAAAGTGTCCGATACTCACCGCTAATAGAAATAGAACAACTAGTATTTGCCAATCAGTACTTCTTAGGTACTCAAGTAACTTCTGTCTCATGTCAGATCATTTCTCTCAATTTTTGTTGTAGCAAATCGCGCTGTTTAATTATCTGAGGTCTCTTCTCTTGCAATGTAGCAATAAAATGATTATATGATGATTTCTGACTTAGAGCAGCCACCTTTTGTAAAATCTTGGCAGCATCAATCTCATGCATTGGCACATTCCAATCGCTCAAACCTAACATCCTCATTACTCCAATTGTTTTGTGTGCATACGAAATTGTCACAAATGGAGTAAAAACAGTCGTTGCAAAGATGGCAGAATGCATCCTATTGCAGATAGCGAACTGAGCATATCGCATGATGTCTTTTGCTTGAGTGGGTGTAGCAGGGCGTTCCACACGGAAAGGAATGTCTTTGCCCAACAAACGAAAGATTTTGTCAGCCACTAACACATCATTATCTTCTATTGTATTTGAAGCCATGGGAATGAAAACGCATTCTAATTGGTATTCTTCCCAAATTACCCTCACCACTTTAGCAATTTCTTCTTCTGGGTTTCGCTTGTTAGCATCTAAGTAATCTAAAAATGTCAAAACAAAATATTTTTTTCTTTTAACTGGTCTGTAGCTTGGCCAATCGAGTAATACCAAATCAGGTACCTCAATTGAATCTATGCCATGCTTCATCAGTCGAGCTGTCGAAATCCCTTCCCTACTAAATACTGTGGTGTCCCTGACTGCCAAAAGTGCTATCTTCTCTTGAAGTACTGATGCAAATGTGCCAAACGAAATCGGTAAAAAGGCTATCGGTTTTCGATACAACTTTGCTACTATGATTGGCACAACATTCAAAATGATACCAAAAAAATCGCCAAACACATGGCGCGTAATTAGATAACCACCACCTGCTGAAATCACAATGTCTGCTTCTCGTATCTGACGAATATATCGATAAAAACCACTGGTAGCTTGTGCATTCGGTACAACTGAGCCAAGCAGCACTTGCCAAAGAGTACCCAGTAAAACCGAAACAAAACGTATTATTTTCTTTACTGCACCGAGCCTTCCTGAGTGGGATCGAATAGCATATCCATATGGGACAATTCCAGTTTCAATCAGATTACTTCGACGCTGTTTCAATTCGGGTATCTCTTCAACAAAAAGTAACGTATAGTGTGCATTTGGGAATACGTGCTGAATGACACTCATACTCACATCAAAGATGGCAAAATCACCCAAATTGTGTTTTCCATAAATATTGGTAAGTAGAATTTTTTTCATATTATTTAAACAATGAGCTGTGTAAGGTGGCAAGTGTTTTATTTCGATCAAAAGTTGCATTTGCACCCAACCAGACCTCGTACTGTCTATTTTGTAAATCACCCGATTCTTTTTCTCTAATTAACTGCTGCAAAATGGTTTTGTAATCGACAACTGTATTTTGTTCTGTTGATCGAGAAAAAGGTGCCAATTCCTGCGGCAAGGTTTGCTGTGATGTAACGAGAATCAATCCATGTGAAATGCCTTCCAACATTGCCAGTGAAAAGCCTTCGCCTCGCGAAGGCATAAACAACACGTCACTCTCTTTTAGCAGCAAAGTAATTATCGATTGAGACAAATATCCGTGATACTTCACGTTCTTTTTTGCTTTTATGTCATTGGGGACGCTCAAATAACCATCACCTATTATGTCAAAATGTATCTCATTGCCTGTTTGGCGAATGACATCGTACAAAATATCACTGCCTTTTCTCCAAGATAACTCACCCAATGTCACAACCCTTAGTATTGATGACACTGAGCGTTGCTTATAGTGGGTTTTGTTGAGGATGTAGTTTGGAATCGTAATAACTGGCAAACGATTATTTTTTTCATGCAAAGAATGCGCTTGATTCGCTGTTAGGACGTGGACATGAGCTGTCTTTTGCAACAACCACTTCATGAGTGATGAGGTATACAACACATTATGCAGCCATTCAAATAGGGTAAGCCGATCATGTTGATATTCGAGCGGTGAGTGAAACCCAACAGTTGTCTTTTTCAAAATTCTTAATCCACCAAAATACATGAGTATCATCAACTCATTAAGCTCAAGCTTTGTATAGATCACACGCGATTCACGTACTAATGTGCGTATCTCTTTCCATGCCAACGTAAATGGAATTAGTGCATTCCAACCGATTTGGACTAGAAGTTGCTGCGAAGTTGACTCTGGCAATGACATTCTCGCAGTAAATTGCCGTTGGTGTACCAGTTTAGCGTACACATTGGAAACTGCTTTAGTCATCGATACTAGGCATACTTTCTCATGTGCCGACTCAGCCGTAGCAACATCAAGCATCCATCGCTCTGCGCCACCTCCATAGCTAAAAGGTGCAAAATTAAAAAACAAAATCATGAAGTCACCTCATCAGTTTCCTCTAATCCCTCAAGCGCTAGATTTTTTGTCGTAGTAGCGGTATCCCAAATGAAAGGATTAATACCACGCACTCTAGAGTCATATGTACCCAATAAACGAGCATACATTTCGAGAATAATTCCCCCGACAAACCACAAACGATGTTTCACACTAGGCACTGGATACTCTAGCAGCAACTTGAAACTTGATTTCGTCATGTTGTCTATTTTCACTTTTTCTTCCTGATACAAACGAGAATGACCATTAAAAATTCGACGGCGTTGTTTAATCAGGTCGGCAACCGTTTCCGGTCCTTTATTTCTGACAACAGCTTCATCAACATGTACAGCTCTGTATCCACTTTGGATGATCTTAGCTTGAATAAACGCCTCATCAACCGCTGTCGTTTCCGAAACCTGGGGAATGATATTTCGAAACGCAATTATTTCACCAAATCGGGGGATATGACGATGGAACCACCACCAGGTGTGCACGATATAACCTGTGAATGTATCGGGATCATTGACTGGAATAGGCGCACCACCCGTCAAACCTATCTCTGTCGTATCAATAAATGGCTCACACAATTTCTCGATTGCATCGGGATTTGGGACAGTGTCAGCACTTTCAACCACCACTACTTTTTCATCAGCTATAGCCAAGAAAGCATTAATTGCTGAGGCTTTCCCTGATCGACTATTTTGACAAATCAACCGCACTTTTGAGTGTTTAGCAGCATACGATCTAACAACATCATTCGTATCATCTGTACTACCTGACGATACCACCACAATTTGTGAAATATGCACACGATTTGTGCGCTGTTGGAGTAGTGCTTGAAGTATCTGACGAATGTTCTTACCCTCATTATAGGCAGGAATACAAACAGAAACTATCAATGGCAAATCACTAACCTGCATTGTCATGCGCTCTTTCTTGGGCAAGTAGAAATACGTGCAGCATTGTAACAGAAAGTAATAGTAACACGCCCGTACTACACATATTACGTACCATCTGTAATAAATCCATGTGATTGAAAAAAATCAGTACTCCAAAAAGGAGACTCCCAGCAACTGACACAATCGCGAAATAGTATTCTCTTCGTGCAACGTGAAAGGCAATAACGACACTGCTTACAGCGTATGCAGCTATTCCTAATGTGTACCAGGGTAGTAAATGGCTAATCTGGAGCGTTTTCGCTCCAAAGAGTAAGGGCACCGTCAAATATCCCGCCGCACCTACCACTAACCATCCAATACTTGCCAACAGCGCAGTGACACCGAGCAGCGCGGTAAAAAGTCGGTATGTTTTAGCACGATCTTTTGTTCTGGCAATGATCGGCAACGTGAACACATTAAAGATAGTTGCAAAGAAAAACAACATTTTGCCAATTAAAGACAGAATGGCATACTGTCCAGTCAGTTCCGCGGAAAAGAAATGCTTGACTAGCAAAATATCGATGCTAAAAAAAAGCACACTACTTAATCCAGTCGTCAATGTCGTAATGAAAAAAGTACGTTCAAATACAGTCGACGTTATAGTAGATTTTGTTTTGATGCTCGACTTCTGTATGCCAGTCAATAAGCCTGTGATTCCTGGCATACTCACCATCAAAGCTACTATAGCTGCAAACAACAACGAGAAAGATAAAGACCAATAGACCACTGTTCCCAATCCAAACAATGTCAACCCTACCCCTGCAACTACCTTCATCAACGGTTCAGTAAGAACCACCGCGCCTGCTTTCGCAAACTGAAGTGAACCTTGAAGGTAACCCACACATACATACGTCACGACGCTTAACACAATGACTGGAACAAAACTTATGAGCGGCCAAATACTGGCGATTTGAAAAAAGTGTTGGAGTAATGGAATTAGCGCCATCCAAACTACAACCGCGATCAAGGCAAAAAGCATAGAGCGCCGAACTATCCACACAAAAAACTGTCGTGCTTCTTGTTCGTGGTTATCTGCGAGCAATGTAGCCGTCTGGAAGTTAACAGTAGCAGAAAGTGCATTTGTAACTAATGAGCTCAGATAATAGAAAGTGATAACCAACGTCACCACACCAAATTGTTCAAAGCTCAGCCATCTACCGAGCACAGCGTTAAATACAAAATTAAGAAAGTTTGCCCCCATCACCGATAGTAACAATATCGAGCCGCTTCGTAGCCGATGCCATGGAATTATCATGAGGCAGCTATCCTTTGCACCAATGAGTCATCAATCATCCCACGGCCAATTTTTTCTTCTGACTGCGCTACAGCCTTCTTATTATTGAGATGCAAACCATGCTTTGTTTTTGACCAATGATGGGGAGCGGTAATCAATTTATACACTGCCATATACGCCGCCAAACTCATGCCCAGCCAATACAAGGGCACAAGCACAGCATACTTAATTAATTCGTCGTGACCTCGCTTCGCACAGCCAATCATGTAGTAATACAGATACAAGAAGTTGCCAAACAACAGCGAAAAGATGCCCATATAGAAAATCGCCGTCGGGAACAAAGATTCGACCAGGCTACCAATCTGTGGTCGAAATACAAAATAAGCGATTGTGGTCGCCCACATTATCGGATTGACGAGCATCGACAATACTTTGCCACCGACAATTAACTGAAATGTAATCGCGTGTGGATATTGCCAAGTACTAAAAAATGCATATGGGTCTCTCATATGCACCAGATAACTTTGCATGTAGCCTTTGATCCATCGGCTACGTTGCCAAAACCAATTCTTAAGATCACTGTTCGCTTCCTCCAATGTAGTGGAATCCAAAATGGCTGTCCGGTATCCGTTCTTCACCAACCTCATGCCGAGATCGCAGTCTTCCGTAACGTTGAATGCATCCCAACCATTCAGTTTTTGAAGGTCAGCTAAGCGAAAGTGATTTGAAGTACCACCGAGTGGAATAGGGGCATTGATCGACTGAATCCCTGTCAAAACTAAGTCAAACCACAACGAATACTCGGCAGTAAAGACACGCGTGAGTAAATTCTGGTGAGGATTATAAAAATTGAGCTTTGCCTGAACACACACCACCTTTCGATCACTTTTGCGAAATGCTAATACCGCTTTCTTCAGTTGGTCAGGATCAGGCACATCCTCAGCATCATAAATAACTACATACTCACCAGTAGCATGAAGCAAGCCGTAGTTGCACGCTTTTGGTTTTGTTTTTGGCAAAGAAGGAGGTACAACGCGAATTTCAAAATAACTTGGCAAATCCATATGCTTAGCTGACTCAATTGTGCCTTGGTCATCCTCTTCAAGCAGCAACATCACTTGCAGTTTGTCTTTCGGATAGTTCAACTTACTCATCGCGGTAATAAATTGAGGAATTACTTCGGGTTCTTTGTAGAGGGGACAGAAAATGGTGTAACTAGGCCATTCTATATCTTTTGCACCAGTGATCTCCGCATCAGAAATAATGATTTCAGGGGCTTTGGCGAAACTTTTCAAAATCAAGTATAAATTGAAAAATAAATCAGCAAAATACAACACCGTTATCGTAGAAAAAAAGATCAACAGTGTTAGATGCCAATTAATCAAAATACCCAGCACTAGCACAATACACAAGCCAATCAAAAACAAAATATGCCAGTCATACACTCGATATAATGCACTCTTTCCTGGTTCGAGATCAGTATGAGTGATAAACTGCTTACCTTTGTAGTGAAAGCCTTTACCCATCAACGTTGTCTGTTCATTCGAAAAAGGGAATACCGTAGGTCGAGTGGTTTTGTGATATACGCTCGCTTTCATTAACTGAAGTGCCATATGAAAGGGTTGAAAGGCAGATCGACGTCGCGGTGTCTTCGGTCGTGCCACAAAAGGTACATATACAGATCGCACGTCATACCCTGCTTGCACAGCTTTGAGCACAAACTCTAAATCAAAACTCCACGCTTCTGGTTGTAGAGGCAAACGATTGATAACTTTTTTTCGGAACAGTTTAAGACCACTCTGCACATCAAAAGACAAACCATGCATCATCTGAACAAATAGTTTCCTGTGTAACCATGTTGAAATCTGTCGCAACAGTGACGGGTGTCTGGATTGTCTCTCCGCAAGCACTACGTCAGCACCAGCCTCTACTTGCGCCAACATCTCGACAAGCGATTCAGGTGAGTATTGTAAATCAGCATCAATGACTGCTATCAATCCATATCTTGCTTTTGCAACACCTTCTAAAATCGAGTAGGCTTTACCTGGTTTTCCTTGCTTAAGCATACCCACAATTGGATGTTTTGACTTGAGTTTGTTGACCAAAGCTAGTGTGTCATCACTGGAGTGATCATCAATCACCACCATTTCATAGGTGATGCCGGCGGTGCGACACGTATCATCAATTCTTTTCACCAATGCCAACACATGTGCGGACTCATTAAGCGTAGGAATGATAATGGACAGTTGTGTCATAAAAGCGAACAAATGAAGCTTGGAGAATGTCAAGAACTAAGATACTATAGTATGCACTATTGCGTATCACTCCGTCAATCAAGTAAATCCAGATACTATGAGTACACCAAACTGCACCCTCTACATAGTCCGCCACGGAGAATCACTCGCCAATGTTGATAATATTTTTGGTGGTGACTATCCACTCTCTCCAACTGGCCAACTGCAAGCTGCCGCATTGGCGACGCAACTAGCCGGTATACATTTTGATGCTATCTTCACTTCTGACCTTGTCCGCACGCAACAAACCGTGGCACAAATCGCCAATGAACAAGCCTTGCAAATCACTACTCTCGCTGCACTACGAGAACGTCACTACGGCGATTTTGAGAATAAATCTATTAAAGATCTTAGTGACGAGTTACGAGCACAGCTTCGACAATCTCAAGACCTAAGTGAAGATGAACATTGGTTCTCAGAATATCCACCAAAAGCTGAAACAAATGATGCTGCCGCCACTCGCTTTATCACCAAACTACGTGAAATCTCTATTGCTTGGCCAGGCAAAACAGTGTTAATCGGTTCCCACGGCAATTTACTTCGGATACTACTCGCTAAACTCGGTTATGCCTCGTTCAAACAACTACCATCAGGTTCCATCGCCAATACTGCCATAGTCAAATTACACAGTGACGGTGTGGATTTCTTCATTGAAGAAACGATAGGTGTGAGTAAAATAGCCATTGGCTAATTTCACTCAAGAGCGTATACTATATTTGTATGTTTTCTCGACATTATTTCCACTGGTATCGTACGTTCCCCTACACAGGTCAGGGCATGTGATTGCTGTATCAGCATCCTTTGTTGCAGCCCCGACCAGGGGCTTTTTTTTGTATTTCTGCAACATGTTTTTACTTTTATATGAAACTTGAGACACTCGAACGACTACTGATGATTGCTTCTGCCATAGCAGCAATCGTCTCTGCCAGCATCATGTGCAAACAGCTAGCAGACTCACTAAATGCGTCACGAACAGACCTAATACTCTGCCAGGAATGATCGCTCACTTATTGGCCAAGCGTACCAATCTTGAACTTGGGGAGCAAGTCTTGAGCGCGTGGGCCTTCATGTTTGGGGATGGATGCAAAGATTGAACTTGCATCTTTGCCACAACCCATCAGAATGCGCTCACCTCCGGGGTGCTGATCAACAAAATTTGAGACATCGTAAACACTACCGTCTACTGCCATCCAACAGTCAGTATCCGAATTATGCTTCTCAACATCTGCGAGTGTATAGGTTGCTAATGTTACTGGACTGGCTGTTTCCTGTTGGGTGATCGTAGGGGTAGGACTTGCTGCAGGAGTTGGTGTGGCCATTGAGGTTGTGGTTGAACATGCGGCCAATGCAACCATACTGACTATTCCTAGGGCAATAACTTTGATCGACATACCAAGCTCCTCTGTAATTCTAGATGTACGAAAAACTACTATACTATATTTTGCTGAAGTTGTGGTTAAGTCTTGGTCACATCATCTATAAAAACCAAAGGGCCACTGCGAAGCAGTGGCCCTTTTAGACACATCACTCTCGCCTAATTAGCGCGTTGAGTAATAGTCAACTTATCTATATCAAAATTCTGTGCTGTCACTGGTGCAGCAAAGAACGTCTCGATCCCATTCTCAGTAAACTGAGGTTCCTGGTTGTCATTCCAGATCTCAGCACTGAGATTGTGCAAAGCTACAGGTAGTTGCTCTGAACCAAGTGATTCATCATTGATGAAGTACTCGGCAGATTGTTGACCCGCAGCATCCACGGACCAGACCAACTTAAGATCAACCCAGTCGTGGATATCGACAACTTCAGTGGGACGGATCACGTTGACAGGCATCAGATCAATCAATGATCCCGCTGTCAAACCAGCCAAGTATCCACCGAGGATGGTATCTCTACTCCAAGTGAAACCAAGTTGGTCATATGTTGGTTCAGGACCATTTGGACCGATCGCTGAATTCCACAAAATGATACCGCTTGTCCCTCGAGCATCACCTGAGCCATCAATATTGTAGGACTCACCCCATCGCACACGAGCCTCCATGATGACAGGTTTGTTGGGGCTTGGATTCCATTGACCTGACTCGACAGATGTCGGCAAACCAAGTTCAACTTCGGACAAGTCAGTACCGGTGTAAAAACCTTCTGTGGTTGTTGGATAGACGACAAAACTCAAATACTTGGCAGCGTGATCTTTTTTGAAGCTTGCACAAGTGTCTGTCACACAAAAGCCACTCGTAATTGACGATAATCCATCCAATTCTTCAAAAGTGCGATGGAACCAATTCTCACGAAACTTCATGTTG
>JBPOHR010000004.1:0-41988 GCA_052035325.1 Patescibacteria group bacterium
ACCGAGATGCGACTGCACGCATTTCAGATACCGCTATTCTTGATGAAACAGAGGGGCCAATTTATGTTGGTGCAGGCGCAAAAATTAGTCCTTTCACCAGAATTGTCGGTCCCACCTACATTGGGGATAACGTCTCGATCGGCGACCATTGTCTGGTTCGACAGAGTTGCATTGAAGAGCATAGTCAAGTGGGCGCATTTACAGAAGTAGTACGATCACTTCTGATGGACCACGTCACTATTCATCAAAGCTATCTGGCTGACTCAATCCTCGGATCGATGGTCAAAGTCGGTGCTGGACTCATTACGGCAAACAAACGGTTTGATCGGACACCAGTCGTAACAGTAC
This sequence comes from Patescibacteria group bacterium, assembly GCA_052035325.1. Classification (GTDB taxonomy): domain Bacteria; phylum Patescibacteriota; class Microgenomatia; order UBA1400; family PJMF01; genus JBPOHR01. The sequence goes on from JBPOHR010000004.1 coordinate 349, forward strand.
TCAATCAAAAAAAGGTCTCTACCGGTCGACGCGCACTCGGCATCATCGTAGGGGAACAAACATCGCTGGGTATCCGTACAAGCACCATGCCTGGCGTGCTGATTGCTGCCCACCAGACAATCATGCCGAACACACTCATCGAAAAAAATATCGTATAAGGAACAACTATGGCCAATACTTTACTTGATGATCGTCAACAGATAGCAACACTTGATAGCCAAAACATGCTTGGCTCAATCGAGCAAATCGGTAGTCAAATTCAACAAATGTGGGATCTAGCAAAAACGATAACATTTACTCACAAGCCTGAAGAAATCACCAATGTTGTCGTAGCCGGTATGGGTGGCTCAGTACTGGGCACGCATGTCATTCAAACAGTGTTCAAAAATGAATTAAAAGTCCCGGTTGTGATCGCACCAGACTATGAAGTACCTTCGTTTGTAAACGAACACACATTAGTAATCGCCTCAAGTTATTCTGGCACAACTGAGGAAACCTTAGCCGCCATCAAAGATGCTCAAGCAAAGGGTGCCCAAATCTGTGGCATAACATCGGGCGGACCTCTAGCAGAATGGCTTCGCACTAACGGATATCAAGCACTTGTTTTTGACCCTACGTATAATCCTTGTAATGCGCCCCGAATGGGACTTGGTTATTCCATTTTTGGCCAAATGGCACTTTTTTCTGCAGCTGGTTTATTGCAGGTTGATCAAAAAGACTTTGAAGAAGTGCTGGAAATTATTGCCGCAATGCACCTGTCATATGGTGTTGACGTGGCTCAGGATTCAAACGCGGCAAAACTACTAGCGTTTCAGATGCTTGACCGAATCCCTATCGTTACTGTAGCCGAACATTTGGAAGGCATGGCACATGTTTTTGCAAATCAATTGAATGAAAACGCAAAAAATTATTCTGAGTTTAGAGTTATCCCCGAAATTAATCATCATCTGCTTGAGGGAATACAATTCCCAGAATCAAATCAGGCGCATCTGCTGTTTGTCACCACACATTCTGACCTCTACGCGCTGAGTAATCAGCGTAGACTCAATTTGACGGAAGATATTTTCGATCAAAAACATGTCGACTTTGTGTCACATACTCTGACCGCAAAAACAAAGATCACTCAAGCTTTTGAGTTTCTGATGTTGGCCGCATACAGCAGTTATTATTTGGCCCTACTCAACAATCAAAATCCAACTCCAATCCCTTCAGTAGATTGGCTAAAAGCTGAACTAAAAAAAGCTACATAAGTGTATTGAGTAAACCAGAGGAGGTACATGTCACTAGCACTTCAACCATACTATGTGGTTCCACTCCTCATCGAGCAGCCTACCTGGGGAGGGGACTACATTGCCTCCTTCAAAAATCTCTCTCACCAGTCACTTCAAGGTCTGAAGATAGGTCAATCGTTTGAGCTCGCTATCAACACACGGCTTCTCCCCTCTGTACCACAAACAGCCGCTTTTGGTCTAGCTATGGGCGGTAAAGTAACCACAGCCGAGTGGTATGGTGAAGCAAAATCAAGCCTTTCGCTCACTGACTTAGCAGCCGAACAACATGATGCCGTTTTTGGTAGTAAAGTTGATGGCCACTTTAATACCCTCATCAAGTTTACTCAAGCCCAAAATAACTCGTATCAAGTCCACATCAAACCTGGTAGCACCTTGGGACACTGGGTAGCCAAGCCAGAATCTTGGTATTTCTTTGAAAGAGGTAAAGCAACACTAGGCATTAAATCAATTGAACAACTTGCTGCATATCAGGTTCGCTGTGAAGAAATTGATACCTATGCGCGTTCACTCAGTACCCAAATCACCAATGGCACCGTGACACTTGAAAGCGCCCGCCAGCAACTCACAGACTTCATCAACCAACACCATCCAAGTGAATTCGTCAATTCCGTGTGGTTGGAGCAAGGTCAAATCGTTGATCTTAGTCAAGGGGGGATTCATCATTCATGGGAAAAAGATCCTCAACTCCCCGCAGGTAACATTGTCTACGAAGTTCAAGTTGATGTGCTTGATGAAAACTGTACGCTTCGATCATTCGATCAGGGCAATATTAAAGAGGATGGATCGGTACGACCCTTAAGCATTGCTGAATACTTCCAAGCTTTGGATACAGACTCTAGTCACAACCAGATTGATCAGTATGTGAGTTTGCCCCAGTCACAACCAATACCAGCAGGCGAGTATGTCGAATTGTTTACAACACCACAGTATCGAAGTTATGAATTGCGCCTAAATAGTACCTATCATTCCTCTTCACCTCCGGGTAGCTCATTCCATCATGTCTTTGCCAAAGATGGTCAGGGTAACATTCAAACAAGCACTGGTAATTACCCCCTCAGTAAAGGCATGTCTGTATTTATTCCTGCGGCGATCGCTGAATTTGACTTGATTCCCGAACAGCAGCTGACCATCATCGTGACAACCGTATAACGCCGCTTGTCTCGTAGGGTAATGCTCGCTACCATGGTAGTGTGCTTGTACTGCCCCTACATCAGCCCATTGAGGTTGCTCCACTCGAAGTTGGTTCATTTGTCTCACACCTGCAGCCTCTCCTCGCCACACGGGCAGCAATTACTCCAGGCATCATAATTCCCATCAGTACTCTTCGATTAATAGCAGAAAGCTGTCAGCTAGAAACAAAATTAGCTGGATTACTTAGCCCACATGTTCCCGTTGAACATGTGGCACATGTATTCACGCAACTACCTCTCCCACGCGAAGTGAGTCGCGAATTATTACACGCATATCATGACACACTTGCCGAATGGCCTGTTCACATTATCCCTAGTTGGGTACACGCACCAATCCACCCTGTGGCTGGCTCATCACCAGTCAAAGGAGATGCTGTTGTCCTCGAGACAATGTTCCGCGAATGGGGCACCAGCACCTGGACTGCAGCGCAACGTCATTCTCTTCAACCTTGGCTATCAGCAGCTATAGTCATTCAAGCAGCTCCAACTAGTCAAGCAATTATTACTGTCGAGACTAAATCTAGTGCAGGAGAGAAAACTGCCCACGTCAAGGTCACTGCCATCAAAACCCATCCTCAAGTCTTTGACCACTATGAAGTAGATGTTAGGACCTGGGAAATTACCACTCGTTTACTTGAACAGGCCCACCGACCACTCGTCAGTGATAACGTCATCACTGATCTGGCTCACCAGACATATGAAGCCAAACGTCGCACCTTACATCATCTGCGATGCGAATGGCAACTACTCGATAAAAAATGGGTTGTTACCAAATGCGAACCGCACCTTATTGAGACCCTCTCATATCCATCTGTTGCTCATCAAAAATCAAACCTAGTAGGGGAATCAGCTGTAGCCGGTAGTGCCACCGGTACCGTCGTACAGACTGGCGCAACACTCCAAAATATCCCTGGATGGCGTGAACCTACCGTGCTGGTCACACAACGGCTAGACAGAATTACCAGTCACCATCTCCACAATCTGTCCGCGGTGGTCTGTGAACAAGGGGTGAGCAATCAAGTTTTTACCTTACTGCGACAATTTGCTATTCCCACCATTACCAATGCCCGTTATGCAACTCGTCTGTTGCAACCTCATCAACGAGTCATGGTAAACGCGGACGCTGGGACAGTCACCACTGCCAGTGCCACAACTCCACCCAGTGATGATATTTCTTCACCATGCTCTGTCGTTAGCTGGCTTGATGAGCATGATCGAGTTCCAGAAATGCCTATTGGATTTAGAACTGCCGGCTTTGTCCTCCAAAGTTCTCACCTTCGCACCATCCCTTTGCTACCAGGCACCACTCAAACTAATCTCACGAATGTTCCACACACATGGATTAACCTTGACTGGCTCCCAACACGTCACTCTTCTCACTTGCAACAGCAACTTGAACAAATCAGACATGCTCAACAAAAATTGCCGTATCATCCTCATGTAGTATCTCCTGTGATGCATGCCCCATTGGAAGCCGAACAATTTCTCAAGCACGTACTCTCCACAGGCTTCCAAGACGAATGGCCAATTTGGTGGCATATTCAGACTCCTGAAAATATGCTTAATGTTGCCACCTACATTCCCATTCTCAAGCCACGGGGTTGCATCATTTCATTGACAGAACTGGCATACTACCTCACCGGCATCCAGTTCTGGGATGCATCGATTGCTGCTCAGTACCCCTTTCCGATCGGATTACTCCACAAATATCTTCAGAGATTCATCACCGAACATCAAGACATAGTAGGTCCGGTTTTTTTCAAAATCCACACTCCAAGTACAGCATTACTTACCTTGGCTACACAACTCCGGGTTGCAGGAGTGATGGTCTCTTCGTATCATGTAGCAGATACATATCGAACACTAAGTGATCTAACAAACGCTGATTCAGCGACAAACCTATGGCAATAATTCAAGGCGTCTACGCCCGCGAAATCCTAGACTCTCGAGGTATGCCCACCGTTGAATGTACGGTATGGCTTGACACGGGTGCTGTAGTCCAAGCCAGCGTCCCAAGTGGCACATCAAAAGGCAAACACGAGGCGATTGACCTTCACGATAATGATCCACAGCGATATCTGGGTAGAGGTGTTCTCCAAGCAGTCAATAATGTGAATACTATTCTTGGCCCACAGGTGATCGGTAAAGATCCCACTCAACAAACCGAACTGGATGAAATAATCCAACACGCCGACAACACCGAGAATAAAAGCAAATTGGGCACTAACGCCACGACTGCACTGTCTCTTGCTATCGCCAAAGCTGGAGCGAGCAGTCTTGGTATTCCCCTCTATCGGCACCTAGCACAACTTTATCAGCTTGCCGAGACGATGAGCATTCCTACGTGTGTGTATACTTTTATCAATGGAGGAGAGCACGGCGCAGATAATCTGGATATCCAAGAGTTTCAAGTCATCCCTGCAAGTTTCATGGACTTTCCCACCTCACTCAACTTAGCACACACCATGTTCAGTAAATTAGAGGAAGTCCTCATCACCAAAGGTGCCATTCATTCCTATGGTATCGTCGGAGGTTTCACACCCAATCTGTACAACAACGTTGACGCTTTCGAACTTCTCGTCGAGACCACCAAAGCCTCACCGTATACCTTTGCTCAAGATCTGTTTTTTGGCGTCGACATGGGTGCAAACAGCCTCTTTCGCGATGGTAAATATCAACTAAAAGATAAAGCTCAGCCATATAGTACGACAGAAATGATGGATCTCTACAGACATCTACGGACTCTTTACCAAGTATTCTTCATCGAGGATCCTTTCCATGAAGATGACTGGGCAAACTGGAAACAACTGATGACTGAACTAGGCCCCACAACCAGTATTGTTGGTGATACACTGCTGGTCAGCAACCTGAAACGCACCCAAAAAGCCATCGCCGAAAAAGCCTGCAACTCGATATGTGTCAAGCCAAATGAAGCAGGTACCTTGAGCGAAACAATCGAAGTCATCAGAGCCGCTCGAGAAGCAGGCTGGCAGATTGTCATGTCACACCGTAGTGGCGAGACCAATGATGATTTTATCGCTGATATGGCAGTTGGTCTGGGTGCCGACTACTGTAAATTTGGACCTCCTAATCGGGGCGAACGCACTGCTAAATACAACCGCTTGATGGCAATTCATCAAGAGTTGAGCTACCAAGCTCAATCAAGCTAGTCAAGATCATCGCACACTCTATGCCAGCATCCATTACACCTATTACGACTTCAGAACCCTTCAACGATACATTTCCCCGAAAACCATACTCAAGTGGTCCACGACCAACCGTTTTACTGGTGCTTGATGGTTGGGGCATCGGTCCAAGCAATGCAGGTAACGCGATAGCCCGTGCAAACACACCTAATTTGAATAAGTTCTGGTTGTCGTTTCCACACACTCAGTTAGCAGCGAGCGGTGAAGCTGTTGGCTTACCACGAGGTGAAGATGGCAATACTGAAACAGGTCACCTCAACATGGGTGCCGGCAGCATCGTCTATCAAGATTTACCTCGTATCAACATGGCCATGGCTGATGGTACTTTTATGACCAACCAAGCTTTTTTGTCAGCATTTGAACACGTCAAACAACACAAATCTGCTATCCACTTGATTGGACTAATTGGCGCGGGTGGCGTCCACTCAAATATCGAGCACTTATACGCGCTTTTGAATCTCTGTAAACAACACCAAGTTGAGCGCGTCTACATTCATGGCTTCACTGATGGCCGTGATTCACCACCCACGTCAGGCATCACCTATGTCAAACAGATTATGCAGCGCTGCAAAGAAATCGGAGTGGGAGAGATTGCGTCACTAGTGGGTCGTTATTATGCAATGGATCGCGATAAACGCTGGGAACGAATTGAAAAAGCCTACAACGCTCTGATTCTTGGTTCGGGTGCCTGTACACAAGATCCTTTAGGCGCCATGCAAGAGCAGTACGACAAAAAAACCACTGATGAGTTCATTGAACCCATTAATGTCTGCGGCCCTGATAATCAACCCCACTTGATTACGGACAATGATGCGGTTATCTTCTTTAACTATCGCATTGATCGGCCTCGTGAGCTCACCAAAGCGTTCATTTTGCCCACCTTTGAACAAGGTCTGACAAGTGAAGGTTTTGACCCATACACTATCAAATATGAGAAAACTCACTTGAAGCAAAATCTTGGAGGCAAGACATTTCAACGACAAAAAGTCTTAACCAATTTGTACTTCGTCACTATGACTCGCTACGAGGAGGGGCTGCCAGTGGACGTCGCATTCCCACCCCAGTTTGTCAAAAACCCTATCTGTAAAGTCTTTGCCGATCATGGTCTGCATCAACTTCGCATGGCAGAAAGCGAAAAAGAACGCTTTGTTACGTACTATATGAACGGTCAGCAAGAAATGCTCTATCCCGGAGAGGACCGAGCAATTCTGCCCTCAAAAGGTGCTAAGTCCTATGATGAAGTGCCAGAAATGAGCGCTCGCGAAATTGCTGAAGAAATGATCAACCGCATTAATACTGATCAATATGATGTCATTATTGCCAACTTTGCCAACGCCGACATGGTGGGGCATACCGGCAATCTTGAGGCAACAATCAAAGCTGTAGAAACCCTCGATGAAGTCGTGGGCAATATCGTCCAAGCTGTGTACGCCAAGGGTGGTGTCGTTTTTATAACAGCCGATCACGGCAATGCCGAAGAGATGATCAACAATGAAACAGGAGCAATCGATACTGAACATTCCACCTACCCTGTACCATTCCTAATCATCGGACCCAAATTTGCCAATCAGCCGGTCATGTTGCCTACGGGAATCTTGGCAGATGTGGCGCCAACAATGCTTCATGTCATGGGTATCAATAAACCAGAGAGTATGACTGGTAGAGCCTTGATCTAAATCGCTTGGGAAACTTTGTCTGAAGAACTACTCTTTTTTCTTGCTTAATTTCTCTTTGGCGACTTCGTAAATCATCGGCAATACCGAAATTGCCACGATCGCAATCACCACTATCTCAAAGTTTTCTTTGACCATCGGAATGTTTCCAAAGAAGTAACCAGCAAAGGTCAATAAGCCTGCCCAGATAACACCGCCGATGACGTTATATAAAATAAACTGTCGATAATCCATTCTGCCGATGCCTGCCACAAAGGGGGCAAACGTACGTACAATGGGTACAAATCGAGCTAGCACAATTGCTTTGCCACCGTGTTTGTTATAAAAAGCCTGCGTCTGATCAATATGTTTTTGATTGATTGGGATATGTGGGTTATCGACAAGTTTCTGACCAAAGAAATGTCCAATCCAGTAATTCACCGTGTCACCCAAAATTGCCGCAGCAATCAACACGAGGATGAGAACAACGATATTCAGTGATCCCAAGGCAGCTATGGCGCCAGCGGCAAAAAGCAACGAATCACCTGGTAGGAAAGGAGTGATGACCAAGCCAGTTTCAGCAAAAATGATAAGGAATAGAATCAGATAGGTGAGCGGTCCATACTGAGTGGTAATCGCAACCAAGTGCGCATCAAGATGTAAGATGAAGTCGACAAAGGCATGAATTAATGACATAGAGATGCATCGTAACAAATAATTGCCTACAACTCTAGTCCAAAATTGATATATTTTGAGCAACAAAGATGGTGTTGCGGTTCGTTATGTCTTCGGTTATTCTTGGTTAGTTCGGTAATCCTACGCCCAAATAAAGTGTGAAACTTGCCTCAAGCAAGTGTGAGAAATTTTATGCCTATAACTCTCTACAAACGCCAACGCCAAATCGTCGATTTTATCGCACAATATATTCAGCGGAACGGTTACTCTCCAACCCTTCAAGAAATAGCTAACTCTCTGGGAGTATCTTCACTAGCCACCGTCCACGAACATCTCCAGGCTCTGCAGCGCAAAAAAGTGATCAAGAAATTTGAAGGTGCTGTCCGCGGTATTGAGCTCATTGATCGAACATTTCTCAAACTCACTGACAGTGTTGACGTACCATTCATGGGTTTCATCGCTGCCGGATCTCCTATCGAGCCACATCCCGATCAAAATGCGACCTTCAAGGTCTCTCCCGAACTCTTATCCAGCAAAAAGCGCGCCTACGTCCTACAAGTGAAAGGTAAATCAATGATCGAAGATCACATTGATGATGGGGACTACGTGGTGATTGAAGAAACAAGTGAAGTCAGTAATGGTGATATCGTGGTCGCCCTGCTCGATAATGGCCTCGCTACGTTGAAGCGCTTCTACAAAGAAATGACTCGCGTCCGTCTCGAACCAGCCAACTCGACAATGAGCCCTATTTACGCAACCAACGTTCAGATCCAGGGGAGAGTAGTGGGGCTAATACGGAAGTTCTCGTACTAGGGGTTAATTTGCTATACTAGTAATCAATGAGCACACCAGATCAAGACGCTATCCGTCATCATCTAGAAAGTACAACTGAAAAACCACGCCAACTATCTAGACGTTTATTCATTACCATTGCAGCTGAATTTCTTGGAATCACAATTGTAGATGCAGCCCTTGATCATCTGCCAACAAAACTGGTTTTTAGGTATTTGACTGATCAGCACTTCCGAGAACTTGTTCACTCAAGATCTCCAGCGCAATTAATACAGGATTTTGGTGAAGTAAGAGAATCTCAAGCAGAGGTGGCAAGAACATTTGACTTAGAACCACAAGGCGATGATTTGGTTGAAGGCTGGATGAATAATGTTTTTGCGAACGTACACATCTATAATGCTCGGGATACAGCTCATACTGGTTTTTCAAGAAATCATTATATGGCTTTGTGTGAGGTTTCCCAAGTTGCTGTGGTAGACAACAGAGCTGGGCAAGCATTCACTACTGTGACAAATCCCTTTGCAACGCTTCCTTCATCCGCAACAATGGGAGAAGTCGGCGGAAACGTCCCATCACTTTACTCAGCTTACTCCCTAGAAAAAGAAACAAGAGAATATTTTGACCAATACGGACAAAATGAAGGTGGAAGATCACAAGATAGAGGAGCAGTTATAGTATTAAATGACGGGTCTGTCGTTGTAGTTAACAATGAAGTAGCAGCTAGATATTCCGTGGGTAGTAATTGTCGCGCGATAGAGTCTTGTTCATTCACACTTGACTCAAGCAACCCTGCTGACATTAGCTCATTCATGGGAGAAGAAACACCCAGTGGAAAGTTGGTAGCAACTTCTCCAACTTTTGGTGCCTGTATGTGCACTTACTATTTTGATGATGGTACCTTTGCCACGTATCTATTAAGTTCTTATCAGAGAACTGACCTACACACAGGAACAGTCGATGGAGTTATGGGAAGAGAAGCTTTTTACTCACCAATAGAGCTCTATGGAATGTTCCAAACTCTAACTCATTCTTTCAGTAAGCCTGTTTCAAAATTTATAATGCAAGTGCCTGACCCAGGCACTCAAAGTTACGCATACACAAGTGAACAAATTACACAAACAGATGTATCAAGAAATCAACAAAACTCGAGACTATATAATACCCAGCAACCCCTTCCCCAACAACGCACATTGGGATCAGATGTTGCTTATGGGGAACCAATAACTAGAGAATATGTCCTTGCTGCCTTCAAACAAAGCTAGAAAAAAACTTTGATTCCGACATTTATCAATCTAAGTATTTTTATCTCCTCACCTTAAACTTCTGTTCCCTATACTGTTCCTGGTGGTTCACAAAACACCGCAACAAATATACATAATCAGACAGCCGGTTAACATACTTCATCAACATGGGTGAAACCTCATCCTCACCCGCTTGTGCTCTAGACTTCGCATACGCTACCAATAACCGCTCACAGCGTCGACAAACAGTTCGTGCGACATCCAGGTAGCCACCTAGTTCTGTCCCACCGGGCAATAAAAACTGGGTATGCCAATCATCAGCTAAACTCGCTTGGAGTGCTTCTGCTTCTTTTTCAAGTTTGGTCAATTCCGTTTGCGTAAGCCGAGCTTTTGGCGAACGCGCTAATTCAGCACCAATATAAAATAACGTGTCCTGAATGTGATACAAAAACATCTTGTGCGACTGAAATGATTCACCCAGTTTAGCAGCTACCAAACCAAGCCAAGAGTTCACTTCATCTAGAGTACCAATGACCTCAAATACAGGATGATCTTTTGCAACTCGCTGACCGTTGGCCAAACTTGTTTCGCCCGCATCGCCTGTTTTGGTAGAAATGGAAAGCATATACTCTAGTATAGCGCACCACCTAACATGTCATATAATGGGCAAATGTATAGGTTGAGTACTCTCCATGATCTCCATCCCATTGAGCTAGCTTTCTGGAAAAAGCACTGTGCTAAATCTGAAGCAGGTATTTTCACCCATCCTGCATACCTAGAAACCTGGACCAAACATATCCAGAATGAAGAGACTCCTGGAAGTGAAGTCCGTATCGTCATGTTTGAAGATTCTGGAAAACTGCTTGGTATACTGCCACTCAACTTTCAGCAGGGAACATATACCGCGCTTGGGGCAACCCAACTCAGTGACTTTTTCGACTGCATTGCAGATACTCGTGACAGCGCGATCACAGATGTGCTGCAACGAGAAATCCACGACTTTCTCACCCATGAACGATCACAAGCGCACTCATTCTTTTTCCAAAATCTACATGATTCGTCTGTCTTACTCTCTGTCCTACGGCAACTGCCATCTTCAGAGTGGAGCATTTCCCAGCAAACGGTCTCTCCCGTCATTACTTTGCCATCTACCTGGGAAGAATATCAATCAAAACTCGAAACTAGATATCAAAAAGACTTTAAGCGGCTACTACAAACCATTGACAGCGAAGATGAGATCTCTTATCGCTGCCTAACGTCACCCGCAGAAGTAGAAGAGGGGATGCAAACGTTTATGACATTGCATCAAAAATCAAGCGCTGACAAAGCTACCTTCTGGACACCTGGCCGCGTAGCATTTTTTCCAAAAATGGCACGTGCGATGGCCTCAGAGGGCAGTGTGAAGCTGTATTTTCTTGACGTGAATGACGACCCTGCCGCCGCGTTATTTGTCTTTGACCACGCCAACGAGTTCCAACTCTACAATTCCGGATTTGATGCGTATCGATATGGCTACCTAGGCGTAGGGAACGCACTCATCTTGCACACCATCCGAGCAGCTATCGAATTGGGCAGGAGTCGCTACAATTTCTTACGTGGGGACGAGAATTATAAACTGACATTTGGCGCGGTAGCAGAAGCAATCTGGGAAGCACGGGCAGGTGAGTCTTTGATCGCTCGCTGAAAAGCTTCAAACGTCTCATAACTACATGACCCAAGAACAGCTGTAAGTGTTGCAATAAACTCGGCCATTGTCTGGAATCGATGATACTTTGCTTGCGGATCTCGACTCACTTCAAGACCACGAATAAGTACAGCTGATAGCTCATCAGCAAAAGTATCTACTTCACCCAAGTCTGGAGAACTTCCACTTAGTAATCCACTTAGAAATTGATACGTACCTAGCGACTTTTCACGACCTCTTCTCTCCAACAAAATCTGAAGTGCTGTTGCACCTGCTTTAGGTTGATCAGTTGTTAAGTTGAAACTATACCAACCTTGAGTAACAACTCGATACATGATCTGGGCAAAAGAATACACGGTGGAAATTGCATCATTATTGTCTCCAAAATGTGCCTCAGGTGCGCCATATCCCAATGCGCAGTATTCTCGAGAGATTGCATCATATTCTGTATCAGCAAATCCATCCCCAGGAGCAATGTTTCCAAAATCAGTCAAATAAAAATTACCCTCCGGATCCTGCAAGATGCTATCTGGATTTAGATCTCGTAGTACCAAACCAGCCTCCTCAATCTCTATCAAGACACTTCCTATTTGTGACAGCAGACGCAGAATATCACGCCGCGAGTACTCACCCTTTTCTACCCTCTCTGATACATCAGTTACAGGATACCACTCCATTAATAGAAACGAATCATCGTCCGTGAGTTGTGCATCGATCAATTGCGCAACATGATGTTCATTGCCTCGAGCCAATCTACCCAGCACTTCGTGTTCAAACCGGTAGTGATCAACCGATCGCACGAAGCTTGTTCCTTTTTTGGGCAATACTTGTTCTTGTTTGAGAAATGCTTGTTTAGCTATGCCCTCATCCGTGTAGCTGACTACATAGTGTGTTGAATACATCCGCTGCTTACCTGCAGTAATATTGACATCAGACCACTTTTTCTCACCAGCAACTCTAGCAATATACTCCGCAGCTCGTGCCTTGAGATCAGGCTCGTCCTCTACATCTATTGACTGAGAGAAAAAAATACGTTCCGGCATCTATATTTTTCCTTTTGTTGTATATGCTGCATCCATGGCAATCTTACTTAACACAGTAGCCAAAACAGCAGGGTTCATCTCAATTTCATGCTGTAGTAATTCAGCAATTAATGTTGCCAGAGGCTCGCTATCGCCGTCTGGCACAAAGTCAGCTACTCGCTCCTCACCTGTATACGCCAACATTATCAGTGCTATATCATCAGAACAATCGAGAAGCGCTGCCGCGAAATCACGCTTAGTCTTACCTTGCAAGCAGTCCGCCAAAGGCTTAACTAGCTCCGGTGTCACAGCTTCAGGGTTTCTTATTGTCATGGGCATCCTTTTTCTTCCACGTTACACTTGTTAATAATGGCTCGAACACATCATCTTCTAGTTCAATGTGCAGTGACGTGAGTTCATCGGTTGTGGGCACATGATCTACAAACTCCACCTTTGGCAGATCTTCAATACATGCCAGCGGCGTGGACTCGGCACCTTCACCCATTTCATAGGCACCCGCGGCGGTGAGGGCCTGTACAACACTCACCTGTTCCATCAACATCGGTCGACCAAACAAATCAGGTTTGCCAATGTAACTGTACAAAGGAGTAAAACCACAGTAGGCAATACCATGACCAATCACTCCCCAGTTCATGGGGATACTACTACTGTCTGACATGATCAGGCCAAGCTCCTTCACCCCATATCTTGCCCTCAACTTTTCCCACAGCTCATTGAGCGAGCGTTGAGGATCTTCAGGCCACAATAAGAACTGATTATTAGCGTTGGACTCATCAATGCCGGCATTCACAAACATCCAGTTTCGCTTAATAGTGAGCATGATGTTGTATTTTGATGAGTGCGGCTCAAGATAGTATTCTGCTTCTTGGCGAACCAAGTCATGTTTTTCTGCTTTATCTTCACTTTTTTTCGGCACAAAACGGTTTTCAACCGTACTAAATGCTTTTGAGGCGATAACAAGTACCGATCGTTCGGGCAATTGAGGCAATGCTGCCGCAATCACGCTTGCTATGTCGTCACCAGGTTGAAGTAGAGGTGTTTTGATTGCGCTAACGTGCATAGTTACACCACAAAGTATAGCACTTTCTATCGAAAAACCCTGGTAAAATGGAGCAATGGCATTCGAGTTAGTTTCGCCTTTTCAGCCTACCGGTGATCAGCCTCAAGCAATTGAGGATTTGAGCCGTGGCATTACCGAAGGCGCTGAGCATCAGGTGCTTCTGGGTGTGACGGGTAGCGGAAAAACTTTTTCCATGGCTCAAGTCATTCAAAAAACGCAGAAACCAACCTTGATTTTGGCACATAATAAAACCTTGGCAGCCCAGCTGTATCAGGAGTTTCGCGACTTTTTTCCGCACAATGCAGTGAGCTATTTCGTCTCATACTACGACTACTATCAACCTGAAGCCTACATCCCCAGTTCAGACACCTACATTGAAAAAGAAGCGACCATCAATGATGAGATAGATAAATTACGACTGGCCTCCACCGCTAACTTACTGACTCGACCTGATGTGATTGTGGTGTCATCTGTATCATGCATCTACAATCTTGGCTCACCAGTAGAGTATGGGCGCTACTTGCTCGAAATCATGGAAGGCGAAGTCATCCAGCGTCAAACCCTGATGTTGCAGCTTGGCCAGTTACAGTACAACCGATCTGATGCTGATCTTGTCCGAGGTAGTTACCGCGTGCGAGGCGACAGCCTGCAAGTATGGCCTGCTTATGAAGATACAGCCCTGCGCATCGATACATTAGAAAACAAGATAATCAAAATTGACCGAATTGACCCGACTACAGGTAGTGTCATTATCGAGCCAGCTCAATATGATGATTCTGGAACACCAATCAAGCGCCGTAAATACGTGATTTATCCTGCCAAACACTACGTCGTCAATCCCAAAACTCAAGATCAAGCACTCGTCGACATGGAACATGATCTCGTCATCCGCGTCAAACAACTCCAGGAGACTGGCAAAGTACTCGAGGCATATCGCCTCGAGCAACGAGTCCGTCATGACATTGAAATGATCAAAGAATTTGGGTTTGTGAATGGTATCGAGAATTACTCCCGCTACTTTGACGGCCGAAAACCTGGTGATGCCCCATTCACGTTACTTGATTACTTCCAACACAATGCCAAAGAATTTGGAGATGGGAGCTACCTCACTTTCATTGATGAAAGTCACATTACAGTCCCACAAATCCGGGGTATGTATAACGGTGATCATGCGCGAAAAACTACGCTCGTCGAGTACGGCTTTAGGTTACCAAGCTCGATCGATAATCGTCCATTACAGTTCCATGAATTTTTGGATCGTGCTGACCAAATTATCTACGTATCAGCAACACCTCAAGAGTGGGAATTATCACAAGCCGCTGGCAGAGTAGTTGAACAATTGATCCGTCCCACCGGGCTCATTGATCCAGAGATTGAACTAAGACCGACCCATGGTCAAATCGAAGACTTGATCATTGAAGTACTTAATCGAAAGGCACGCGGCCAACGTACACTTGTCACCACGCTCACCAAACGAATGGCTGAAGCGTTGACTGAATTTCTCAATGATGAGAGTAAAATTCGCAAACTTGTTGAACATTTTTTGGCTGAACAGACACGCCGACACGAGCAAATCGACCCAGAACGACCGATTGGGTTAGATCAACCATTACCAATCATGGATATGCCCATTGGCACGATTGATGAACAGTACCTGACAGTAGCCACCTTGCACTTCACCAAAGAGCAACTCGATGATCTCATGCCAAAAGTAGCATATCTGCATTCTGATGTTGAGACTCTTGATCGGTCGGATATTTTGGATGATTTGCGCCGAGGCACGTACGATGTGGTCGTCGGCATCAATTTATTACGTGAAGGTCTAGATCTACCAGAAGTTACACTCGTCGCCATTCTTGATGCAGATAAAGAAGGGTTTCTCCGATCGCGCTCATCAATGATCCAAACCATTGGTCGCGCAGCTCGACACACAGAGGGTCGCGCTATCTTGTATGCCGACAATCTCACTAAATCCATGCAAACTGCCATCGCTGAAACATATCGCCGGCGCGCGACCCAAATCCAGTACAACCTCGAACACGCGATTAATCCGACCACCATTGCTAAGCCAATTCGCGAAAAAATGATTGACCGTGAAACCAAAGATGAAATTGCCCTCAAAAAAAGTCAACGCGCCAAAGGTACCGTCATTCAACTCAATAAAAAAGATAGTATTTATTTAGATGAAATTAATCCTGAAGAAATGACTCCTCAAGATAAAAATGGCTTATTGCCCAAACTTCGCCGCCGCATGCGACAAGCAGTAGACGAAATGGATTTTGAACTTGCGGCTGTGCTTCGTGATTTGATTCACCAACTTGAGAATTAATCTTCACTTTATTTGACATTCCCTCTGTAGATTCTTGTATACTTTTACGAGAATTGCGTATTGACTTCGCCGACGCATACATTATTATTAGACAGTATTCTACATACATGAGAACACTGTCTATGACAGAACTTTTTAATTTTGAAGCAATTACTTCCATACTGCCATCACTTACAACTGCAGAACAAGTCGCGTTGGCCGTTGCAATCAATAACCTAGCTCATAGCCATGTAGAGCTATCAACCAGTGAATCAGAACAACTTTACGATTTAGCCCAGCGTTTTCAACATTTGTTGCCGCAACAAATCACTGTCCCCATCGATAGAGCATTACTTGGTGTTGTCGGGCGAGTTGCGAGTGGGAAGGGAACTGTTGGCAGGCTGTTGGAAACACACTACCACTTCACTCACCATGTGCTGTCAGATCGTCTCAGAGAAGTAGGACTGCTCTATGGACAACGTCCACCCTATGAAAGAGGATTTCTAAGAAAGATTAATGATATCTATAAGCCAATTTTCGGCAAACAGATATTTGTTGCCTGGACACTTACTTTTATCCGTACCTTTTCTGACACAGTTCGACATTCTCTCGATGGGTTTCGCTCCGTTGAAGAAGCAACCTATTTCCTCAGTCAGGGAGGCTCACTCATTGGCGTCCATGCTGATCAGCAGATTCGGTATAAACGCTTGCTAGAACGCAACAGAGCCAATGACAGTGTAACTTGGGAAGATTTTCAAGAAACAGAACGAATTGAAGGGGTGTGGATCGATCCAATATTTCCCCTTACGAGCAAAACCATCAACAACAACGGAAATCTGACTGATATGGAACACCAAATGGCAACAATAGTACCCCAATTTCTCGAAGAAAGGCGAACTACATGAATCACGAACAACTTGTTGCGTATTTACATTCAATAACTAGCGATGACCGAGATCATAGTACAGCTGAAGCAGCATGGAAAACGGACCAAGTCTGGCGTTCCACTCATGAACAACAACCTGATGCTATCCCGAAATTACTAACAGTATTGCAATCACTCGATCTCAGTCACATTGCAATTTTGAATTTGCCAGGTAGCATGAAGTTAGGCAAGCAACAACCATCTTTTGTCGAATCAATAACAGAAACCGCAATGAGGTTGCAGTGTATCGCAACATGGCGACCACTACTTCCATCAAGTATCTCAGCAATGATTTCTGGGGGATCTATGTCATATGGACGTTTCTTCAATGTTCGAGGAGGCTATCCAAACTCATCTGACCTCGATATTATTTTGGTTGCTACGGATGAACTCCATCCATGTGACGCCACTCAAATAGTACCGACAACACTCGGTGTTAATGAGGAAGATCAGGCACTTTATGCGCGACGTCTTGAGCACTTCATTGAATACCGACATCAGAGACAAGTACAAGTTCTTAGTCACAAATTCTCTTTACCTGCTCTTAGCTTTGATATTTCCACTCACTTAATGAGCATAGAGACATTCAGTCGAATGTTTTTCACAGACTTACAACATGATCTTGCTTCATCGCATCCACAAGAACGATTTGTCCATGACTACAAACCCGCCCCCTTTAAACACCGCGTCTTGCAACAACGGACCTTCACGGGTGAAGCTGTACCATTTCCCATTACGGAGTCGGGCAGCAGAGATGGTGGCGTCATCACCGATATTATTTCGTACGCTACTCGTGCACATCAGATAATCCCCGGCATGTATCACAATCTGGTATCACCACTATTTGAGGTTGAACTGGACCGCAATGGAGAGGTCGCCACAATTGTTAGGGCATTTAAAACACTTATGCAAGAACAAGCTCATGAAGCAAAACGTCGAGCAAAGAGTGCAGAGCTTGCCAAGTCACACATACGATTTGAACTTTTATCACCATTTATTCGCCACTTTATCAATCACCAGACATGATACAAACCTCCTCACTCAGTTCAACTACAGGTCAACGACTATGGGACCCTAATCAACAGTACCAACAGGGATTTCTAAAAAACTATCACTATTGGTCATTAGAAATCAGCTATCGGCAACACACATTGGGATCATTTATCATTTTTTCACACGCTCCACTTCAATTGATGTCACACATGAGCTCATCGCAATCTCGTGAATTACCAATTGTCATGCATGAAATAGAAACTGCATTGGTAGAAAACCCATTATTTGCCCCCAATCACTTCAATTATCTACAGCTAGGCAATCAACTCAAACATCTTCATCTCCATGGCATCCCTCGTTACCGAACTGAGCGAGTGTTTGCCGACAAAACCTGGCATGACCACTCTTTTGGCTCGCCACCTCGTTGGAGTAGGGCAGATGAAAAAGATAGTGTGGTCGAAACAATCGCCACAGAGGTGTTGTTATCACTAAGAATGTAGATACTACCCATCAATTAGCAGGATTTACACATCTTACCTTTGGTTTTTTGTCGGTTTTTTGGTATACTGACTACTTGATTTTTGTGTGATAGATCACAAATTTTCTCACATCGCCAACACATCAAAATATGTCATCTAGCACTTCACCATCACGCACGTCAGACCAAAAGTACATTGTGGTAACTGGTGCTCGCGAGCACAATCTCAAAAACATCAATCTACAAATACCCAAGAATCAACTGGTGGTCTTTACCGGTCTGTCAGGCAGTGGTAAAAGTTCACTGGCGTTTGACACCTTGTATGCAGAAGGTCAACGCCGATATGTCGAGTCGCTAAGTTCCTATGCACGCCAGTTTCTCGGCGTGATGCAAAAGCCCGATGTAGATCAAATTGATGGCTTATCACCAGCAATTTCCATTGATCAAAAAACTACCTCACATAATCCTCGCTCGACCGTTGGTACCATTACCGAAATCTACGACTACTTGCGTCTCTTATATGCTCGGGTCGGACACCCTCACTGCCCAAAATGCGGTCGGGAAATCTCCACCCAAACCGTCGACCAAATTATTGGACATACTTTAGAAGAGCTGCGTGTTCGTGCTGCTACTCAGCCTGCTCGCTTGATGGTATTGTCACCAATTGTCCGGGATCGAAAAGGCGAGTTCAGCAGTTTACTTGAAGGTCTGCAAAAAAAAGGGTATAGCCGAGCTCGGATTGATGGCAAAATCTATGATCTAGCCACCTCACTTGCACTGCTAAAAAATAATCGCCACACCATTGAAGTAGTTATCGACCGACTAAGCATTAGCCGCGTACAACTCGAAGATCAAACAGAATCTAAAACATTCCGCAGTCGATTAAATGCCTCTATTGAAGAAGCTACCAAACTTTCTGACGGTTTCGTCACTGCTAGCTTCGTGCTAGATAATAGTTTTAACTTCCCTGACCAACCAGAACACGTTGAAGATCGGTTATTTAGTGAAAAACTCTCGTGCAGTTTTGATGGAACTTCATTCGAGCCGCTTGAGCCTCGATTGTTTTCATTTAACTCACCCCAGGGTGCCTGTCCAACCTGTAATGGTCTAGGATCACTTTTGAAAATTAGTGTCGACAAAATCTTGGCGGCATCGCTCACCCTTAGCGAGGGAGCGATTATTCCTTTTGCCAAAAACCTCAGCGCTGATACCTGGTGGACCAGACTCGTTCAAACTATTGTTGAAGATCAGGGTTATGACTTCCGACGAACCGCATTTCGTGAGATGGATGAGGCTACGCAACAGATTCTGTTATACGGCTCTACCAAAAAGTACCGAGTAGAAGGTGAAAACCGCTTTGGTAAAGAGACGTTGATTGAAGAAAAATTTGAAGGATTCATCCCCAGCTTAGAAACGAAATACAGCACTACTGAATCCGAATGGGTGCGCGGTGAAATTGAGCAGTACATGCAGCGCGAAACGTGTCCAAGTTGTCTTGGCGCCCGACTTAAACCTGAAGCTTTGAGCGTCACCATTGACCACCAGAACATTTCTGAAATTACCAAACTACCGATCAACCGCGCGCTTGAGTGGAACAAAACACTTCAAACGAGCGACATACTCAACGTCAAAGAAAAAACCATTGCTGAATCAATCCTCAAAGAAATCACTGCCCGCATCCAGTTCTTGTCCTCAGTTGGGCTCAACTATCTGAGTCTGGACCGAGAAGCTGGCACGCTGGCAGGTGGCGAAGCCCAACGGATTCGTTTGGCATCGCAAATTGGCACTGGTTTGACTGGTGTGTTGTACATTTTAGACGAACCAACGATAGGACTACACCAACGTGACAACCATCAACTCATTCAAACCCTTGAGTCGCTTCGTGATAAGGGCAACAGTGTCATCGTTGTCGAACACGACCGTGACGTGATGCTAGCTGCTGATTATGTCTTTGACTTTGGACCAAAAGCTGGCAAAGAAGGTGGCGAAGTCATCGCTGAAGGTGTGACAGCCGATTTAATGAAGAACAAGAACTCGCTAACTGGAAAATATTTAAGCCGAAAAAAAGATGTTGTCCGAAGCGACAAGGCAAGTCGTCAAACAGGTGAGACAGACGAACGTTTCATTGTCAGCGATGATGACGCTGCCGCCGAACGTGGTAAGCGCGTGGTACAGGGCTCGGCGATCCGCATAACTGGTGCACACCATCACAACTTAAAAAGTATCGACGTAGATTTTCCCCTAGGAAAATTTACGGCAATTACCGGTATTTCTGGATCAGGCAAATCAACACTTCTGCACGACACACTGTATGCAAACTTAGCAAAGCATCTAGGTCGTAGTAGCGACATTAAGCCAGGTGAAATTGATCAAATGATGGTGCCTGACGCTGTACGCCGAATTACGTTAATTGATCAAAGTCCGATCGGCAAAACACCACGCTCAAACCCCGCAACCTATACGAAGATTTTTGACTATATCCGCACCTTGTATGCTAATACTCAAGATGCTCGTGTCCGCGGGTATACCGCTGGCAGATTTAGTTTCAACGTGAAGGGTGGTCGTTGCGAAGCTTGTCAGGGTGATGGTCAAATTAAAATCGAGATGCAATTCTTGCCCGATGTCTACGTCACGTGTGATGTTTGTCACGGAAATCGTTACAGTGAAGAAACACTACAAGTGCTGTACCATGGCAAAACTATTGCCGAAGTCCTGCAAATGCCCGTCACTGAGGCATACGAATTTTTTGCCCATCACAGCACACTGCGTAGTAAATTAAAGACCTTGATCGACGTTGGACTCGGGTATATCTCCCTGGGCCAGCCGGCACCAACATTGTCTGGTGGTGAAGCACAACGTGTCAAATTAGCCAAGGAATTGTCAGGACGAACTGCGGAACACGTGGTTTACCTGTTGGATGAGCCAACCACTGGTCTACACTTTGCTGACGTGCAAAAATTGCTCGACGTTCTTCATCAATTGGTCTGCAACAACAACACGGTCATTGTGATTGAACATAATTTAGACATTATTAAAAATGCTGATTGGATAGTTGATCTAGGTCCTGAGGGGGGAGAGTATGGTGGACAAGTAGTAGCAGTGGGTACGCCAGAACAAGTGGCACAGAGCACTTCTTCGTTCACAGGAAAATATCTAAAAGAAGAATTACTCTTAATTAAGTAGCTGCTATCAAATCAACGGTATAATCATAAAGCTTTGCTAAAAAAAACTCTTATCACTGTTGGAATTATGTGCTCGGCATTTTGCTTCCCCGTACAGACCTACGCGCAAAGTGCTGATGACTTTTCCACCACCCTCACTAGCACCTACAGTATCTCTGCACACCAAACTCGTGTCACACACCGACTGATCATCACCAATCAGAGCCCTGTTCAATATCTCAATAAATATGCCCTTCGAGTGGCTACACCCCATGCAAAAGATGTTCGAGTTAGCACAAATGGTGAAGCCATTACGCCAGAAGTAGTATCGACAAATACATCAACCGCCATCAGTTTTACTTTTCCTGACAAAGTAGTAGGCGAGGGTAAACAGCGCGAGCTAGAAATCAGCTACCTCGATGACACTACCGCTATTGCCAGCGGAAAAGTCCTCGAAGTCTCTGTGCCTCGAGTCGATGAATTGGCATATTCCTCATACACCTTGATTCTCATTACCCCAGCGGAATACGGTGAGCCAACTCGAGTCACACCTGAAACATACACCACTGTTCGTGAAGGAACCTCGTTAGTTACTACTATTCCTATCACCAGTGGTCATGGTGCCACCGCACTATTTGGCAAAGAACAATGGTTCCAAATGCATGTCGACTATGACTTGCGTAATCCAAGTCAGAACACGAGCTTAGCACAGATCACGTTACCCCCCGATACCAACCACCAAACCATGTACTACCAACAGCTTGATCCACCGCCAATGGCTATGGAGCTTGATCCTGATGGAAACTGGATTGCCACATACCAATTACCCGCTCAAACAAACATGGCCGTCACTGCAGAAGCTGTGGCAGCAATTCACTTGAACTCAACACCTTTGCCATCGCAAAAAATACCTAGTGCTGTCCTGACTGCGCCTCAAACCTATTGGGAAATAGGCGACAACCGTCTCCAAGCACAAGCAGCTCAATTACCCAATGTTCGCGCCATCTATGATTTTGTTGTTGCCACACTTTCGTATGATTACTCACAAACATCACTAGATAGGCCTCGACTTGGTGCGGTCGGTGCACTACTAGAGCCAACACGAGCTGTCTGCACAGAGTTCACTGACGTATTTATTGCCCTGGCTCGAGCAAAAAATATCCCGGCTCGGAGAGTTCTTGGCTATGCGTACAGTCAGAATCAAACACTTAGACCACTGCTCGAAGAAGGTGATGTCTTGCACGCGTGGCCAGAGTATTTCGACCAAGCAGCTCAAGATTGGATGCAGGTTGATCCCACCTGGGAAAAAACGACAGGCGGGGTAAATTTTTTTGATGTGTTCGATCTCAGCCACATCGCGCTAGCTATTCAAGGTCATTCAAGTACGGTGCCTTTTGCAGCTGGAAACTCATTTACGACGGGATCAAAACGAAAAATGGTTCATGTCGATTTTGCATCGTCACTTCCGACCATTTCACCAAATTGGCAAGTTGAGATACTTCCTCGACGGATTGCTGGCATCCCCTTGCCTGGCTTGTATACATTACACCTGACAAACCCCACCGGCCGCGCTTGGTATACTGTATCGATCGCACCACACACTACCGACCGTGATACACAGGTCTCTACGGTGCCCAATCAAACCACCATTTTGCCATTCCAGACGGTGACGATACCAATCTCCGTGACAACACGGCAACTGACACCACACCAAACCAACGTTACACTAAATATAACTGATGCCTACAACCACCAACCAATCACCAGCACCACCGGTCTCACCGCAATCTCACTCGTCACCGCTATCATTAGTGCAGGAGTGGCTCTGGGTACCCTCATCGTTACTGGCACCCTCCTTGCCCGGCGTCTATTGGTTCGTCGACGCCGTCGATAATGTCCTGTACGTCGGCAAAGCAAAGAACCTCAAAAATCGGCTCGCTAACTACCGTCAACACCCACGACTTGTCGCGCGCATCAAACAAATGGTTTCAACAGCAGTTGAACTTAGATATCAAGTGCTCGAGAGTGAACTTGAAGCATTGTTGATCGAAGCAGAACTCATCCGAACTCATCAACCACCCTTCAACGTCTTGTTGAAAGATGATAAGACACCGCTCTACATCTTGATTACGAATGATCGATTCCCTCAGGTTACAACAGTACGAAAACGAGAGCTACAACACTTCCAGCCCAAAGGCACCATCCTTGGTCCATTTCCAAGTAGTTACAAAGTGCGTGAAGTCTTGAAGATTGCCCGGCGGATATTCCCTTGGTGTTCTCATCCGGAGGGAAATCGCCCCTGCTTCTACTATCACCTTGGTTTGTGTCCTGGTGCATGTGTGGGTACTATCTCGCAAGCTGATTACCAGGCAATCATTCACAACTTGATTTTGTTTCTACGCGGCCAAAAGAAAGTCGTATTGCGCAATATCGAAAAAGAACTCAAAGCAGCGGTCAGCAAAGAAGAATTCGAACAAGCGGCTCGTCTACGAGACAGCATGGCCAATATAACTGCTGTCACACAAAGAACCTTCACACTCGCTGAGAATCCGATTTTGCCCACCCTCAAGTTAGATCGAGCCGAAGAAAGCGTCATTCAACTCCGCCAAGTTCTAACAAATTACTTACAACTACCGAAAACCGTTAAACTCAATCGCATCGAGTGCTACGACGTCAGCAATACCCAGGGGACAAATGCCGCTGTCTCGATGGTAGTGTTCATTGGTGGACAAGCCGCCAAAGAAGAATATAAAGTGTTTAACATCAAAACCGTTCCAGGTGCTAACGACTATGCCATGCTTCAAGAAGCATTGACGAGAAGACAAAATCATCCCGAGTGGGGGATACCCGATCTTATCATTATCGATGGAGGTAAAGGTCAACTTCGAGCTGTTTTGTCCGTATGGACATGGCTGACTCCCGTGATCAGTATTGCCAAAGAGCCAGATAGACTCATCATTCCCATCCCACCTGAAACCAGCATCAGTGTCAACGAAATGACCCTCGAAGCTCGGCTTCGCAAACCCGCCCAACGCAAGCAACTGCGCTACTACGAACTTAGCCTCCCTGGCAATCACCTGGCGCTCAACCTAGTCCAACAACTTCGAGATGAAGCCCACCGATTCTCCAAGAAACAACACAGTCGACGAAGAACGAAGGCGTTGTTGGACATAGAGTAGGTGGCGCGATAAGTGGCGCGATTTTGGCGTGATATACTTATTGTATGTTTAAGCCAAAGTTTACGATTACATCTGAAATCAATAATCGAATAGCAATAATTGAGAAACTCAAAGCACTCATCGATCATGCGGTGATTTTACCCGAACTTGAGGTTCAGCTGCGTTTTCGAGCTACAGTCGAACAGGTCCACAGTTCTACCTCAATCGAAGGTAATGTGCTCAATAAGCCACAAGTTCAGAAAGTGCTGACTGGAAAAACTGTGTCCGCTCCCGACTATGCAATTGTGGAAGTTCTCAACTATAAGAAAGCGTTAGATTGGCTGCAGTATCGTCCACACTCGCAGGTCATGCTAAAAACTGAAGATATTTTACATATCCATCAGCTCGTAATGCATTCGTTATTACCAAAAGAAAAAACAGGTCGTTTTAGATCAGGTGACATCTTCATAGTTGACGAAATTGCGGGCAACGAAAAGGTCCAGTACGTTGGCCCACCTGCGAGAAATGTCTCACAACTCGTGGCTAGTTTATTGCAGTGGATTCCACTTCAAATTAAGTCCCAGCTACATCCTGTTTTATTGTCAGGCCTACTTCATTATTTGTTCATATCAATTCATCCCTTTGCCGATGGAAATGGTCGGACCACGCGATTACTCACAGGTCATTACTTGCAGACCTGGGGCTACGATTTTCGCCAATCACTTTCACTTGACACTTTCTATGTGCAACACCAACAGGCATACTATGACGCTCTCAGTAGAGGGACTACTTTTGACCAAAGAATGAAGGCAGATATTACTCCCTTTCTGGATTTTTTTACCACTGGTTTTCTTGAGGCAGCACAGCAACTTACTCAACACATCAAAGTGGGAAAAATCACTCCATCAGAAGAAAAAACACTTCGGCTCGATTCAGATCAGCTTGCAATTCTTGATTATGTGTATCAATTCGGTAGCATCAGTATTCAGGAGGCGCTGGAAATACTCACCGTGCCTAAGAGAACGGCACAACGACGTTTGAGCGAGTTAGTTGAAAAAGGAGTATTATTGATGTCAGAATCGGGCCCAGCCACCAAGTATAGTATGGGTTTGCACTAAGTTTCTCACCTCTATGCTCGGCATCCTCAAACCATTCCTCATCACCCTCGCCAGTCTCGCCCTGCTCGACTGGCTACTACCGAACATAACCACAGGCTCATGGCAGGTGCTGGTAGCTGCCACAGTTGTTTTGACTCTTCTTACTAGCATCGTCAAACCTATTCTCAGCTTGCTGCTGCTCCCAATTACTATTATCACCTTGGGCTTGTTTAACACGGTGATTACTATCTGTATGATGTGGCTCTCCACAGTACTCGTCCCCGGCTTTCATATTGACCCAGTTACCATCGGTGGATACTGGCTCGGGCAATGGGTCGTGCTCTTGGCATTCTCGATTGTGTTGCATATAGTAAAGAGTTGTATTTCACTTCTGCTCCCGCTGGGAGACTAGTACAGCAGAAAAAGGTATAATAGCGTTATGCTGAAAAAAGCACTTCTCTCACTCCTGGTCATTAGCGTTATTAGTTTGAGTTTGGTACCCCACGCTCAGGCACAGGTTGCCACACGAGCAGCAGCTACTGCGTCACCTGCTGCTGAGGTAGAAATTGCCACAAATTCGGCTACAGCAACTATCAGTGCAGAAGCTGCTAGCAAATCTGCCATCGTCCAACAACTAATTGAAGATAAGAAAAACAACGACATTACTGAAACCAGCGGCCAAAAGAAAAGCAAACTTGCTGCCTTTCTCGATGAGAATCCTGCCACTCCTTTGACCTGGTACAACTTTCTAGAACATGGTCTGCGCTATGCTGTCAATCAAGGTGTGCCAGCCAACGTGCTCGTGCTCGTCATTTTGTTCCCTGTGATTGCTTCAATTATCGCTGCATCGCGCCATGTAATTGGCTTAAGAGGTTTCGGCATTTATATTCCGGCGGTGTTATCAGTTGCCTTGGTATCAACCGGCATTTTTGTAGGTATTGTGATTTTTGTGGCAATTATTTCCGTTGCACTACTATCAAAGCGCGTACTAAAAAATCTTCAGCTTTCTTACTTGCCGCGAACGGCCATGTTGCTGTGGATGATTTCACTAGCCATTTTGATTGTGCTATTACTAGGTCCGATATTGAATATCGCCACTTTAATGAGCGTGAACATTTTCCCCATTTTGATTTTGGTATTGTTATCAGAAAACTTTCTTGATGCCCAAGCCAGCACCAAACCTTCCGATGCATTTGGGCTAGCAATTGAGACACTGGGACTAGCATTTTTTGCTGGACTGATTGTGCAGGCAGAATTTATCCAGAAGTTTGCACTATTGGAACCTGAACTACTCATCCTTGGCACGGCCGCTTTTAACATTCTAATCGGAAAATTTACTGGACTGCGTCTAGCTGAATGGTTCCGTTTCCGACCTATTATTGAAGAATAAATTATGGCTACCAGACCCTCCCAAATCCTGGGAATGAACGCCAGATATAACTACACAAACCTCAATCCGATGTCGGCAAAGAGGTATGGTTTCTCAAAGCTGCGAACAAAAGAGTTGATGCGCGAACAAAACATACCTACTGCTGAGGTTTACCATGTCTTTGATAACTTAAAACAGCTCGAGGTCGCAAAGTGGGAAACCATCCCCGTACCTTTTGTCGTCAAACCAGCCAGTGGGAGTGCCGGCAAGGGTGTGTGGGTAATCACTAAACACGATCCTACCAGAAATGTTTGGGTAGATTCTGATGGGGCTATTGTCAGCAGAGAAGATCTTCACTTACACGTCAATAACATTCTCGATGGTGAGTTTAGCACATGGGGTAGTGATCACAAAGCAATTGTAGAAGAAATGATCGTAGCGCATCCTCGGCTCGCTAAATACTCTTATCGCGGCACTCCAGATATCCGTGTCATCGTGTTCAATTCTGTCCCTGTCATGGCTATGATGCGCCTACCCACTCGAGAATCACATGGCAAAGCCAACCTTGATCAGGGAGCACTCGGACTAGGAATTGATCTCGCTACTGGAGTCACTACGTATGGCGTTCAAGGTAAAAAACAACGAATCACCCATATCCCTGGCCAAAAGAAAAAAGTAAACGGTATTTTGATTCCTTACTGGACAAAGGCGCTTGAAACGGCAGTCAAAGCAGCCAATGCAGCTGGGTATCACTTCATGGGAGCAGACATCTTCATTCATGAAACAAAGGGACCAATGATTGTTGAGCTAAATGGTTTTCCTGGCCTCTCTATTCAACTTGCCAACCGAGCTGGACTGAAGCGACGGATCGAAAGAGTAGAGGGTCTAGAAGTTCGGGATGCTGAACACGGCGTCAAAATTGCTCAGGCACTATTTGCAGAATGGTTTGCGGATAAGATCAAGGCAGAAGAAGGACTAACTATTGTCTCACCGAAAGAAAAATGCGTAGTGTATGGTGAAAGTAAAAAATCGGAGATTATTGAGGGATTGCTTAACACAGGTAGATTCCGTTCCGCAATTAGTGAAAAACTGGCTCATGATCTTGGGCTCGTTGATATTGAAGATTTACTCTGGCAACAACAAGAGGGTGTAGAAGGAAAACTACCAGTAGTCGAAGTTGAAATAAAAATAAAAACGCGCAAATTCAAAACAGCAATGCTCGTCACAAAACGATTGGATCGCTCGTCGTATAAAGTCGAAATTGGTCGCAACGATCTACAGGGCTTCTTGGTTGGAGAAATAGAATGAGCTGGCTATCAACATTGACTCCCATTAATTTGCTTGAAGAAAAAAGCAAATTTATTGCAGATCAATCATATAATCCGCAGTTCATCTACGAAGATGAAATTCCTCAAGAACAACTGTTGGAATATGGCCTGCCATCCGAACCATACATTAGTTTAGCACAGGAAATTTTGGACAAGACCTATCATAACCGCAATTACCTGGATCTAGTGCACATGGAAGGCAAGGTAATTGATCACGACGAAGTGGAAAAAAGAATTCGCACTTTCTTAGAGATGCATGGACTAAAAAAACGATATGAAATCATATGGTCTAGTACATTTGTTTCTAGAGCAACTATTGATGGCTCAACCATTCGTCTCAGAACAAACTCCGAGTTTCGACAAGAAAATTTAATTGGCATGATTTACCATGAGATTGGTACTCATGCCATCAGGCGTGAAAATTATGAGAAACAACCTTGGTTCAAAAAGAGAAAAAAATTTGGCTTAATTCATCAGTACTTACCCACTGAAGAAGGTTTAGCTTCTTTACATGTCTTATTACCAAAATCGTTTACCTTAATGTACACCTCAGCGATGAGATATCTCACTAATAATTATGCCCAGACCCACTCTTTCGCCGAAACTTGGCAATTCTTATCTAAATACATGCAAAATGACTTCGAGACACAGTGGATGATCTGCTTCCGTCAAAAAAGAGGAATTAAGGACACTTCCCAAGGTGGCGGCTACACTAAGGATCTAGTTTACTTTGAAGGAGCAGTGAAAGTTTGGAAGTGGCTTGCAAAGAATAACTTTGATCCGACCGCACTCTATTACGGAAAAATAAGCCATGAGGATGCTGAGTTGGCGGTTGAGCTAAGTCCTGGATTTGAGCCGTTACTACCAAGTTTTTACACACTTGACCAAAAGAGCTATCGAAAGAAGATTGAAGAAATTGGCACAACAAATCAATTTGACAAAGTCATAATCGCAAACGGTTCTTAAACTGAATTGTTGTCTACCAAAATGTTTGCCAATGTTTCTTTTAATCTTTTGAACACCTGATCATCACTATTTGGTAGTAAACCTAACCGTGAGTTCATTTCAATGATTTTCGGACCATCTTTTGTCATAGCAAAATCTATCCCGTAAAACCTAGATCCTGCCTTACTCATTTCTGTATCAATTGTCTGCACCATTTGAAGTATGACTTCAGGAATCGTAGTAGGATCAATCATAGAGAATTTACCGCCACGTGCCACATTTGCTAAGTAGCTGCCTGACGGAGGGGTACGGAAATAAGCATAAAATGGTTCGCCATTTACTAATGCAACACGAAAATCATGGAGACCTTCAACAATTCCCGGAATACCAACAGAGGAGTCCAAAAACTCCTGCACTAGGCTAGGAAAAACCGGTGTAGTCCCTAGCACTTCTTGCTTTGAGCCAATAAGAACGCCTTGCCCTTCTTGACCGTCGATAGGTTTGCTAACTACTAACTCCGTTGATACATCTTCGACTGCCTCTTCAAACTCGGCTCTATTTGCTACTTTCCATGTCCTTGGGCAGTACTGACTAAATTTCTGATACATCAGCCACTTATCCGTACAGATAGTGTTAATTAATTGCGGATTAAATACAGTTGCATCAGAGTACCCTGAGAATTCACCGCGATCAAAGATAATGTCAGCCGTCACTTGACCACTCTCAGTCATTTTCTTATCTGATAGTTTCCACGACTTAGTAAACATATTCTTTCCCAAATATGTAGACATGGAACGGACAATGTATGGATCACCACCTGCTTTGATTATCTCTTCACACAATTCTGTATACGATGTCAAATAATCATCCTTGCTAAAAGGATAATCATATACACCAGGTTCTTTGAGAAAAATCGCTATTTTTTTCATGACTTAATTATATCGCCTTTATTTGCGAAAACTATTCATTGAAAATGGCAAAGCGTGAATCAATAAATCTTCCATCTTCTTGAAGCACATGTTCTTGTTTTTTACCGTCTGGTTTATTTTCCTTCATGTTCAAAGTAAATCGACCCCCTCCATATTGGGGAGTCATCATCCGGGTCAAATCAATATGGTTCCTACTTTGCACGCCATTATCAACACTTATTGGTGTTCCAAGATATGATTTGTCGCGATATGCATCACCAAGCGCCAAATGAATACTACCAGCAGCTTTTTCAACAAGTAGTGTATTTGTATATGCTTCTTTAATGCGCGGATTTGTGCCAATGCCCAACTCACCGACTTCTGCCGTATCATCAGTGGCAAGAACCTCTCGCACATACTCTTCATCACCTTCGTTTGGCTCATGTATCCAAAAATTAACTACTTTGCCTCTTTTGAATTCAAAACCTATATTTGGCAATACCCTTTTTCCGAATCTTACAGGATAGGGAAGTGTATATTGGCCTTCGAGCGTATGTCGTACAGGCGCAAGAAACACTTCACTACCAGGCATATTTCGACGAGCAACAGAGTTTGCCGCAATCATTCCGTTAATACTCATGGTGACGTCAGTTTTCCATTTTTCTTGATCCCATCCCTCTGGAGCGCCAGCTTCAACGCGTACACTCTCAACATCAGTTAACAATTCAACTAGTTCAGATTGTGCTTGCTCAACTTTTTCCCAATCACGATTACAAGCTTCGTAGTACATAATTGAGTATTCTTCTAATGTCATTTGTGCAGCGTCAGCCTGTTGTTGTGTTGGCGCATACACTAAACACCACGGCTTTTCTAATCTCGCACTTGTTACAACTGCTTGACCTTTTTTATAGATATCCTCTGTACTCAACTTCTCAGTTGAAGTAACATCTTCACGAATCACAAGTACATGAGTTGCCCAAATAACGTCATCAAGTTCATCATTTAACACGCCATGATGAATAAACGCGGTAACATCATCAGTCGTTGTTGCCTCATTTGCTCGCGGGTAAATTTTTTCTGTTCCTTGTGATTGAGCCAGTAATCCCTCTTCATGATCAAGAATTGCAGACATGGATTTTAAAACTGGCATGACTGCTGGTTGAATGTTTTTTGAATCAACAAAACGCAAAATGACTTCTACTCCCAACGCACGCGCTTTTTTCATTACCATTGAAGTAAGTTGCCAGCTTTCATTTGGGCCCATCTGTATCAATAGCCGATCGTCTTTTTGCAAACGCAAAGAATAATGGATAAGTTGATCTGCTAAACCTTCCATCTGCAGCTGAAGTTTTTCTTCCGGAGTTTGTGCTTCACCACCGCTCAAAAATTGTTTACTACCTACTCTACCATTTAATATGTTTGCTTCTTGATTCATTCGGTTAGTATACCTCAATATGTATAATAACGTGGTATGTCCATGAAAATCGCCCTCGGCATGTCCGGTGGCGTAGACTCCAGCGTTTCCGCCAAACTCCTACTCGATGCCGGCTATGATGTGACAGGGGTATATCTCGAGTGCTGGCGCGCACCAGGGTGTCGTAGTGAAGAAGATCGCAAGGATGCTCTAGCAGTTGCATTACAGCTTGGCATTCCATTTCAAGTTTTAGATTTTAAAGACGCATACAAAGACAAAGTTGTTGAGTACTTTTTTCAAGAATATGAAGCTGGCCGCACGCCAAATCCAGATGTGATGTGTAACAAAGAAATTAAATTTGGCCTCTTTTATGACTGGGCAATATCTAGTGGGTTTGATTTTGTAGCCACGGGTCACTACGCGCAAATTACCAGTACTTTTATCAATGAAAGTGAGCAATTCAACTTATCTACCAGCAAAGATGAACATAAAGACCAAACGTATTTTCTGTACCTCTTGCGTGAAGAACAACTATCGCACATTTTGTTTCCGATTGGTCATTTGACCAAGCCAGAAGTCCGCGCACTAGCACGTGACTACAAAATCGCAGTAGCAAACAAAAAAGATTCAGTGGGCATCTGTTTTATTGGTGACATCGACGTTCATGCATTTCTTAAAGAACGCCTAGGCGAGAAACCAGGGGATGTGATCGACTTAGCAGGAAACGTTATCGGCACACATCAAGGTCTGTGGTTTTACACAATTGGTCAACGGCACGGTTTCCAGATTTTTGATCAAACAAAAATCCAACAAGCTAATGGAGAAGTGGTGAATCGGCATAACGTGCCACCTTTCTATGTCATCAGCAAAAACTCAGCAAAGAACCAGCTGATCGTTGGTTTCGGTTCAGAAACCTTGACCAACACTTTCCTTATCGAAAGTACACATTGGTTAGCAGCTATGGACCAAACTCGTCAGCTATTCGTCCGCATCCGTCACACGGGTGAACTCATACCATGCACGCTCGACAACTCAAGAGTTGAACTTAATAAAGCAATTCGAGGTGTAGCTGAAGGGCAAGCTGCTGTCTTTTATCAGCGACATTCATCTCAACATGAAGGCTTTATTTGCCTTGGCGGCGGTGTGATTAGCTTTACAAAACATGATGTAGAGCGATATACTTCATCTCATGAACACTAAAATACGTTTGTTTATCATTTCGTTCATCTTCAGCATTTCTTTGTTGATAACACAACCCGTGTTCGCCCAAGTTAACTACAATGGTGGCACCTACACCAATTTGTGTGGAACAGGTACAGCAGCTACTGCTCACACCTGCAACGCGGGCTGTAACATTGGTAGTGGCACTTGTACTTCACTAGACAATAAGGTCGCGGTTGTGCGTTTTCAATGTGACGGCCGCTCTACTGAATGCCGCAATAATGAATCTCCCTTTGCTACCTCTCATTCACTTGGTAACCCAGGTTGCGGAAAAACCGTGCAAATTGATGTGTTCGACAAAACCTGTCGGCAAAGTAATGGCAATTGGGATTCATCATGTCAGTTGAAGGACTATATCGTCTGGTATTCTGGTGATTGCCCTGTCCAACCACCACCTAGCCCAGCACCTTCACCGACTCCAGCTCCTACACCTACACCCCAAGTTACTCCAAGTCCAATTCCTAGCCCAACGCCAGCCCAAAAAAGCAGTTGCGACGATCTGAGTGTCGTTGGAGGCGACAACGCATTGGTGCCAGCAAACGTTACCCTTCGGGCTCGAGGTTCAGATAATCTAGGCAATATCCAGCGTTATAAGTTCTATTTTGGCGACGGGAAAATTGAAGAAACTGATTCACCAGAAATTACCCATAAATATGAAGTGTCAGGCACCTTTACCGCTCGAGCCGACGTGAAAGATAGCAAAGGCAACTGGAAAACCAGTAGTGCGTGTGAAGCCACCGTTCGCGTTAAAAGTGCCCCGGTAGAGTCACATAAAGCAGATTGTTCTGACATTACCTGGACACTCGATAATTCACAAGCTCCCACCACTGCACGTATCAGTGTCTATGGCTATGACAATAAAGGGTCTATCCAGCAATATCGCGTTGACTTTGGCAATGGCATCACCAAAGACAGTGATGGTCAAACATTTGAACAACGCTACGAAACTGCCGGCACCTACACGGTTAAAGGTTACATTAAAGACAGTCAGGGCAACTGGCAAGGTGGTGACGACAACTGTTCACGCGCGCTCTACGTCAACACTAAACCAATAGTGCGCCAACCTAGCACTGGTACACCTACGTTATTCACGATCGCTGGTAGCTTAAGCGGAGTTGCTGGTGTTGTCACCTATGCTGTCTCCAAGCGTCGAGCGCTACTGAAAATCTAGTTTTCTTGTACAATCATCTCTATGCGCAATTCTTGGTTGGTATTAATTGCAACTGTTCTCATTGGTTTTTCGTTGGTCTGGCTCTTAGTGACATATTTACCAGTCCTGATTGTTGAGACAAAGTACCAGGTGTATACCTTTATAACCACACAATTCCATGTACAGGATCTGCGGAGTTTTTTCATTCCCGACTTCCGTAATTTTGACCTATCTGCAAACAGCACCCATCGGGAGTACGGTATCACTATTCCCAAACTGGGAATTGACGAACCTGTCGTCTTTAATGTCGACCCCAATAATGAATCTGCTTACCGAGCTGCTCTGAAAGAGGGGATAGCTCATGCCTCCGGGACTGCTTTTCCTGATAATCCCGGACTAGGTTATTACTTTGCTCACTCATCAAATCCTGATTTTCGCACTCAGTATAATGCTATTTTCTATTTGCTAGGCAAATTGAACACAGGTGATAAAGTCTATATTTGGCATGATAACCAGCGGTATGATTATCAAGTAACGTCACAAGCGATTACGTCGCCAACCGATGTCAGCTTTTTGCAAAAATCATATGATACTGAAAGCATTGTCTTGCAAACATGCTGGCCACCCGGGACGACAAATCAACGCATGCTGGTATTTGCGGAAAGAGTAAAATAATAAATGTGATTAACAATCATGACATCTTGTAAAGACCAATCTTCTCAAGATATTGCTTTTACGCTATTGTAATAGCATGTACCTTAATAGGTCGCCGCTCTCCAGGTTTACAGTATCTCAAGTAATACTAGCCGTAATCGTCACATTCGTAGCGATTTCTGCCTTGATCGGCACGGTGAGCATGGCCACTAGACGTTTTGATGAACGATCTGCTGCTGCGGGCACACGTTTACGTTGTGATACAGCAAGAGGAGCCTGCGTGGTAGATGCCCACGGGCCGTATCTTAGTCTAAGCGAATGCAGCGCAGACTGTCGCATTAATTGTGCAGGCACAAACTGCCCCAACGGTTTTCAACCAAACAGCTGTGATTGCAATCCATACTGTGCCGCCGGTCGCTGTAGTGGTTCGCAACGATGTGAACCAACGGCTGGTGGAGGTCAATGTCATGATCAATCAATTTGCACCCCAGGTGAATGGGGAAGCCCTTCTTGTGGTGGACAGGGTTGCAGCGCAGAAAACAGTCCACAATGCAATGCAACAGGTACAGGGTGGAATTGTGTATGGAATCCATCACTGTGCGCTGGAAACACAGCAAATCAGAATCCAACTCCAACACCCCCAACTGGAGTTGGTGGCACCGAACCTTTGTGTACCTCTCCCGGGCAATATTCTTGTGCGGGTAATACCTCCAAATATTGCATCAACCCAGCTCAGGGCTTTTCGACACTAGACTGTGGCGAACAAGCATGTGTAGAGGATTCACGTAGATGTATCGATCCTAATCTTGTCTGTCGAGCAGTCGGCACATATTGTGATACTGCCGGCACAACCTGGCGATCGTGTACCGCACAAGGCGATGTTCCTGTCGTCGAAAATTGTGAATCATGGGAGCAGTGCGTCCCTGATCAAAGAAAATGCATACCAAAAACATGCACAACAGTAGGATACTCTTGCTCAAATAACCAAACTTCTATTGCTTGCGCAACAATAGGTGAAACCGCAGATGTCCGGGTATGCCCAAGTGGGACTCAATGCGTTAGTAACGCCGTCCGCTGTTTCCAACCAGACACGCAAGTAAATCCCATTGAACCTTACTGTAAAAGCGAGTGCCTGGGAGAATGCCGTGTGTTGGATAAATCAGGTGGATTATGTGCGTACAAAGAACTTGCCGGCGGCGAAAGCTGCAAAGCGAAAGATGGCTGTCGGTGTGCGTCAGGGCGAGATCAAGGTACAACAAAAACAGTCGATCAACGCTGTCGCAACGACTGGCAACCAATTATCGGTGGCCAAACCTGCCACGAAGAGGATGGTTGTGTGTGCACAAGTGGTCAGAATCAGGGCATGACTCGCACCCAAGGACAGACTTGTTTACCTGATAGGGAATATTGTCGTGCCGAATGCGCGTACGGATGTCGTGAAGAGTCAGTTACCGGTGGTATATGCTTACCGCAAGCACTACTAGAAGGCGAGAAGTGTACTTTTCAATATGGTTGTCGATGCAATATTGGCACATCAAACATCAGTCTCTCAACAGGCGGCGTGTGCCAGCAAGATATCCCGCGTCTAGTGTTTAGATGTGAGACATCCGTCTGCCAAGTTGGTTGCTATGACACAGCAACGCGTGATAATGATTGTCTACCATTTTGTGAGGCTTCACTAAATGATCCACGCAAATGTGCCTATGGCTGCATTCCTACCACCACTGGTGGCAACTGCCGGGAAGCGTCACTACAAATTGCAACAGCTACTCGGACAACCTGTGACGAAGAACAATGTCCGTATGGGTGTGATAGCGAAGAGCCCAGTAGATGCCGATCAGTCTGCGAAGTATCTTGTGAGTTTGGTTGTGAACCAAGTCCAACGGGGGGTAGCTGCAAATCACCACCAAGCTACCTCTGCGATCTTAACGTGTGTCCATACGGTTGTTTGACAGGTCAAACAGAAGATAATCAGTGTAATGTTGGTGTACTGGTTGAGGGACAGGGTTTAGTTATCGATGAAGAAGAAGCACTTGAGGGATATTGTCAGGCTTGGCAATCAGCTGGCTCTAAGCCCACGTACAAACCTATCGGCGTCTGTGAAACACAGGATAGAGTAATTCGCATTTGCCGCAGAGGTGTTAACGCCACATATTGGGAAAATGCCAATCAAAATGAATGTGTTGCAACTGACTCACTCACCCAATTAAGGTCGTTCTGCAGCAGGGAACTCAGAGAAAGTTGTCGAGATGCTGAGGGTACGTGTCTTGAAGATGTAAACGGTGGTAAATGTGTTAGTCCAGAAATTCGTATTGCCAATGAGACAGTTACTATCGTGAATGAAACTATGCAAACAGGTCCTGAAGTGGCTCTAATATCACTACCAATACATGGTGAGTGCGAAGAAAATGAACGACCTTTTAGTGCAATTGGATGCGGGCCCGCATCTGTCTGTAACATCATGGGCAACTGCACAAGTGAACAACTTGCCATACTTGCCCAACAATATACCTATGGCTGTCATGGTACTAGAATGAATGAAAACATCAGCATTTTAGAGTCCTATGGATACCATCCATATCAACTCTTCTATTCTGAATCTGTTCGAGGTAATCCCGATCAAGATCTTGCAGACATTCGAGCATCACTGGAAGCGGGGAATCAAATTATGGCGCTTGTGAACATTAATGGTTATGTACATCACTACGTTGCAATTACTGGATTCAATGAGGATGGTAATATGATCTTCGTTGACCCTTACTACACCTATGATCAAATCATTTCACTCGAAATTCTTGGCGCAATTAGTGTGCCACCAAATTAGTACTATGCACAAGAAACTACTGTTTTTTTTCCTTGTCCTCGCTCTCGCAGTGATAGTTAGCAGTACTATGTTCATATATCAACGCATAAAAAAACCATCACAAACTCTAGAAATTACTACACCAGTTCAATCTTCAGAAACGGGCGTAGAACCTCTTGCCACCCTCACACCAGATCTAGAAGAGGCAAATCTAAGGAGCGATCTTCGAGCGATGCTGCCTGTGGTAACTACTGACTTTCGACTTACCTTTGACTACAAACACAATACCTTTATCGTCACACTAACAAAACCAACCACTGATCCGCAGGCCACACTCCTATCGTGGCTTACAGACAACCAGTTTGAGTCGATTCCAATGACCAACTTCGTATTCGTCCAAATCGACAGCACATTAACTACATCAACACCTTAAGACCCTACCCACCCTTTGACTTTCCGGCAATCTCTGCTAAACTACATATTCTCAGACAAAGTTCCGTCCCTAACCAGACAGAATACTGGTCTTCTTCACAAAGAGCACGCCTAAACCAAGTTCACTTCACCACCAGGTGGAGTTGTTTTTGTGTGACAGCGAGCGAGTTCACCTGCGCAAGTAGGTTGAAGCACCTTAACAATTTTAGATTTTTTACAGCAGCATCTGAAATAAACAGGGTAGTGGAAGAGCCGAATCAACGGATCTTTTACTGCCTGAAATTATTTCGATAATGACAGTAAGTAAATATCCGTTAATTTTTTTCTGTGTTTTATCGCGTTCGCGCGAAAAAATACAGTCCAATTAGTAATAGTAATAGAGCTAATTCAAACTTTTTTTGAGAGTTTGATCCTGGCTCAGGATGAACGCTGGCGGTGTGCCTTAAGCATGCAAGTCGAGCGGGACCGCAAGGTCCAGCGGCAGACGGGTCAGTAATACGTAGGAATCTACCTCAAAGTGGGGAATAGCTCGCCGAAAGGCGAGGTAATACCGCATGTGATCGCAAGATTAAAGTCGGACGCCGCTTTGAGAGGAGCCTGCGCGCTATCAGGTAGTTGGTGAGGTAATAGCTCACCAAGCCTACGACGGCTAGCCGATGTGAGAGCATGATCGGCGACAAGGTAACTGAGACACGGTGCCTACACCTACGGGTGGCAGCAACTGGGAATTTTGTGCAATGGGCGAAAGCCTGACACAGCGACACCGCGTGTGGGATGAAGGCCTTAGGGTCGTAAACCACTGTGGCGAGGGATGAACTTTGACAGTACCTCGCTAGAAAGCACCTGCTAACCACGTGCCAGAAGCCTCGGTAATACGTGGGGTGCAAGCGTTATCCGGATTTACTGGGCGTAAAGCGTACCGTCGGTGGCTGTACAAGTTCTTCGTTTAAGCCTGGGGCCTAACTCCAGACAGGCGGGGAAAACTGTATAGCTTGAATTTGTTCGGGGAACCTAGAATTCTCGGTGGAGGGGTGAAATCCGTAGATATCGAGAGGAATACCAGACGCGAAGGCAGGGTTCTAGGACAATATTGACACTCAGGGACGACAGCTTGGGGAGCAAAGTGGATTAGAGACCCATGTAGTCCAAGCCGTAAACATTCTTTGCTAGCTGGTTCACGTATGTGGACTGGCGTAAGTTAACACGTTAAGCAAAGCGCCTGGGGAGTACGACCGCAAGGTTAAAACTCAAAGGAATTGACGGGAGAGCGCACAACCGGTGGAGCATGTGGTTTAATTCGATACGAAGCGAAAGACCTTACCTAGGTTTGACATGTACCTGCACGGTCCTGGAAACAGGATCTTCTTCGAGAGTGGTACACAGGTGATGCATGGCTGTCGTCAGCTCGTGTCGTGAGGCGTCGGCTTAAGTGCCGTAACGAGCGCAACCCTTATCGCCAGTTATACATGTCTGGCGAGACTGCCCTGGTTTTCTACCAGGGAGGAAGGAGAGGATGACGTCAAGTCAGCACGTCCCTTACATCTAGGGCTACACACATCCTACAATGGAGCCGACAACGGGTCGCGAAGAGGTAACTCTGAGCTAATCCTAATAAACGGCTCCCCAGTTCAGATTGAGGGCTGCAACCCGCCCTCATGAAGCCGGAATCGGTAGTAATCGCAAATCAGCAGGTTGCGGTGAATACGTTCTCGCTCTTTGTACACACTGCCCGTCAAGCCAGCAAAGTTGGCAACGCCCGAAGCGGGAGATCATAACGCGCAAGCGAGTGACCCCTCTACGGCGAGGTCAGCGATGAGGACTAAGTCGTAAGATTGTTGCGACTCTGGAGAGTAATTTCCAGAAAAAATTTGGCTGTATCGGTGAACCCTACGTTATCGTTTTAAAGAAATTAAAAGTAGATAATAAGGCAATACCGAGGGAAGTCATTAAAGTCTGTTCAAGATTTTAATTGACCCCGTAGAGACTACACGCCAACGCCTACAAGTATGACAAAAGCCTATATTATCGGTGCTTTACATGATGCCACTAAACACGGCACCACAATTCGCATCGCTCAAAAGTCTCGAGCCTATGTAGAACACATAGCCGAAGCAATTAAGCGATTGGGCGGTAAAGCCTGGACGTATCGAGAAGGAAAAAATCGCAATGTTTACATTGTTGAGTTTAGTAAGTCTTTTCTAAAAGACTGCTTCTTAGATACCCCAGCAGATAAAATAGACTATATTCGAGGGTATTTTGATACTGACGGTGGAATAGCTAAAAGTACTACTGTTCGATACTACATTTATTTTTGTCAAAAGAACTTCCAAGATCTTTTACATGTAAAACAAATGATAGAAGAACAACATATTACTTGCGGCAAAATCCACAATCCTAGTATTAAAGCTGACCCCGATTATTGGAGATTTTATATCTCAGCAAAGTCCTATAAAGAATTTGCAACAATAATTGGATCAGAACACCCAGAAAAGCGTCACTACTTGAGGATGAAGATATAGTCCATGCCTCTAGAAATACGAGGAATATACATGAACAAGGTATCCGTACTGGAAGGTGCGGATGGATCACCTCCTTTCTAAGGAGAATGGGTAGCGGTCAGCCACGACACGCTTATTTTCCCTTCCTGAGTAATCAGGATGAAATCCTCAGTCCGGTGATTACCATATCCCGGCCGGATTTCTTTCACTATCCTGTTTAGAGCAGATGCAATTAACACCGTAAAAAATCACCAAACCTCAACCACCTGTGCTAGGTGGTTTTTTGGAAAGAGTACTGTATGACAGGACCAGAAACAGATCAACACCGACTAGACCAGTGGCGTCAAAGTATTGAGACTGCAACACAAGGAGTGAGGGAATACACGAAAATTACAGATGTCGAGGCAAAAGCCATTTACGCTAAAGAAACTCAGCTGATCAAACCGCTGCTATACCTGGTCGACACTCGGTCAGTAACTTTGCAACTTTGGCAACAAACCGGATGGACTTTGGAAGAACTTAAAGCGTACTTAAAACACATCAATGCTTTTGAAGCTGATTCCTTTGTTGCTGAACAACAAGGTCTAGAACAACTTGTCATTGCCGCCTCAACATTTCTCACCACCTCAATCGAGCAGTTAGGTGATCACTCGCTGACCGGCACACTTCATCATGACCTGGTTACTCTACAAGAATACGGTCATCGTGCTGTCTATGGTTACAAAGCGATACGATGTGAAGATGACTATCTGGGAATCACACCTGAAGATAGGTTGCTCCATCAAAGGCAACCTAACCCGGAAATACAAGCGATGCTCACTGGCACCAACTTGTGGCAAAAGACTGGTGAGGGGAGCTTTCCTGTTATTGATCGTTTATTGACTGGTGTTCAACTCAGAACAGACGAACTAACAACGTTGCTTGAAGTTAAACAAAAAATTGCCAACAACCCTGAATATGCCA
>JBPOHR010000015.1:0-34036 GCA_052035325.1 Patescibacteria group bacterium
GGATCAGTGGGTTTTACTAAGTAAATAAAACCCAGGTGCTGCTCACAACCACGCGGCCATTTGTTAGTCTGGTGTGGTTGCGATGGATTTTTACTTGCAATCCGAGCATCATAATTTTCTCTTCCTACCCAATGTAAGTCTGACTGAATCGGTAACGGTAAAATCTCGTTTTGATCTTCAACTTGATGTTCGTGATGAAACGGATCATACGCTCGCACCTTGATGCCCGCTTCTTCCCAGAATTCACGCTCTGCGCACTGATGAGGCGCTTCATTCTCCTCAACGTGACCACCCGGCGCCAACCACCAGCCAACTTTTTTATGTTTGACCAACAAAACTTTGCCTTCATGAATCAACATTCCGGCAGCAGTCCAGCAAATACGAGCATGAAATGATTGAAGATCTGACATTCCCTTATTCTAAATCAAACTCATTTGAATCCCAGCCGCATTCTTGGGTTTATAGGTGAAATCCACGGGCGCCTCAATTAACCGATTCCACTTGTTCTTGAACTTGACTGTGCCTTTTTTCAGACCAAAGTCGTAGACGTCACGAGTAACTTCTACATCGCGCAAACAATACTTGCTCAGTTTCTCCCAGTCTTTTGCTCGATAGTACTTGATGGCATCAAGACCATCACCACTTTTACCAGTTCCTAGAGTTTCCTGCGCCACGGCATCCAGGCCAATTCGATGCCCCACACTATCTTTGATGCGAAGCATTAGATCAAGAGTAGGAATGCGGGTCACATCTGCGGTGTAGTACGGCACGAAAGTTTGCATATCGAAATTATCTATGTTGAAGCCAATCACTACATCAGCTTTTTCAAGTAAGGGAAATAGATCAGGCAAATCTTTTTCATAGTAGCCTTTCATCTCACCTTTGCCGGACATACCTTCGCGGATGCATACACCCACAAAAGAAATCCCCAAACGATCAGGAAAAAACCCACCTACTTCATCAAAAGTTTTTTGTGTTTCCACGTCAAGAATGAGTTGCAACATAGTTTGTAAATCCAGATAGCAGGTATTCAGAATACCCAGTTTCCCAACGGGTGTCAAAACCAGAAGTGCCTACCAACAAGCTAATTCCAATGAGTTGACAGTTTAATCAAACCAACTATGTGCAAGTGATTGGGAAAGATATAGCTCAAAAAAGTGTAGTTAAATTGTGCGATACTGTTTGACATATGCCATTAGCCAACTCAGAAATCCAAACAGTTTTGAAGCTTGAGGTGCAGAGACTTCTCGATAACTCAGGGGTAGGCATAAATCGAAGTATATATATCTGGACTTGTTTATACTGGCTGTCGCAGCAACAACCTCAAACTTATGATTGTATGACTTTTTCATATGAAGCTGCTGAAAATAACCAAGAACTCTTGCTTGTGGACTGCGAAGTAGTACAACAAGTAATTGATGCTCTAGATCGGGAACCGGAAACAGTTGCTACTTGAGGTCAAACCGCCGGCTAACTTCATCCCAGTTGAGCAGATTCCAGAACGCAGCAATATACTCAGGGCGACGGTTCTGATATTTAAGATAATACGCGTGCTCCCAAACATCTAGCCCGAGTAACGGGGTATGCCCAGACATCAATGGTGACTCCTGATTTGGCGTGGTGATAATTTCTACTTCTCCAGGCTTATCTTTCTTCATTACCAACCAAGTCCACCCCGAACCAAACACTCCCGTAGCTGCAGTTGTAAAGTGCTCTTTGAATGTGACCAGATCGCCACAGTTGCGTGAAATGGCAGCTTCGAGGTCAGCAGTAGGATGAGTTGCTGCTGCCTGACTAGCGGGTGCCAAAATCGTCCACCAAAGTGAATGATTAGCATGTCCTCCGCCATGGTTCTTGACGGCGGTTTGCGCAGCCTCTGGGACTTCTGCAAAACTGCGCAGCAGATCTTCAACCGATTTTTCCGCCAGTTGTGGAAGTTCTTTGACTGCTGCATTCAGTTTATCCACATACGTCTGGTGGTGTTTGGTGTGATGTAGTTCCATGGTTTGCGCATCAAAATGTGGCTCAAGCGCATCATATCCATACGGTAAGGTGGGCAAACTGTACATAGGACCTTTCGTCACTCGCGGCGACGGTCTAGTATTTCTAAAATTTCCTGGACAACATAACCAACAAAAGCATAGACGAAGATAGCAAAGAGTGTCGTGAACTCGAGAATGAACCCACCTCTGACCGCCGGCGTGGGAAACGCAAAGCGAAAGATCTGCAGAAGTGGATCGGTCATTTCATAAAGCCAACTGACAAATGGTGCGCCGGGATTTGCTGCAAGCAGTTTGAGCACAAATCGAAACACGAGGGAAATCTCGATTAAGCCAATTACAAACATGGTGAGGTCGCGCAGAAGTCGTAGCATAGGTGTATTAAAGTATACCAGTCGCGTTTGAGCAAGCAATTCTCAGCTTGCTGATCAGATAGCCTCAGCCGTAATTCTATTTAACTCAAGTAAGTGATCGCGCAATGTTGTTTGAGCGTAGGTTTGCAACGCTGGCAGTGACACTCCAGAAGTCGGATCTCGAAACTGACTCACTTCTGACCATAGGTTTGTGGCCATATACCCATGGGCACCTGCCTCGAGTGCCATCCGCAATGTTTCTTTGGTTGCCGCATACTCTGGTTGTGTAAGTTCAACTATCCACGGCCTGTCCAGCTCTGCAGTCAACGTAGCTGCCGTCAAAGCATCGGCCGGTGGTTGAAGGATAAGGGCGGCTGCGTGGCGTTGGAGTTCCTGAACAGCAAGCACCAAATCATCGGTGCTTGGTGTCAACCCTGCTTGAGGAAACAACTTCAATCTCACTACCAAATCCAACTGTTGATAAATACAGTAATCGGCAACTTCTGCCAAAAATTGTTTCTTTTGAATCGCTTGTTTTTCTCGCGGATGATAGGCAAAATCCAGCAATGCCACCCCATAATTATTTTTCACCGCCTCAATCCCCCAATTAGCGGTAAGTGTCGGTAGATGCTCTGGATCACTTTGCTGATCAGTAAAACCCAGTAGTAGTCCTGTGGTAATTGAATCCGTCTGACTGGCGTGCACCTCTGGCCAAGCAGGCAATCCCCACTCTGCATCAAGAACTACGCCAGAGCTGTTTGCCGCCAGTGTCGTGAGTAGA
Source organism: Patescibacteria group bacterium (assembly GCA_052035325.1). GTDB lineage: Bacteria > Patescibacteriota > Microgenomatia > UBA1400 > PJMF01 > JBPOHR01. Next base: position 3,135 of record JBPOHR010000015.1, read on the forward strand.
AGACGATGAGCTTGAGCGACGCTCTGATGATTGGCCGGCAGAGTCAAGTCCAACCCCAATAATTCAGCCAACTTGGCGGGCTGCGAGAAATCAATCAAACAAAAATCACCATTTCTCGTTGTGATGCTAGACAGACGCATTGCTAGAGTATACCTGGTTATGGTTAGAACAAAAAAGCCCCTGTTACCAGGGGCTTTCTCTGTTTCAGTGAGCTGAGTGCGTTTTACCCTCTAAATCCACCTCGGTCGCCCCCGCGTCCACCGCGGAAGCCACCTCGATCACCACCCCGACCGCCGCGGAAACCGCCACGATCGCCACCTCTGTCGCCACCGCCGCGAGGACCTCGGTCACCGCGCTCGGCTTGGACTTGAGCTTCCTCCTCAGGAGTAAGCATCGAGAGCTTGATTTTGCCGTCATCTTGGATGTCAGCAACACGAACATGGACTGTATCGCCCATATTCACGATTTCGGTAGGATCAGCCACATAGCGAGGAGCCATAGCTGACACGTGCACCAAACCATCGCGTCCTGGCAAGAAGTTGACAAAAGCACCATAGGCTTCAATGCGTACTACTTGGCCATCAAACTCTTCGCCAATTTTCACTTCGCGCATCATGCCATCAATGATCGTGTAGGCTGCATCGATTTTGGCTTGATCAGGTGAAGAAATGTTGACGAGGCCGACTTTGCGTTCTTCATCTTCATCGACATCAATTTGGGCGCCACTTTCTTCAATAATGGCTTTGATGTTCTTGCCACCTGGGCCAATCAGTTCACCAATGCGATCACCTGGGATTTCAAGTTGCTTAATCTTAGGTGCGTACACGGATAATTGTGGACGAACTTCAGAAATCGCTTCCATCATTTTTCCCATAATATGCATCCGACCATCGCGAGCTTGCGCAAGGGCTTTTGCCAACACTTCTGCTGGCACACCTTTAATCTTGATGTCCATCTGCAGCGCGTTGATACCATTTTCCGTACCAGCAACCTTGAAGTCCATGTCACCAATATGATCTTCCACACCTTGGATATCGGAAAGAACAACGTACTTACCCTTGCCATCGGTGATCAGACCCATCGCGATACCTGCAACTGGTTTCTTAATAGGCACACCTGCTGCCATCAAGGACATCGTCGAGCCACATACGGATGCCATTGAAGTGGAACCGTTGGAACTCATGATTTCTGTCACCACGTGGATGGTGTAGGGAAACTCTGCTTGAGATGGGATCATAGCGCGTAAGGCACGTTCAGCCAGAGCACCGTGACCAATTTCACGACGTTTGGGAGCACCAAATCGACCTGATTCGCCAGATGCGTAGGGAGGCATGTTGTAGTGGTGCATGTAGTGACGCACACTTTGGCCTTCTAGATCTTCAATATGCTGACCCAGTGAAGGAGCACCAAGAGTGGTGATCGTCACACCTTGAGTTGCACCACGCTTGAACATGGCAGAACCATGGGTGCGTGGGAATACATCCACTTCACACCAGATAGGGCGAATTTCAGTAGTCTTGCGACCGTCTGGACGAACATCTTCTTCCACAATCATTTGGCGAGCCATCTTGGCAGAGGCTTCATAGAGAGCAGCTCCAATTGAGCCAGCAGTGACGAGATCGGCAGCATCCTCAGCTTTGCCTTTGTTCATTTCTTCCACGATGCGAGTAATAAGTGCTGCCTTGTCAAATGGTTGCAAGCGACCTTCTTTTTCTACCATTTCGCGCACTTCAGCCGTGTAGTTTTTGATGAGTGTGTCACCAAGAGCTCGGGTAGCTTCGATTGCTTCGACGTTTTCCGTTTTCACTTCAAACTTAGGTTTACCAACTTCTTTGGCGATAGCGGTGATTTCTTCACAGACTGTACCAAAGATCTCTTGGGTGCGTTTGAAGGATTCGAGAATGACTTCCTCTGTCACTTCCGTTGCACCAGCTTCCACCATCACGATCGAATCACCGGTACCTGACAGGATCAAGTCCATGTCAGCAGCCTCACGTTCGGCAAAGGTAGGATTGACGATGTACCTATCTTCGGCCTTGATATATCCCATGCGCAGACCCGCCACAGGACCATCGAAGGGAATCTCGGAAACTGCGAGAGCCACCGCTGTACCGACCAGACCAACCATGTCTGGGTCGTTTTCCGTATCAAACGAGAACACAGTATTGATGATCTGAACTTCGTTCTTGATACCTTCTGGGAATAACGGGCGCATGGTGCGATCGATGACACGAGCTTTGAGCACTGCGTCGTCAGTGGGTCGGCCATCACGTTTGACCCATTGGGAACCCTTGATAATGCCACCGGCAAAAAGCTTTTCGGCAAACTCCACTGAAAGTGGGAAGTAATCAAGAGCTGTCTCACGACCAAGAGCCACAGTAGTGTGGACAACGGTTTCACCACAGCTGGCCAAAACGGCAGCTGACGCCTGCTCAGTGAACTTACCGATCACGATATGAATAGTTTTGTCACCAAGATGGAGATCGGTCTCAAATTGGTTGGTGTATGTCGGATATGACATATATGTTTAAACACCCCGATTTAGCGGGGGCCTTCTAAAAAGTTGTAGTGCTGGTGTTTTTCCATCAGACACTCAAGAGAGGTGAGAGAAGTTAAGAAGTGAAACCTATTTTGGACTCATCGATTTGAGGAGCAAGTCACAACGTACGTTTCAATTCTTAAATCTCACCGTGTTAATACTGGGTTAATTATACAACACGCCGTAACTGATACCAAAAGTCAGGTAGCCAGAGCGAAAAAGAGTAATGTCAGTTTAGCTGGTCGAAAGGAAAATTAATTGAGGTTTACGACTTCTTACCAATTGATTTCAGTTTTCGCCTCAATGCATCGATAGATGCCAGAATGGTTTGAGTTTTTCTGCTAGGAATCATATATAGACTGGTATGTTCTTTCATGGGCTCAAAGTCCCATTTCAGCCGCAGTGTAGTTGGAATCAGTCGCGCCAAATTAAAGAGTGCTCTCTCAACTTCTTGTTTATTATTCGACTCTGCGATTGTCACAAAATGCGTACAAATCAATGCGAAATCTCCTTTAATAACTCCAGTTAGGTGTCTATCAAGACTAGCCGCATCAACAATACGCCCAATTTCTTTTTTTGCATTATCAAGACGAGCGCGGTCTAAAGTAGCAAGTGCTGTTTTGAGTATGCCATATGCCTGATTTAAGGTCCCCTGAAGTGTTTCGCGTATCCGCAATGTTTCATCATCAGGTTGTTGGACATAGTTTTTCGTTAAGAAATCCTCAATTTGACTAATGCCAGTGGCTGTTTGCAGCGCTTCTGATAAACTGCGTATCTGAATTCCACGAGCTTCGGGCTGAGCTGCAGTTAGTGGTTCGATAGATGGTTCACCTGCGGCTGCCGTTTCTGCTGGTGCTGGTGTGGCTGGAGCAACAGGTGGAATTTCGACAGTTAGTGGTTGGGTAGCTGGTTCACCACTTACGACTGCTGCTGTGAGTACTGGAGGCACTGGTGCCGCTTCGGCAGTTGCGCGTGTGGCAGATACGAGTTGGTCCGATATTTCTCCGACAGAAGACGATGCGACACTACCTGAATTGCCTTTAGTAGCTGAACCTTTTTTCACACTTATTCTTATAAATGCATCAAATATCAATCTGTTAATTTCGTTTAAGAAGCTAATGGCCTCTTCTTCATCTGGCAGGAGTTCGACATCAGCTGTTATGCGTCTGTAGACGCTTCGCATCAGGTCTGTCACTTCACTTGGTCTTTGACCTTCAGAACTAGCTGAGTACTTGGAAAAGTTTGGAAACCCTCTTTTTTCGCCTGAAAGGTCATTGGTCATAAATAGTAGGTCAAAGCATTAATGTCTGCTCACCTCTCCGTATGGAATTATAGCATTATCTACTCATACCTCAAGGCATTGAGTGCCGAGATCTTGGCAGATCTGCGCACCGGGAAAAAGCCTGTAACCAATCCAATAACAAACGATAGTACGATAATTAAGAGTGCAAACTTACTTACTCAAACCCAAGCGCTCAATCAATTTCTTGTAGCGCTCTTCGCTCTTCTTCATTAAGAAGTTGAGTAGCCGACGACGCTTCGACACTTGTTTGAGCAAACCACGGCGAGAGTGGTTATCTTTTTTGTGTTGCTTCAAATGTTCAGTTAATTCGTTGATGGAATTGGTTAAAAGAGCTACCTGCACCTCTGGTGAACCAGTGTCGCCTTCGTAGAGAGCAAACTCTTTGATAATTTGTGATTTGGTGGCTTTTGGTAAGGCCATATGTATGGTTTTTCGCCGTGGGCGAAAATCTTTCCCGTTATCATCGAGCAGCAGTTTTGTCTGCCAAATGACACAGTATCATGTTAATACCTATGTATTATATCAAACTCACTTATTCTTCATCATCATCTTCAGATTTATAGGCAATCAACAGATCACCGACCTGAAAATCAAGCTTTTTCTGGCGGAAAGTCACACCGAACTCACCCTTGGCTTTGACGGTATCTATTTCCTCTTTGCCGTGCATCATGTGATTAATGGTGGGATCAGCAATAATGTCTTCGCCACGCTTGAGGTGATAGCGATCGGTTTTCTTCAGTTCACCGGTTTTGACGCGACTACCCGCAATTTTTTCACCGCGAATTTCGAAAATCTGCATGATTTCAGCTTCACCAAGTACCACTTCATCAATGGTGGGCTCAAGTAACTTCAGCATTTGCTTCTGCAAGTCTTCAATCAATTTGTAAATAACATCATAACTCTTGATACGAACACCCACATTTTTGGCGCGTTCTTTGAGTTGCTTGGGCACTTTAGTATGGAAAGAAATGATCAGCGCACCAGTTGTTTCTGCCATATCCACATCTTGATCAATCACCGGTCCGACGCCACTACTAATCAACTGAGTACTCTCTGGATCAAGAGTTTGGGCAATCGCCTCAAGCGTACCTTGGACATCAGCTTTAATAATGAGTTTGAGTTTGGGTTTGTCTTCGAGCAAGGTGGTGAAATCAAGTCCCGCTGGCTGAGCAGCAAAATCGGCTGTTTGCATCGACATTTGCTCCTGAGATTCCTCGGGCGACAGGTCATACGTCGCATGTTCATCTCGCAGGATTGAACCCACGGCGGGTACTTCGGTTAACCCGATAATTTCTGCTGGGCTGCCAGGCAGCACTTCCTTGAGTTGCTGAGCTCGTTCGTTCGTTAGCGACTTTACTCGACCCGAAATTTTCACACCAGCATCATAGGAATAAATATCTTGACGAAGCGCCAATGTCCCTTGTTGTACGATCACGGTTGCCACTGAGCCCTTGCGTGGATCTTTGGTTGATTCGATCACAACAGCTTCAAGTGGAGCGGCCGAATCTGCATGTAAATCTTGAAGTTCTGACATTACTTGAACGGTATCGAGCAGTTGATCAATTCCCATTCCCGTTTTGGCTGAGACGGCGATTGAATCAATATCACCACCAAAACCTTGAACCAACACACCTTCTTCTGCTAATTGACCTTTGACCACCTCTGGGTAGTAACCCTCAAGATCACTTTTGTTAATGGCCACCACGTAAGGTACACCGGCAGTCTTGATGTGTCGAATTGCTTCGGCTGTTTGGGGTTTCACACCATCATTCAAAGCAACCACCAAAATAATAATGTCAGTAATCTTGGCACCTCGTTCGCGCATTCGGCTAAATGCCGCATGACCTGGTGTATCCAAAAAAGTCATTGGCTTACCTTTGTAGTCGATTTGATAGGCGCCAATATGCTGAGTGATACCCCCCGCCTCACCAGCTACCACATTGGCTTTTCGGATATAGTCCAAAAGCGATGTCTTGCCGTGATCGACATGACCCATGATGGTAATGATTGGTGGACGTTGTTGTACAGCCATAGTTACGTGCTACTTTCTGGTGATGCTACTGGAGCTTCTTCAGCAGGAAGTTCAGGGGTGGTTGCGACAGCCATGGGAGCCTGCGCGCCAAATGAGGCAATCGACGCTGCTTTCTCTGCGGCTCGGACTGCTTCTTCTGCTTCATAGGTATCGACACGTTTTTGTAACAACGCTTTTTGATCAGCTTCTAGATCATCAAATGCTTGCCACTTCTCTTTGAACCGACTGAGATCGGCAAGTGTCGTGAATTTGAAGGTAATCAGTTTCTGGCGGGATTCATCAGTCAAACCGTCAAACGTGTCAATTTCATATTCTTCTTTACCAGTGACTGCCGACTGGACTTTACCCCCGGCATTTTGGATCGTAATTTGATAGCCGGTTAACTTGGCGGCAAGACGAACATTTTGACCGCCGCGGCCAATTGCCAGCGACAATTGATCGTCAGGAGCAATCACCACTACTTGGCGAGTTGCTTCATTAATCTCAATTTTCAGGTGATCAGCAGGAGCCAACGCGCCTTGAAGCAAGGTTACTGGGTTGTCTGACCAGGGAATAATATCGATTTTTTCGTTATTTAATTCTTTAATAACTTCTTGGACACGGACGCCGCGTTGACCAACAAATGATCCAACCGGATCGACACCCTCTTGAGTGGAAGTAACGGCTAGTTTGGTACGCACACCAGCTTCGCGAGCAATAGCAACGATTTTGACTGCGCCCGAAGCAGCTTCAGGGACTTCACGCTCAAATAATTTGGCAACCAACTGTTTGTCAGCGCGCGACACGATAATCTGGCGACCACGGAAACCATCGCGAACCTCTTTGAGCAAGACGCCAATGCGAGCATTGGTCTTGTAGAACTCACCACGCATCTGCTCTTCAGGTGGCATGTACCCTTGACCACGACCAATGTCGAGCACCACTGTGCGACCATCCATGCGCAGTACTTGGGCATTAATCAACTCACCCATCTTGTCTGAGAAATCTGCAATGATTTGATCTTTTTCGGACTCGCGAATTTTCTGTAAAATGACTTGCTTTGCTGTTTGTGCCGCAATTCGACCAAAGCCGGCAGGAGTCACATCGGTTGACTTTGTCTCATCCCACTCCAGAGCTTCGCCGGTTTCCTCGTCTTTCTTCAAGATTGGTGCTTTGAAAATGTGCACTTCACCGGTACCTTCGTTCAAAGTAGCGTAGTAATGTGACTCTTCATCTAAAGTATCCATACCCATTTCTTTGCGAAATGCCGAGACCATCGAGATTCGGATTGCCCCATAGATAGCTTCGACAGGGATTTTACGATCATTGGAAATTTGCGCAATAGCAGCGGCAAATTCGGTGCGAGCAATATTTGAAACGTTTTGCATGAGCTTCTCTCTTCTAGTAAATAGTTGATGTTTCGACGACGGCGAAGGTGAAAAATGACAAAAAAAGGATGGCCATCTGTCCATCCCTCGCAATCAGAAGTAATTATAGTCTGAAAGAGGCAAAATCGCAAGATGGTGACTCGACGGAAACGGGGGTGTGAAAATGTCAGCGCTTTGTCTGGTTGGAGGAGTAGGCTTAGGAACGATGTGGGCCTGGTGGGTTCTGAGCGGGATTTAGCAACCTTGCTCACCGGGTTCGACTCCCGGCAGGTCCACATCCGTAGTAGCACAACGTGTTTACATGTACAAAAAAATAGATATAATTTATGCAGGTTGCTAAATCCTAACTCAGTACTCATTTGAGCAGATTTGAAAAGCCCTTTCTTCGGAGAGGGCTTTTTGGTTCTGAATGAAAAGATGAGAAAAAACCAGCTAGCTCGTCGCCTGCAACTCTTCGAGGATTCGCTTTTGTTCTCGACTTAATTTTTCTGGTACTTTTACCACAACCCTGACATATAAATCACCTTTGGCTTTACTTTGAAGATGTTGAATTCCCTCACCTCGCAACCGCACCAGCGTGTGTGACTGAGTCCCAGGTCTAATTTTCATTTTCAGCGTCCCTTCAATCGTCGGAACCTGGACTTCTCCACCCAGTGCGGCAGTGGTGAAAGAAATGTCTTCATCAACAAATAGATCGTAGCCATCTCGCTTAAACCGAGCATGTGGACGAACATCAATCGTGATATCAAACTCATTAAATCTCAGGCGAGTTCCATCATCAGCACCCGCAGGAATCTTGACTGTGTGTTGTTTGCCGTCGATGGTCACTACTTTTTCTGCCCCTTTGACTGCATCCATAAAATCAACCGTGAGTGAGTAGCGAGGCCGAGCTGCCCGACCAAAACCTCCACCGCCACCAAAAAAACTTTCAAATATTTCGAATGGATCATTCATATCCATTCCTTCACATGGATTCTGACCACCTGCCCCAGTGTTATACGACCAGGTAAACGGACCCTGTCTGAAACCACCCGCAAATGGATTTCCGCCGCCGGCACCGCCCATTCCACTTGCAGGATCAAATGCGGCATGACCAAATTGGTCATACGCTTGCTTCTTTTTGGCATCCGACAAAATTTGGTAGGCTTCGTTTATCTCTTTAAACTTGGCCTCGGCGTCAGGTTCTTTGTTTCTGTCGGGATGAAACTTCAAAGCCATTTTCCGATACGCAGATTTTATTTCTGCCTCGGAAGCCGTCTTTGTCAGCCCTAGGATTTCGTAGTAATCTCGAGTTGTTGGCATGTTACTGGAGTGCAATGATAGCGATACAGTGTACTATGAAAATGTGCTTTTTTCTAGCAGTGATACACGATGTCTGCTAATGGCAAACCACAGTACAAGCAAGAGTGAGATAGCAGAAAACGCCGCGCCCCAGATCACACTACGTGGTCGATATTCCAAATGCACCTCGACCATACCAGCGGGTAAGCTCACTATTGATTGACCTTGATATTCATCAAGGATGGTTTCTTGATCATTCACTTGGATTCGCCAACCAGCATCAAAGCGATCAGCAATAATTAGCTCAGTAGGTTCACTTACTGTCGTGCGAAACGACATTGTGTTCACTGTTTGTACAAAATCAGCAACGGGAATAGCTTCACCATTGGAGGTACGGAATCTGGGTAATGATGGGAGTTCATACACCAACCACTGTCCTTGACGACCAGCTGTAAGCCATTCGCGAGGTTGATCAACGGTGGCAATGAGAGTTGCTCCCGTAGGAAGCTGTTCTTCCTGGGTGTGCTCGAACCACGTATCTACGACATAGTACTTCACTGCCCAATTTGCTAATAATGGATCAGTCAGTGGAATCCTATCGATAAAATTAATTCTCGTCTCAGGCGTTTTTTGCCATACATGGGCAAATCCCTGAGGAACTAATGTGGTATAGCCGTGAATAAATGGTACGCCAACTACCCAATTCCAATCAGGGGCGAGGCCATCACGAAGTCGTTTCGCATGATCTGCCACTTGTTGCTCATGTGTATCTACAAAAGAATCAGAAAACGGCGCACGAACTGTCCACGCCTCCCAGTACGCCCCATAATCCGTGTAGGGGACATTGCTAGCTCGGGTTAACCACCGGGCTTGTGGATCGTAGGTGGTGGCTGACTGCAGCTGCGTCATCAAAGGTGGTTGCCAAGCCTGCGTCAACACCGTTTTGTCGGGATATACATCACGCGGCACATAGATCAACAATGCCTGGGTGGAGTACCACATTTCGATACCAATAATCAGAGCAAGCAACCAATATCGACGATATATCCATGCCCACATGCTCGCTACAAACAGCCATGCTACCACCATCAAGTTTTGCGAAATCACCTGCCAAATAACTTGATCGCGGGTTAACGTATGAAACACACTCGCTGATAATCGATGTCCAAGGAGTGTATCCACACCATACCATACGAAATCAAAGTTACGGGTTATAGCAATGCAGGCACTGGTTATCACCACCGCTACTAATAGTAATAATCGCCATTTATGCTGCCAAATATTTCGCCATACCAGGCGGATTTTTTCATTTAGTACCGCTTCCGCAAACCACAGCGCCACCACAAAATTTGTGAGTAGTAACACCATACTAGGATAACGAGATACGCGAAACAATGGCACAGCTTGCTGAATCAAAGAGAATCCTGGCAGTGAATCACCCAATGCAAAAAGAAATGTCACCACTACGATGAATAGCCACAGCCAAGTTGCATGTGTTTTGAACTCAGCTAACCAGCTATGACCGCGTGCTTTTATGAAGGAAAGTACTCTTATCGCCGCCGTAGAAAAACACGTTAACAATCCTAACCAAGTCACATACAACACTGCGTTTGGCTGCCCACTCCAAGCGGGCCCCCACTTCATACCAGCAGCCGGCTTATCAAAAAAGTAGGACAATCCTACTTTTAGCAACATAAGTGGTGAAAGTGAACCAACTGCAGCTTGCGATAATGATTGCTCCATTCTAGTTGAGCGTAATAACACTTCAGCAAAAGGTAACCAAGCAATGGCTGTGATACCACAAGTGACTGCCGCAGTGGCAATCCAACTCAACAACCATTTTCCCCACGAGCCATTTTGCGTTTGCCACCAGCGATAGGTACTAATCAAGCCAGCCAATCCAATTGAGTACACGACATGTTGAGGATAACCACCCAAAAATTGCAACAGTACAACCATGGCAAATACAATTGGCGCCCATGTTTTCTTCCCTACATACAGGGAAGCTACCACTACCCACGGTAACCACGCCAATGATTGAATCGTGGACAAATTGTTGATACTACCTGTGATATGTGTCGAAAACATCCAAACAAGTGCGGCAATAAAATAGGTCGAAGGATGTGCCTTTCCTATCCATAGTTTGGCTGCTACAAACATTCCTATGCCTGTCAATGCTAGATGTGACAGTATGGTAATGTTCAGGGCAGTAGCTGGCGACCATACCGCAAAAAAGAGTGATGTAACATACAACACCGATTGATTGATATCTGCCAACCACGGCAGCCCTCCCATTAAATTGGCGTTCCACAAAGGCACTTCACCTCTCAGCAAAGCCTGAGCCGTAAAGATCTTTCCTGGCACCATCAAAGAATAGTTGTCGCCATAAAATAATGTCTTCCCCGTGAACATTGGCCAGCTGCGCAGTCCAAGAAAAAATATGCCCGCAACTACGGTAGCCAGTGTCTCGGAATGTTTTTTTATCCATGGTAGTACATGATGAGAAGTGAGCGAATTACTCACACGTAGTTTACCGATCACCCACAATGCAGCAAACGCATCCTTCCAGGTAATTTTCTTTCCTTGCGAAAAATCACGTCCAACATATGAAATGGGTACTTCAAAAATATGGATTTTTTTCTTCAAAATCTTACAAGTAATTTCTGGTTCAATATCAAATTTCTGAGACTGGATATGCAAACTGCGGAACAAAGCGGTCGGCACAACTTTATAACACGTCTCCATATCCGACAAAGTTGTGTCATAGAGCAAATTGACTACAAAATTAAGTAAGTTGTTGCCTTGCTTATGCCAGAATAACAAGTTAGAGTGCGGCCCAAGAAATCGCGAACCATACACTACTTCTGCTTTCTTTTTTTTGATCGGGGCGATTAAGGCAGGAATATCGTCGGGGTCATATTCAAGATCAGCATCTTGAATTAATACATGATCCCCACGGACTTTTTCCAAACCAACCCCTATCGCACTTCCTTTGCCACCATTCTGCTTGTGAAAAACATGTAGCTTAGGGTGCTTGATTTCGTTGAGAATTTGTTTGGTCTTATCGGTTGAGCCATCGTTGACCACTACCACTTCGAACACCTGGCTTACTTTAAACAACTTCTGCAAAACAACCTCGACTGTTGCAGCTTCATTGTAGACTGGAACGATGACAGAAAGACGCATGTAAGCCTGGGCAGGCTGAGTACTTTAGTACAACTTTCGAGTTGTAGTGGTTTTTTGCTGAATAACAGGGTTGGTAGTAGTAGGAACTTGTTTATCAAGCTGTAACTCAAGCTTTGGTTGCTGAGGAACAATTGCCGAAGCGGTTGAACAACGTTGTCTGGTGTTCTCCAACGTCCCAATCTCTGTTTTCAAATTAACCGTCAGTCTCTGATCGGCGGCGCATCGGCAACCTTTGAGCACATAGTTGCCTTTACTATCTTTTCCGTAAAACTCCTGCAAATTGTAATCAGAACATTTGATACTTCTAGCTTGACCCCTATTTTCTGTGCTCTCGGATAAATTGGCTGCAGCTAGTACCCCAGCACCAACTACCAAAAAAGCTACCAAACCCATAAAAATGGGAGCTGGTCGCAGTCCGTGTGACTTTGATACGCGTCGAAAGGTAGGTGTAGCCATAATACCTACATCTTTACACACCTGCTAGTTGCTTGGCAAGTACGATTACTCTTTGACAACTTCGCCCTCTTCAGCGCCAGATGTATCATCCTTGGATTTAGCATCTTCTTTTGTGGTGCTGGAAGCGTCGTTACCACCGGCATTTTCAGCAGCATTGGGAGCAGCAGCAGCTTGAGCTTTCTGCATTGCTTCACCAATTTTTTGTGCGGATTTGAGCGTTTCCTCAACAGCTGAATCTAGAGCTTCCTTAGTTGAGTCGGATTTGTCAGCTAACTCTTTGAGTTTTTTGACATTTTCTTCAATCAGCGTTTTGTCTGCAGACTCAAGTTTGTCACCATACTCTTTGAGTTGCTTTTCTAGCTCGAAGACCACACTCTGAGCCTTATTGCGTGACTCAACCGTTTCTTTCTTTTGCTTATCTTCTTCAGCGTGTTTCTCCGCTTCTGCTTTCATTTTTTCAACTTCTTCATCAGACAAGTTTGTCGAGTTCTGAATGGTGATATTTTGCACTTTACCAGATGTTTTATCCTTGGCGGTAACTTTGAGGATTCCATTTGAATCAATATCAAAAGTCACTTCAACCTGAGGCACACCTCTCATTGCGGGTGGGATACCGTCCAAAATAAATCGACCAAGTGACTTGTTATCAGCCGCCATAGGTCGTTCACCTTGCAGCACATTAATTTCCACTTGGGTTTGGTTGTCAGCTGCAGTTGAAAAAACTTGTGATTTTGCAGTCGGCACCGTGGTGTTGCGCTCAATGAGCGGAGTCATAACTCCGCCCAGCGTTTCAAGCCCTAGCGTCAGTGGCGACACGTCCAACAAGACTACATCCTTAACGTCACCCCCAATGACACCAGCTTGGATAGCAGCACCAACGGCCACCACCTCGTCAGGATTGACACCCTTGTGTGGCTCTTTGCCAAAGAATTTTTTCACCTCTTCTTGAATGCGTGGCATACGTGTCATACCACCCACCAAAACAACATCATCAATCTTTTTCACATCTACTTTTGCATCAGAAAGTGCTTTCTGCACTGGACCAAATGACCGTTCAATTAAGCCACCCACCAGCTCTTCAAGCTTAGCGCGGGTCAGCGTCATCGTCAGATGAAGTGGTTGACCTGCATCGCCCTGAGTGATAAATGGTTGATTGAGCTCACTACTTTGTGCGGATGATAGTTCAATCTTAGCTTTTTCTGCAGCATCTTTGATGCGTTGCAGAGCCTGAGGATCTTTAGAAAGATCTTTGCCATTTTCTTTTTTGAACTCAGCAATAATCCAGTCGATAATCAAGTTGTCAAAGTCGTCACCACCTAGGAATGTGTCACCATTCGTAGCTTTCACTTCAAATACACCGTCACCAATTTCCAGAACTGAAATATCAAAAGTACCACCACCCATATCATAGACAGCAATGGTACGAGTCCCCTTTTTGTCCAATCCATAGGCAAGAGCGGCAGCGGTCGGTTCATTGACGATGCGCTCAACCGTTAAACCAGCAATTTCGCCTGCTTGCTTCGTGGCCTGGCGCTGTGAATCATCAAAATAAGCCGGTACTGTAATAACTGCTCGAGTCACTTCACCACCGAGATAACTTTCCGCATCTGCTTTCGCCTTGGCCAGAATCTTGGCTGAAATTTCTTGAGGTGTATATTTTTTTCCATTAATCTCAACGACCGCCATACCTTCTTTGCCCTCAGTGATAACGTAGGCGACGTGTTTGATGGCTTCTTGGACTGCCTTATCTTTTAGTTTGCGACCCATGAAGCGCTTGACCGAGTTAACAGTCGCTTTGGGATTCAAAATCATCTGTCGTTTGGCAACATCACCGACGGTGGTATCTTCACCCTTAAATGACACTATCGAAGGATACGTGTTGCGACCCTCTGCTGTAGCAATAACTTTGGGTGTGCCACCTTCCATAACTGCAACAGCTGAATTGGTTGTACCAAGATCGATACCGATGATTTTTCCTGAATTGGCCATGTGGCTCCTTTAAAAAAATTACGTTTGTGTTGTTGTCTCACCCACGATCACTTTGGCATGACGGATGACTTCACCGTTTAGCGTGTAACCACGAGTGACAACTTTGGTGACGACATCGCTGTCGCCATTTTTTTCAACTACCTCCATGAGGCGAGGATCAAATGTTTTGCCTAGAACGGCAATTTCAGCCAGACCATGTTGTTCGAGCACTGACCAAAATTGCTTGTGCACCATTTCAAGACCAGGATCATTGATCTGCTCCACCGCCATACTCAAATGATCGAGAGGTTGGACAAGATCCTCGACCAGTGATGCAGAAGCCAACTTGATCAACTTGCTGCGCTCTTCCTGAGTACGACGCAGTAAATTCTGATAATCTGCTTGGCTTCGCAAGACATCTTCTTTGAGTGCGGATACTTGTTCTGCCAATACAGCAATTTCTGGATTAACCTTGGGTTGTTTTGGCATATGCGTTGATTGCGATGTCATTAGGCGAGACCTTCTCGAGCAACGGTTTCTTCAATCAATGACCGGAAGTACTTCATCATGGGAATGATGTATTGGTAATCGAAACGACTCGAGCCAATCACCCCCACATAACACAGTTCTTGACCTGTTTGCACAGACATGCAGATGACACCTACTGGCTCCAGGGCGGGATTACCAAGCTCTTGACCATACATCACTTGGACGGCACTACCCATTTGATGATTGGTAAATATTTCTTCTACCAATGGGACTTGTTCAATCATGACGAGCACGTTGCGCATAATGTTGATGTCATAAAACTCTGGCATCTGTAATAAATTGGCGTACCCGGCATGATACACGCGGTGTTCTGGTGTCATGGCAATGCCCAAGGCATGAGATTTCTCTGCCAACACGCGCGCCGTCTCTTGAAGTAACTGGTCGAGTTGTTCACGACTGTTCCAAATTTTCTCTTTAGCTGATACTTCATCGGCCACTGACAATTCTTTTTCTTTCATTAGCTCATTGACGTACAGTTTCATCGCCATCGGCGTAGGCATTCTCCCGGCGCTGCTATGGCTTTTACGCAAGTAACCTTGATTGGTCAAGTACACCATTTCATTTCTAATCGTGGCTGGAGAAACACCAATACTAAACTTTCGATCGAGTGTATCTGAACCAACTGGTTCAGCCGTGGTGATAAATTCTTCGATAACTGCCCGAAGAATTTGAATTTGACGAGCACTTAGATCAATCATGTTAGCAATCATAGGCAACGAGTGCTAAGTTGTCAAGTATACAGACTGTAGCCAACAAAATATGATAACCTTAGTGTGGGCATTATTTGCCTTATCATTCATGAAAAAGCGTCACCGACTTCTCATCACTTCAGCCATTGGTGCGGCAGTGCTGTTGGGCGTGATGATCCTGACCCTGTCGCAATTCTCAGTAGTTCGCGAGTTTTTTTCTCGAGCAGGTGGTGAACCTGCTGATATCTATGTTGATACCCAGGCTATTCTCGGGCCTTTACCTCGTCCATGGCAAAACTTGGCGCAAGGTGGCGAATCGCATAACTGGACCATGGGTCCACTGACTAGCCAAATTAAAGCCTTGCATCCTAAGTACATCCGTCTTGATCATATCTATAGTTTTTATGATGTGGTTGGTGGTGGCCCTGGCAATGTCACTTTTGACTTCAGCAAACTCGATCGCTTACTCGATGAAATTAGAGCAACTGGTGCAACCCCCTATATTTCTTTGTCATACATGCCTCAAGCCATTTCAAGTGGCGATATCTTGTCGACACCTGTTAACTGGGCTGACTGGCAACTGGTCGTCCAAAAAACTATTCAACATATCAGCGGGACAAAAGGGTTTGCAAACGTCTACTATGAGGTCTGGAATGAACCCGATCTGTTTGGTGACTGGAGTTATGGTGGCAAGAAAAACTACCTCACGTTATATAACACTGCTGCGCGAGGAGCTGATGTGGCAGCCGTAACACCAGGGGTAAAAGCATTTAAATTTGGTGGACCGGCAACTACCGCACTGTATAAGAATTGGTTTGATGCGATGGCCAAAAATGCTATCGACAACCATGTCCGCTATGACTTCTTTTCGTGGCATCGTTATACAACGGATATAGATCGCTACCGCGAGGATATCACTGAGAGCAAAAGTTGGCTATCTGCCTACCCTCAACTTGAACCAACGGTTGAACTACATATCACCGAATGGGGACATGATAGTAACGTCAACAAAGGTTATGACGGCGCGTATGGGGCCGCACACACCGTAGCAGGTGCCATTGAGATGGTCGGCATGATCGAAAAAGCTTTTGTGTTTGAAATTCAAGACGGCAAAGATCCTGCTGGTCAAGAGTACTGGGGTCGATGGGGGTTGTTCACCCACCAAGACTTCGGTAGTCACACCAAGCCTCGTTATACCGCGCTGAAAATGCTTGAGAAATTAGGGTCACAACGTCTGCAGTTATTTGGCAAAGGTACCTTTGTCAAAGCACTCGCCGCTCAAGATGATGCAGGTAACCCTCAAGTGATACTAGCTAATTTTGATCCAAAAGGAAGTAATACAGAAGTCGTGCCGGTTACCTTTGAGAATATTGTGCCTGGCGAGTATACGGTGGAACAAGAGTTTTTGAATGGTAAAAAATCTACCATTCAAGTAGCCACCACTGCTGCTGTACTTCGCACGACGGTACAGATGGGAACACAATCAGTGGCAATCGTGAGTTTGAAAAAAGACTAAATCAATTGTAGTAATGATTTCTTAAAGTGGCTGCAGCTGTAGTGTTGCGCTTTCTCCCGACACTTTTTCTGCGAGAAGGTGTATCTTTCTGCCAATAACAAAGCTTCTGTTAATCCAGCAACGCTCAGCTCATAGAAAAATAACCCTGTCTGCTCTTCTTCCACTGTTTCAAGAACACCACCAGATGCATGCGCAATCACTGGTGTGCCATGAGCCATCGCCTCAACGGGCACCATGCCAAAATCCTCATCTTCAACGGGATACAACAGGGCTTTGGCGCCGGCGTAGAGAGCGTGCAACTCCTCGTCATCAACCGCACCCATAAACTGGATGGTTGGGCCAGCTATTTTTTTCAGGTCCTCGAGCATTGGCCCTGAGCCAACCACTTTGAGGGGCTTGTCTAACTGGGTGCACACTTGGACTGCAAGTTCAGGATGTTTAGCGAGTGCTAACCGATTCACATACAGGTAGTACTCTTCTTTGGCAGAATGATGTTTCTTTAAATAAACTTCCGCACCTTCAACATCCACTGGAGGATAGATAATCATGCTATCCCGACGATAAAACTTTTGAATGCGTCGCTGCGTTTCGGCGGAGTTGGCAACAAACTGTGTTACACGTTGTGCCATCTGAAAGTCTGCTATTCGCAAAAAGTGATTCATGACTTCTCCCACGACACGAGTGAATGAGTTGGCACGCCAATTACTCTTAGTGGTGTATCCGTAGAGTGCGCGCGGCGGCGTGTGACAGTAACAGATGTGACGAGCACCCGCGCGCACCCGAACTGCTTTGGCAAAGTACGCATTGGATGATGAAATCACCACATCAAAGGCCGATAAATCGAGATCGGAAAATGCTTTAGGGGCGAGAATGCGTAACGGTGAAAACAAATGACGAATTCCGGGAATCTGCGCCAACCAAGTAGTCTGGATGTGCCAGTCTGCAAATTTTTGCCAATGACGGCCCATCGCTGTCGGATCGGTAAATGCGACATACACCGGTGCATCTGGAAATAAATCATGCAATGCTTCGAGCACTCGCTCTGCACCACCATACTCGCGCAAGTAATCATGCACTAACGCAATTCGAGGCACTTTAGTTTGGGAAAGTGAATTTTTTGGCATATCTACTAAAATAAAGCACTTTGCACATTTAATTCAAAATCGTCAGGGGGCAACAAAGAAACAAGTGATTTAAATTCGAGCGATTCCATCAACTCACGCGCTGTTTGTTTGTCATAACTT
The DNA here is from genome assembly GCA_052035325.1 of Patescibacteria group bacterium. Taxonomy (GTDB): domain Bacteria; phylum Patescibacteriota; class Microgenomatia; order UBA1400; family PJMF01; genus JBPOHR01. Next base: position 21,265 of record JBPOHR010000015.1, read on the forward strand.
GATACTTTGCACGCTGGTAAATCGAGACTAATAGGGACCACTCGGTCAATCTGGGCTAATTTTTGACTCAACAGGGCATTTTCTTTATCTGTCACTAATTTTTCTCTTATTCGCGCTGTCATTACCGCACCAACTTGTCCTGAATCAACCGTCTCATACACTTTGGCCAAACTACCAAATTCGACAATCAATTTACACGCTGTCTTCTCACCAATGCCTGCTACCCCAGGGATATTATCTGAGGCATCACCCATCAATGCTTTGAGATCAACAATTTGCTCTGGATAGACTCCCATCCTCGATTTGACGCCATCTCGATCATATTCTGTATCGACCGTGCCCTTACCACGACCTGGCAACCACACATGTGTTTGCTCTGAAACCAACTGAAAACTGTCCCGATCACCCGTAACAATAATAGTGTTGATGTCTTCACCTCGAGTTTGATCATTGACTGCTTCGATCTGTTTGCTTAATGTTCCTATCAAATCATCTGCTTCATAGCCTTCCAGTTCAAACTGAGGGAAATTGAGCGTTTTGACGACGTCCTTGATAATATCAATTTGGGGAATCAAATCATCGGGCATTGCCACCCGATTAGCTTTGTATTTATCAAACTTTGCATGGCGAAAGGTGGGCCCATGATGATCAAAGGTTACTGCCAAGTATTCTGGTTCATACTCCCGGATAGCGGTCAGTACATGACGAGTAAACCCATACACTGCATTGACCAAACGACCACTGGGATCAGTTAACGGTGGAAACGCATGGTATGCACGATAGATAAGTGCGTGACCATCAATGAGTAAAAAGTGCATGGCGGTAGTGTATCACTTCTGAGGTATTGGTACTTTTTTGTCAGCTAATTTGCCATCGTCTTGCGACTCCACCAAAAACTTTGAATGCTTTTCGATGGTAGTCAGCCGATCATCAATCGCATTGATTCGATCGAACAACCTATTCCAATAATACTCCTCTTGATTGCGACTCATACTACTACTAATTAAAGCTATAACCATACCAAAGCCAATTGCACCTACTAATTGCATCAAGATTCCCAAGAGTCTTCCCATTAATGTAATCGGTACCACATCGCCATATCCCACTGTTGTTAACGTCTGAATCGACCACCATAAACCATCAATGGGATCGGTAATCAAACTTCCCGCCACATGACTCTCAATCGGCACAATTACCACTCCAGCGATAAGAGATACCAAAAAGCAGGCTGCCAATATTTTTCGAAATCGACGCTGCTTAATCAAACGTTGATGCACAGGAACCACATTCATATGCACCAGTATACGAAAATTGTGTTCAAGAAACTAGACCAATGACACCGGCTTCTTGGCTTTTTCAATCCCCATCACTTTTTCGAACTCATCGCTATCGAGCGTTTCCACTTCAAGTAATTTCTCAGAAACGGCGTGGAGCTGTTTGCTATATTTTTTCAGTGTCTTGGTAGCAATTTCTTGAGCCTCGTTAATAAAGCGAGACACTTCATCGTCCACTTTTTCTTGGACACGATCAGAAATCTTCACTGGCTCGCCCCATGAACGACCGTAATTACTATTTTCGTATTGTGGACTAAAGTTGATCGGACCAAGTTTGCTCATACCGTAATCAACAACCATCGCCCGAGCAATTCGAGTCGCTCTATCAATATCTGAAGTTGCACCCGCGGTCAATTCGTTGAAAATCATCATTTCTGCCGTACGTCCACCTAACAATACCGCAATTTCATCCATTAACTCAGATTGCGTTACTTGGACTTTATCTTTTTCTGGCGGAGTTAGGGTAAAACCTAGCGCTTGACCACGAGACACAATAGAAATCCGGTGCACGGGATCAGCATGTGGCGAAACATGGGCAATCAAGGCATGGCCTGCTTCGTGATAGGCGGTCATCTTGCGTTCGTACTCATCAAACAAACGTTTTTTACTACGACCATACTTGACTTTCAATGAAGCTTCTTCAATATCAGCCATCGTAATCATCTCACGACTCTCCTGCGCCACCGCAATAGCCGCTTCGTTCAACATATTTTCAATGTCAGCACCTGAAAAACCAACCGTCCGTTTTGCCACTCGATCCCATTGCACACTTGATGCAAATGGTTTGTTTTTGGCATGAATACTCAAGATGTTTTTGCGCTCTTCAAGGTCTGGCAAGTTCACTGTCACTCGGCGATCGAAGCGACCTGGTCGCACTAGTGCAGGATCGAGCATGTCACCTCGGTTGGTGGCAGCCATCACAATCACGTTATCATTCTGGGTAAAACCATCCATTTCCACCAGGATTTGGTTGAGGGTTTGCTCGCGCTCATCATGACCACCGAAACTGCCATGACCGCGCATCCGACCAATCGCGTCAATTTCATCAATAAAAATGATTGATGGAGCAAGTTTTTTTGCCGTGGCAAACAAATCGCGAGCACGCGAAGCGCCAACACCAACCAACATTTCCATGAACTCCGAGCCAGCAATCGATAAGAATTGAACATTTGCTTCACCTGCCACCGCTCGTGCTAACAACGTCTTACCCGTACCAGCAGGACCAACTAACAACACACCTTTGGGTGTGCGTGCACCAAGTTTCTTGTATTTTTTAGGATTTTTCAAGAAATCGACAATTTCTTCGAGCTCTTTCTTTGCCTCGTCCATACCACCCACATCAGCAAATTTCACATCTTGTTTGCCTTTGACAAACACTTTCGCTTTACTGCGACCAAAACCCATCATGTCACCCTGCGCCCCACGTGCTTGACGCAAAATAAACAAGAAAAAGATGACCATCACGATAATCGGCAAGGTGTTGATTAAAATCTGCCAAACCAACTCACCAGTGCTAACGTTGCGAATATTTACTTCCACATCAGCGAGACTAATACCAGAGGCATCAAGCACTTCCAAAGCTTGCTGACCATCTTCTTTACGGGCAACACGCTGCGACTGATCAACATAGGTAGCACGCAGTTCCGCACCAGCTACATCAATCCGTTGGACCTTTTTGTCTCGAACGTCTCGGACCAGTTGAGAAACAGGAATCTGCTCTCGTGCGCCGCCAGTAAAGAGCGACACTACAAAAGGAATAAACAACACTGCAATTAACACAAAAATTAATGCCCTATTGAACAGTGAATTCAGATTGAACTCAACTTGAAACTGCCGAACTTTACCTTGGGGTTTTTTCTCGGCTGTTTTTTCGTCAGTTTTCGGGGTGGGTGCTTTATCTTTCGGCATGAGTCATCTATTTTAGCATGGGTTAGCGAACAATCGACCCCGGCGTTGCTGTTTCCGGCAGAGCAAATGGTCGTGGCTGATCCACATCATCCGCCATGATCATCATGCCTTGACTGACTCCCTCACCCATTTTGCGCTCGGCCATGTTGACGACAAACACATAGCACTTGCCAAGAAATTCATCTGGTGTGTACCACTGCTTAATTCCTGACAGAATCGTCTTCTCACCTATTTCGACTCCAAAATCGACCGTAAATTGCAGTAATTTGTTGCTCCAGTCAGGAGCTGAAGAGGCAAGTATTTTGCCTACTCGCAAATCTAACTTATCAAAATCTTCATAGGTAATGGTGGGTTTCATACTTTCCTTTACGAAAGTCCTATTTTTTGGCGGACTTCTTCCATGGTTTTTTCAGCTGTTGCTCGTGCTTTTTTTGCACCGTCAGCAATTACCTCATCAACATATGCAGTATCAGCTTCCAGTTTGGCACGTTGTTCTTGGATTGGTCGCAACTCCGCAAATATTGCCTCAGCGAGTTCTTTTTTCAAATCACCATACCGCAAGCCTGTTGATTCATAGGCTTTTTCGTACTCACGTCGGCGATCTTCACCCTGAAACAAATTCACAAATGTTAACAAATTTTTCACGCCTTGTGGAACAGTTGCCATTTTCCCGGTGCCACTATCCGTCGGCGCGCTACTCAAAGCTTTCTGAATTATCTCAAGAGAATCAGTCAAGTTGATATAGCTACCCTCAACCGATTTACTCATCTTGCCCTCACCAGCCAACGATGGCACGTACTCACCTGCTGTTGCAAAACGCGTCGGTTCAGGAAATTGCGTGCCATAATCTTGATTCATCCGCCGAGCAATTTCACGAGTCACTTCCAGATGTGGTTCTTGATCAATCCCCACCGGTACCTTATCAGCCATATACACCAATATATCTGCAGCCATTAGCACCGGATAATTCAGCAATGCCATGGTGGCATGCTCTGGATACTGTTTGACTTTGTCTTTGAACGTCGGCAAGTGCTGCATCTTGGCAATTGTAGTCACCGATGAAAAATAAAATTCCAGTTCAAAGTGCTGCGGAACAGATGCCTGCTGAAAAATCACACTCTTTTCAGGATCAAGACCACATGACAGATAATCAATAATGACTTCACGACGATTGCGGCGTAGTTCATCTATCTGGTACGGTGTGGTTATAGCGTGGGCATCAGCCACCATATAGAACGTCTCGTACGTTGGATCATTTTGTAGCGCCAACATACCTTTGACCGCACCCAAGTAATTTCCCAAGTGAAGTCGACCAGTGGCACGAATGCCTGACAAAACGCGATGTTTTTTCATATATTGTGTATATGTAGTATACCTAGAAATGGTAAAAGGCTAGAACGCAGTTTTACAGCTCTTCAATGTGCACACTCGGATTCATGTCGGGGGCTTCGATTAACTTCAAGTATTTTTCCGTAGTGGTAATGCGTTTGTGACCGACCAACTGCGAAATATAGACCAGTGGGGTTCCAGCCTTGAGCTGTTCTACGATAAAAGTGTGGCGCAAATCGTTGACTTTGGCATCTTTTATCCCAGCCAATCTAAAGTACCGATCAATAGCAGTACGAATGTTGCGGACCAAAAAAGGTCGGCAGGTTTTGGTTAGAAATAACGTTTTTTCTCGAGCACGAGGTCGAAGTTTTAAGTAATCTTCAAGCGATGCTTTCGCTGCAGTATTCAAAGGAACACGACGAGCGTCACGTGAGTTTTGCGGGTGAATATAGATCGTGTTACGGTCCAAGTCCATCTCAGCCAATTGGAGGTCGGCTAACTCACTAATCCGCATACCTGTCTGGAGCAATAATTCAACAATCGCGGACATTCTGACATCACCTCGGCAAGCATCACGCAAGGCGCGATACTCTAATTTAGATAAAATTCGGGGAGGAGATTGATCAAACTTGGGATGGATAATGATCTCGGCTGGATTTTCTCCCAGCACACCCTCATTGATCATAAAGCGGAAAAAGGCTTTGATTGAATTAATTTTCCGAGAAATAGATTTGCTGGTATATCGTTGTTTTTTGAGGAGCTCTTTGAACTCATCAATGTGTTCAGCCGTCGTCTGCTCAACCAACATAACTGATTTTTGTTCGAGGAAATCGGCAAGTTGCTCAATGTCTTTGCTATACGCTATGACCGTAGCATGAGCTTTGCCTTGCTGTTGCAAATTCGCGGCAAATTGCTGATGGGCATCGCGGACTGTTTTTGACATACTTGGAGTGGAAAGCTTCTATCTAAAGGCCTTCCAAAGTATCTTATAGTATCATATTCCAGGCCTTATGGCTAGGATTAATGTGCAAAATCAAGGCAGAAAAACCGAACATCCCGTCAGCTATCAACCATGGTGGGCACACCCATTGGTAGTCGTGGCAGCCACCATCGTGGTGGTCATTGTTAGCATTACTTTCTTGAGCAAATCTCGAGAAGTAGAGCCAACTGATCGGACAACGGTATTAGACCAAGAAATCAATCAAATCACAAGGGACGTTTCACTCCTGAAAGACCAAGTGACTGAGGCAACCTCTGCTGCTACGCTTGAAAAATTAATCAGAGAGCAATTGTTAATGAAAAAAGAAGGCGAATACATCGTGCAAATTCCTATCGATGCGCTGCCATCTCCCTCACCACTACCAACTGTGAAACCTCCCACGAATCTTCAACAATGGTGGACAGTTTTCAAATAATATTCAGAGGCTCTGTAGCTGTTTAGAGATGTGGAGCAACTCGATTTTTTCTTTTCGTGACCAACCTTTGATCTGGTATTCGCGTCGCTGTGCTGCTGACCTAGTGTCACATGCCTCGGTATACACGACCTTGATCGGTGGATGAGAGCGCGTATATTTGCCACCCTTGCCAGATTGATGCGTGCGAAAACGAGCTTCCACATCGGGCGTAGCACCCGTGTAGAGCGAACCATCCGAACACAGTAGTACGTACACAAACCACATAGGTAGATGATACTAGGTATTACTATTTAGTTTTTCACTCAGTACCTTAACCAATTGTGCGTTTTCCCACTCACTAGCATTGAACAAAAGTCCTGAATTTGTATCTAAGATGTGATGTAAATAATATTTTGAGGGTGGAAAAATATTTTGCAAAGATAATAATTCCGTTTCTGGGATCCATTTTGTTTCACCTTCAACAGTGGAGTGAATAGGTTGATCTGAATCAATCTCAGCTCTAAATAAATATTCCATCCAAACTTCATTTCTATCTACATGATGATGAAACGCAAGTACTTTCAAAGTCACTTTATCAGGTTTAAGTTGTACGCCAGTTTCTTCTTTTATTTCACGAATAGCAGCCGATAAAACATCTTCACCTTCCTCAACATGACCACCTGGACCAATCCAAAAACCTGGAAACAGTTTTTTTGTTGTAGCTCTTCTGTGCATCAGCACCCTACCTCGATGAATTATATATGTTTCACATGCGACAATGAGTTGTCCAACTTCATGGAGTTTTTTTGACATTATGTAGTTGAGTATAGCCTATGAGTGGCGGATACTAGAACTTGTTTTGTCGCGAATTGTGATACTTTTCGTCTGTCCAAAAACCTTCGTCTCTACATACAAAATAGTGTGCAACTTTCCTAATCAAATCAGCTGCCTCTGAAGTGAAGGATCCTCCTACTACTATTAGAGGTTTTAAGTCTGTGATATTTTCTGTCACTTTCTTTACTTCACCAGTGGTAGCGACATATCTATTATCAACCGAAAATATTGCAAGATTTACTTTTTTTAGAGTTATTGAATCGATATCAACTAAAGTTCTTAGAGTTGGCGGCAACAATGTTAACAGTTTGCCTGTTGGTACATTTTTGAGTACTTTAACTTTGGACATTTAAGTGATTATACGACCAGGTGGCTCTATACTCTGATAGGAATCTATTACTTAACTCTGTCTTTTTTACTTCTTAATGTTGCGGATCTAGGAGTCGAACCTAGCCTGCGAGATTATGAGCCTCACGTGCACCGTACACTAACCCGCGCGAGATGTGGCCAGAGCCAGCATCGAATGTCAAGATGTGTAGTATAGCAGCTCCAGAGCTGGATTGCACGCGCCGTACAGTTAGCTCACTTCTGGTCGTGGCCAGTTTTGTTGGTATAATACACGACATGGCAAGGTAGCTCAGTTGGTTAGAGCATCGGATTCATAAACCGAAGGTCCTGGGTTCGAATCCCAGCCTTGCTACATGTTCATGGTAACTCCCCACCCTTTTGGTTATGTACGTGAGTTTTCGGATGTAATTTCAATTGATATTTCGACAACGAACACGGCCGCTTTTGTCCAACAGGGCATAACCATGGAACAAATACACAGCGCACAAGTCGCGTGGGTCGAAAGCACCACTCCTCAATGTGTCGTAGGTGTTGATGCCATCTGGACACACTCAAAAAATATCCATTTAGTTGTCAGAGCCGCCGACTGTCTACCCATTCTCTGCTATTCAAAGTCAGGAGCGATCGGAGTCATTCATGCCGGTCGACTTGGCACTCAGGCTCATATCATCGAAAAATCACTAGAAAATTTTATTGAAATGTGTGGCAATAATGAGGGAGTACATGTGGGATTTGGACCCTGTATCTGCGCGAAGTGTTATCAAATTAATCGGGAACAAAACACACATTACGATCTCATTGCCGAAAATCAACGCCAGTTACGTTCATTCTGCGAAAAACACCAGCTACCCTATTGGTCCACGATGACAACTGATCCAACAGCAGCGTGCACTTTTGAACAAGCTAATCAGTGGCACTCCTATCGTCGAGAAGGAAAAGGCTGTGAGATGAATTACTTTGGAATACTGCTACAAGGTGAGGGCTAGGGATTGTGAAATATGCCAGGGGTAGGTACTTGTTCCCAAGGCGCAAGTGCGGTTGAAATATCGGTAGGAACAACAGTGTGAGGTACATAGCCTTGTCTCTCCACAGTTGGTGCTACTACCGTTGGTTGCCCAGGTACTTGGACTGGCTCTGCCTGTATAGTGCGGGCTTGATCTGTACCCTGATCACAACCAGCAAGCAACAAGCTAAGAGCTGCCAAAAAGGGTACCAAAACCCGTGTCAACCTCAATTTATCAAGTGATTGTCTGTATCTTTCCATATCACGATTCTATCACCAAAAAGCCCCCCCGCAAGGGAGGGGCTTTTTTCTTACTTTCGTTAATGAAAGTGCTGGTTCTGAGAATCCAGAAGTCCGGCGACTTCACCAATCTACATCATGCCCATACCTGGATCACCGGCAGGCATAGCGGGTTTGGCTTTTTCCGGCGCATCAGTGATCAAACACTCCGTGGTAAGCACCATCGAAGCGACTGATGCAGCATTTTCCAGCGCAGCTGTCTCGACGAGGGCTGGTTCGATGACACCTGCAGCTATCATGTCTCCGAATTCTGCTGTAAGCGCATTGAAGCCCCATGATGGGTTTTTCTTTTCAGCAACAGTCCTCACTACCCAACCGGCATCAACACCAGCATTTTGAGCTAGCATTCGCATGGGTTCATCAAGTACTGACTCTATGAGCTCAACGCCTGTTAGCTCATCTCCATGTACTTCACCCTTCAGTTTTGCAAGCACCTTGCCAGCCTGCATCAAGGTCACACCACCGCCAGGTACGATACCTGACTTAATAGCGGCCTTGGTTGCTTCCTTGGCATCTTTGACACGCTCCTGGAGATTCTTCATCTCAATCTCGGTTGAAGCACCCACTTGGATCGTGGCCACACCACCAGCCAGTTTGGCTTTGCGCTCTTCGAGTTTTTCGAGATCAAAGCTGGACTTAGTTTTGACAATCTCGGCTTCGATTTGAGCAATGCGAGCATCGATATCAGCTTGCTTGCCTTTGCCGCCGACGACGGTCGTCTCGTCTTTGGTGGCTTTGACACTGTCAGCGCGACCAAGATCTTCAACCTGGACATCTTTGAGCATGCGACCAGTATCCGCTGAAATAAATTGCGCACCGGTGAGCACGGCGATATCTTGAAGCATCGCTTTGCGGCGATCACCAAAGCCTGGAGCCTTCACAGCCAAGCCGTTGAACGCGCCACGCAGTTTGTTGACCACGAGGGTTGTCAAAGCTTCGCCGTCAATGTCATCAGCAATGATCACAAAGTTCTTGCTGACTTGCATTAATTTCTCAAGCATGGGCAAGAGATCTTGGATCGATGAAATCTTGATATCAGTCACCAAAATGTACGGCTGTTCAATAATTGATTCCATACTGTCACTATTGGTCACAAAGTAGGCAGAAGCATAGCCTTTATCGAAAACCATACCTTGCTTGTGAGCGATGGTGATATCCATCGTTTTCCCCTCTTCTACTTCAACCACTCCATCTTTGCCAACCAATTTAATGGCTTCAGCAATCTTCTGACCAATCACTGCATTTTGAGCAGAAATCGTGGCAACTTTTTCCCAGTCTGCTTCACTAACTGGCTTAGCAAGACGCTTGATTTCAGCGACAACTGCTTGGACAGCTTTATCAATACCGCCCTTCATAATCATGGGATTGGTACCTGCTGTCACCATTTTCATGCCTTTGGCAGAAATTTGCTGGGCGAGGAGTGTCGCAGTGGTCGTACCGTCACCGGCCACGTCGTTGGTTTTGGAAGCAGCTTCTTTGACCAATTGAGCACCCATATTTTCGAACTTATCTTCAAGAGTGATTTCTTTGGCCACAGTCACACCATCGTGAATCACGGTTGGTGAACCCCATGACTTGTCGATCGCCACATTGCGTCCTCTAGGCCCAAGGGTAGTGGTCACGGCCGAAGCCAATTTGTTGATGCCGATAAGCATTTTTTGACGAGCATCGTCGCCGAATAGTAATTGTTTTGCAGACATAGTTCCTTTCGTTCATTTCTCAGGCGCAGGAGACCGCTGCTGCGATCAAGCGCCATCAAAATTCACTTCAGATCTTACTTAATAATAGCTAATAGGTCTTCGAATTTAAGAAATTGATACTCCACATCATCAATTTTGAAATCATTGCCACCCCATTTCTTATAAATGACGTGATCACCTTTTTTGGCAGGTGACTCAACCTTGGCGCCATCGACAACAGTTGCCGCACCAACGGCCAACACCGTCCCGTGTTGGGGCTTCTCGTCGTGGGAATCAGGTAAGTAAATCCCGGAAGCAGTTTGCTTCTGACCGGCAGCCGGTTCGACCAGTACGTAGCCAGCTAATGGTTGAACTTTTGCGACAGATAGATCTGCCATACGAACCTCCTTGAATATATACTTTTGAGTTTGTTCGCCAACTATATCGCAGCTGGCTAAAATGTCTAGCAGTGATTGATCATCGCTGCTAACACCATTAGCAGTAACTATAATCGACTGCTAATGACGTGTCAAGCAGGGGGTTCTGATGTAGAACCCCCTGCTACCGGTTTGTTAGATTTTCACACTGGTGTTACTCAACACTTTTTTCCGAATCATCATGGCTAAAAAGATCCGACATCGTGATTTTGTTCATATTCAAAATTTAAAAAGAACACGGCCTCTAATGCTACTTCGAGTAATCTTGTTGTTTGCTCATTTTGAGTAATTATGCGTTCCATATCTGCTGTAAAAACTTCTAGCTGTTTGTCAGAAGTCACTTCAGGTACATCACTACTTGGTTTGATGAACAAACTGGCAACATCTTTAGCGCTAACAATCGCCGTTAATACTTCACCGACAGTTGAATTTTCCCATCGATCATCCTGCGCAAGTAACCTTTCTACTTTTTCAATCACTGCTACCGGAGCATGGTCGTAAAACATAGCATCGTAAATGTCTGCATCAGCCATAGCACCAAAGACACCTGCCTTTTGATACAGTCCTATCTTCACTGGAGTCGAGTTTTTCTTAGCATTCTTCAAATATAATGCCCCACGATACGAGTCCTTAGCACTACTAAGATTTAATTTAAATTGAACCCACAGATTCCTTGCATCCTCAATGCGCTGATTAATTTTTCTCTTTACTTCTTCTAATTTGATATGGAAATGCTCAATATACGCTTCTTCCATACTATCTTCCGTAACAAAAGGTATCTCTTTACTAGAAGCTGACATGCTTGCTAGTGCAACCGCCGAACTAATAGCTATTCCTTTTTCATTAAGCACTTCACGCAACATTTCATAACCTGCTTGGGGAAATGTTAAGAAAATATTTTTAATTTCATTGTACACTCTGAAATGTTCCACTACTGCTTCTATTGCCTCCAACACATCTTTAGCTCGTTTGCCAACGATTTTTTTGTCGTTTTGAGCTATCGCTTCTCTCGTTTTTGTTGCTCTTTCTGTTCCATCTACCAACTCTACAACTGTTACAAACGCAGATTCACGCTCAGAATTTTTACTCGGCATATTCAATTCCTTTTGGGCAAGCAAATATACCGTAGTATACACACGTACTACTCACCGTCAACAAACTCTTTTTTGGGGGGAAACCTACACTGCCGCTGGCAACTCGGGCGTCACTACCGTCACTTCGTCGTGACCACGGTGCATCTTCACTTCGCCGAGTAAAAATCCTTCACAGTCCAGACCACGATCCTGGAAGTAGTGACGAAGATCTTCTTTGACAATGTTCTCGACTTGATTGCGATTTTGCTTGATTTGATCAAGTGTCAACTCAGCAAAGACCGCCGCAATTCGACTGCGACTAAAGGGCCGAACAACCTTAGAAACAACATTTTCACCAATATTTTCCCAGAGCTCAGGTGCATTGTGTCGATCGACACGGAACAGCACCGACCCCTGGACCGAAATGTCATGACCATCTTTGGTGCTGGTCGCTATGGGCGTATCACCGAGTGCTTCTCGACTTAATGAGGTATCAAAACCTTCCATAATCGAGTACTCGAGGATTTGCGCATTGAATAACTTGGCTACCTGCCAAAAGGGAATTTTCAAATGAAGACCTGGTCCCCACACTCGAGGTAACACACCTCTACCGCGATCATAGACACAGGCAACATGACCTGGTGGGACCGAGATAAAGAAGCCACCTACGACCTCATCAACCAAAAAAGAAACAACAAGACGGTCAAATTCCATACTTTGATATTGTAGTGCTTTGCCAAGAGAAAAGCTACTTCACTTCCACCACGATCGGGTGCTCAACGTGTGTGCCCGCTGCCAAAGCCGCTTCTTTCTCTTCCTCTTTTTGCTTGTACTCGGCTATTTTCCGCTCAAAATATTTGTAGAGTGTCAGGACAATACTCACGAGCAGGGTCGTGATCACAAAAAGTTTTTTGCCTGCAGGTAAGAACATAAAGATGAAAAATGACACGACTGGCATGATCAATTGGAGGCGCACTACTTCGCCTTTTCTAGGTGGATAGGGCGACGTATAGATCGACACCGTCTCAAGAGCAAAAATACACAGTGACTGAATCACATTCAAAAAGGCATTTGGATGTGCCAGGTCAAAACTATCTAAGAACACTACGTTATAGGGTCCTTCCACTTTGGGA
>JBPOHR010000024.1:0-2982 GCA_052035325.1 Patescibacteria group bacterium
CGGGCGATCTACCCTGTGGCTCACTTGAGAACCCAGTACCTGAAGAGCACAAACAGGAGGGCGGGCAACACCACAATCTGGATTAGGTTGATGATGAGCAAGTTGCTCTCGTATTTGAAGCCAAACAGCGCTTGATTGACCTGCTTGAAGCCAGCCACAATCTGCTGGAGGCCACTTGCGGTTGGGTTCAGAAGCATGCCAATGATCCAGAACATCACGACAACCGCCAGCATGATGGACAAGACTGTTCCGACTGCCGCCCACGTCTTTGAAGAAGCACTTCCTTCCGGATGTGCATGTGCCGCATCTGAAGATGACATTTCTTTCTCCTTGTTTGTTGGACCTAGACCGAGTACTTGGCGTACCCACCGTATCTGGTGCCGATACGTAGCACACCATGACCAGCGAGTGCTTGGTCATGTAGCTTAGAGCAGGTAGCGATGCTCGCCTGCGTGAACTCACAGCGATCCTTGAGAGTGCCTGCTGTATCGTACAGCTCCATGAAGGCGTTGTTGCCTTCGATTTGCCGCGCCTTCCCGACGGGACGTGCAAAGAAACACTTCCCCGGTTCGAGCTCGAACCCTGACGACAGGGCTACGGGACGGTTGAGCCCTTCGATCTCGAGACCCTGTCCGCCTGCTGTGCAAGGCACTGCAGACGAAACAGTGGGGAAGCTCTCCGCACGCAGGTGCTGAGGCACTTCCGATGGCCGCAGAGTGCGACCACCTGTCGGCGCCTGCGCCTGCACCATCACCTGAGCCTGAGCCCGGTTGAGCTCGGCCTGAGACTTGATCAGGTCAGCTTGCGCGTTTGCGCCGGCATTCACCGCCTCAGTCTTCTCGATTTCGGCGACACGACCTTTTTGCCACACACTGATAGCAGAAAGCCCGAGCGAGACAACAAGGACAATTGCGATACTGACGACACCCTTCAGCACCATTGCGGGCACGCTTGAAGGTGGGTTCTGGGCCTGTTGAGGCTGTTGCATGGGGTACTCCTGTAGTTGAGGGTTGCGAGGAAATGGTGACACTCCGGGGAAGATCTCCGGGTGTATTACTTTGAGCAGCGGGCTAACAGGTTCAATAGTCAACACTTTGCGGTGAGGTTCTTTCGTCGCAACTAGCACAGGGATTCCCCTGCGAAACTGCAACAAAAAACCCTCAGGTAAGTCAGAAATTTCCGCTTTTTGCATTGGCGGTTCCTTTATGTAGACGGTTTAACACAATGATCTGCTTTCTCTATTATATAAGATAAATAAGAAAAGTCAATAGTAGATGCAATAATAACCAACCAGCTCTTTATATATAACTACTGTGTTGTGCACACGTTGTTTCGACAGGTGCCGGAAGCACCGTTACTACAAGTACAAGAAAGGTTGTTTGTTGCACAAGAGTTACCACATACGGCCCCACTCCCAAGAGGAGAACCTCCTCCAGAGTTTAAACCACCTGCGTTATCAAACTTAATTTTTGGAATAGTGATTGTAGTGATGTCTTGATTATTGAAAAAGATGCCTTGAGCTAGTTTTACAATTCCATATACTGAAAACATAACGAAAAGTCCTAAAAGTCCCCAAAGCATGAAATTACTCCCCGTCTTAGCTTTTCCTGGAGATCCTGAACGTAACCCCCAAATGTACTGAACAATCCCCATGAAGAAGATAACTACCGCACCCGCCATAAGAAGAGACCCGAATGCAACAACTACTGTTTGAGAAAAAGAATCAATAAGGTCTGAGAACGTTCCGAAACCGGCCTTGACAGTTGCTGCTGTCCCTTGAGCCGAAACAGTGAGCGTTGAACCCATGAGGAATAAAAAGCTTGAGAGAACGGTTCGATTAAGGAGTTGTTTCATACGTTATGGTTATTATAGTAAAAGTGTAGCAGAGAAAGCATGTGAAAGACAAGATAACTTTAGAAAATCCTCAAAAAGTTCTCACCTTGCGACTCTACTTCAAACTAGAGCGAATGCTATCTCGTAGACTAACGAGCTCACTGAACTGATAAAAGAATAAAACCTTTTTCTCAGCAGTAGTACTCCCTACTGGCCGAGAAGAGAGTATGAACTGCTTCCAACTCTCTGCGAAGTCTTCCGCTGCTCTTGCTTTGGCATACTCGGATACGAAAGCATCCTCTCTATCTACTTTTGGAGTAAATCGTATTGCGTCAAAGGTGGTATAAAATTTCTCAGTAAACTTTGACAGATACGCTTCACTTTTAAGACAGATGTACTGCTTTTCAACCCAACCCATTCGAGCTACAGTTTTACATTCTTTAAGAAGACCTTCAATAGAAGCGTGCTCAGTCGCAACCTGATTAGCAGCAAAAGAGAGTACATGTGCCCCTTCATGCATCATTACTGGGACTAGTTCTTCTTCATCCAAAGAACCATTTTCAAGGAGATAGTTATAAAGATTAACCTCTAGGCCAAAATACCCCTTAGGGTAACCCTTTTGAACGATTTCAGCCAGTATGTCATTATTAGAACACATTGATGACTGCCCACAGTCAAAAGAGCCGTCCTTAACATAATAAATCTTGACGTCCTTAATGAGTGCTACCACTGTTTGAGGATTAGCTTTCTTAAATAACTCCCAGACTCTCTGGTGTCTTTCTTTGTCTTCGGTCACGTACTGAGGTTTTTTCACTAGTGTAAAACCGCCGCCGCTAACATCATACAAAAACCCATCAGCGTTCTCAGGTAAAGGCAGCTCCTCTTTAACGAGCTCTTGTATAACTTCTTGCTGAGCAGACTGGCTAAACAGACATTCGTTATTGGTTCCAACTTTTCCTGGTTGTCCTAAAGTGGTGAGACAATAGTCTCCTTCATTTGCCTTAAAACAAGACACAACTGTGTCTTTCTTACAGATGCCAGGCACAGTTCCTGATGATGATACTATAGAACACTGTGTGCCCTGGATTTTGCCGCTACAGTAATTAGCACCACTGGTGCCTGCTCTATCTACTGCTGACTCACACTTAC
>JBPOHR010000023.1:0-5186 GCA_052035325.1 Patescibacteria group bacterium
GGTTTTATTTACTTAGTAAAACCCACTGATCCTAACGAAGTAACGTTTACCCAAAACGTGGAAGAATCAGATGGCATAGGCTGGTTTACACCTGAAGAAGTAGCGAAACTTCTTACAACAGAGTCAATTCGCCATGAGGTATACTATGCATTCTCATTAGTTACCGGGAAAGCCCATGGCGCAGTCCACACTCACCATTGATTCGTTACAGGCAAAAATTGCTGACAAGCAGATTTTGCGTGGTATTTCGTTGAGTGTTAAACCTGGTGAAATACATGCCATTATGGGTCCGAATGGTTCTGGCAAATCGACGTTGGCATATACCTTGGCTGGCCATCCTTCCTACGAAGTGACTGGTGGCAGCGTCACATTCGCTCATAAAAGTATCCTGGAACTGTCACCAGATGAGCGTGCCAAAGCTGGCTTGTTTTTGGCCTTTCAGTATCCGATCGAAATTCCTGGAGTGCGTGTACAAAACTTCTTGCGTCTCGCGTATGAAGCACGTTTTGCAGATCAGCCAGAGAGAAAGTTTCCCTCAGTGTTGAAGTTCCGTGAACACTTGGAGAGTCTGGCTGATGAATTACATGTCAAAAAAGAATTGCTCAAACGAGGGTTGAATGAAGGCTTCAGTGGCGGTGAAAAGAAACGCTTAGAAATTCTCCAAATGGCGGTACTTGAACCTGTCTTTGCAGTGCTTGATGAAACTGATTCTGGTCTCGATGTCGATGCCATCAAAGCCGTGGCCGAGGGTGTCAAGAAAATCGTTGCCAAGTATCACACAGGTATCATCGTTATTACTCACTACCAGCGCATTTTGAAGTATCTTCAGCCAAACTTTGTCCATATTTTGGAAAATGGGAAGATCTCCAAATCAGGAGGCGCTGAACTTGCCGAGCACATTGAAACTAAGGGATATCAAACGTAACCATGGCTCGTTTCGCCGCCAAACACACCGCCCAATTTGATCCCCAAACCAGTGGTGATACCTATGAGCACGGCTATTCTTTTTCAACAGATAAGTATGCATATATTACTAAACCCGGCTTGACCGAGTGTACCGTTGAAGAAATTTCTCACATCAAACATGAACCAGAGTGGATGCTCAAAAATCGCCTGACTGCGTATCAGCAGTTCAAGGCCAAACCTACTCCGTTGTGGGGTGCGGATTTATCAGCGATTAACTATGACGAAATTCGCTACTACCTGCGCGCCAGCGACGATCAAGTTGCTTCATGGGCCGAAGTGCCAGCCGATGTGCAGGAGACGTTCAAACGCTTAGGAATTCCTGAAGCTGAACAGAGCGTTCTTGCCGGTGTCAAAGCACAATATGACTCCGAGGTGGTATATGGTTCGCTCAAAGACGTATGGGCTAAAGTTGGTGTGATTTTTCTATCGATGGATGAAGCGTTGCGGACGCACGAGGCGATGGTTAAAGAGTACTGGGGCAAGGTCATTCCCAGTGGTGACAATAAGTTTTCAGCACTAAATACGGCTGCCTGGTCTGGCGGTTCGTTTGTCTATGTGCCCCCTGGTGTGCACGTCAAAATGCCCCTACAGACGTATTTTCGGATCAACGCGGAGAAATCAGGTCAATTCGAGCGGACACTGATTATTGTCGATGAAGGAGCGAGTGTACACTACGTCGAGGGTTGCTTTGTAGCAGGTACACAAGTGATGGCCAGTGATGGATTGGTGAAGATAGAAGACATCAAAAAAGAAGAATATGTGTTGACGCATCAGGGTCGCTATCGTCGCGTGTATCACACCCAAGTTCGACCATACTCTGGAAAACTATTTACCCTTGATGTTGTTGGTCAACCGAGTGAGCCAATTACAGCGACTGAAGAACATCCATTTCTGATTGTAAAACGCCTGTACCAAAATGATCGTAACAAGGAGTGGAAACCTGCTTGGTTGCCCGTCAAAGAGGCAAACAAAGGTGACTATGTATGCCTCCCGATTAATCGAGAAGTTATTGAGAATAAAGCAGTCTCTGTGGATATTCTCACCGGCAAAGGTGGTCAAGGCTGGAGACAGATTTCTGTCGCAGTACCATCTACACCAGCATTCTTCCGACTTGCCGGTTACTACTTAGCAGAAGGCAGTGTGAGTAGTGGATATTATCTCTCTTTTTCATTTAACGAAAAAGAGCGCTACTTAATTGACGATGTGAAGCAGTTGCTGAAGGAAGTGTTCAATGAAACACATGTATCTGAATCACACCACAAAACCAATCATGGAACTTCCGTTATAGTAAGTTCAACAGTCTTAGCCCGAGTTTTTACGGAATTATTTGGAGCTGGATGTGAGTATAAGCAAATCCCAACTTGGATGCTTGACGAGACGTGTGAGAAACAAGCTCAACTTATCAAAGGCTGGTATGAGGGCGATGGTAATTACTTTGCGAAAACACTCAAGCATGGATTCAAAGAAAGTTTCCGTATCTGCACCGTATCACCAACTCTAGCATCTCAGGGTCGAATGTTACTTGCTCGTTTAGGTATCGCAAGCAGTCTCAATGCTGCTGATCGTGCAAAAACTGGTAGAAGAAAAATGTACACGCTCCACATTGGTGGTGAGTATTTGATTCCTTTTGGAGAAATTGTTGGACAAGCAGTTGATACTAAGCGACACAATAAAAAAAGAGCAACGTATTACTTTGTAGATGAGAAGTATTTATATGCACCCATTAGAAAGATCTCAGAAAAAAAAGTTGTAGATCATCCCGTTTATAATTTCAGTGTTACCCAAGATGAAAGCTATACAGCTAATGGTCTAGCAGTACACAACTGTACTGCCCCCAACTTCTCCTCTGGTTCCCTTCACTCTGCTGTAGTAGAAATTTTTGTCAAAAAAGGCGCTCGTTGTCAGTACACCACCATTCAGAATTGGTATAAGAATGTGTATAACCTGGTCACCAAGCGAGCATATGTCGAGGAAGAAGGCCAGATGATTTGGACCGACTTCAATATGGGTTCCAAAGTAACCATGAAGTACCCCGGATTTGTGCTTGCAGGTAAAGGTGCCAAGGGTGAGACTACCTCGATGGCACTAGCGGGAGCCGGACAACGTCAAGATACTGGCTCGAAAGCAATTCACTTAGCACCACATACTAGTTCTACCATTATTTCTAAATCTATCAGTAAAGATGGTGGACGCACCAGCTATCGCGGGATGGTGAATGTTGGTCCCCATGCTTTGGGTAGCAAGAACACCGTGATTTGTGATGCGCTACTACTCGACGGTTTATCTCGCTCTGACACGTATCCCACTGACCGGATTTTCAACTCCCAAGTGGAAATTCAACACGAGGCTACGGTTTCCAAGATTGGTGATGATCAACTTTTCTATCTAATGAGTCGAGGTATTACTGAGGAAAATGCTCGCAAGATGATCGTCAATGGATTCATTGATGATTTGGTTCGCCAGTTACCACTCGAATATGCAGTGGAAATGAACCGCTTGATTGATTATGAGATGGAAGGGAGTATTGGCTAATGTCTGAGGTCATTGCACTCACACTAGGTTCGCCGAAGCTCGTTCTCACAAAGCCAGGTGACTATACCATTCTGCTGGCAGAACCGGGTACTAATGCAGAAATATCAGCAGTTTTCGAGGTGAAAGGTCATGATAGAGTAAAACTCAATGTGGTGATTTACCATCAGGCACCCCATACGCGCGCAAATACAACCTTCAAAGGAGTTGTCCATGATCAAGGTTTCTTACGCTTGGCTGGGCGCATCATTATTGATGAGGAGTGTGGCGACACAAACTCATTCTTGACCGAGCGAATTTTACTTCTGAGTGATGATGCGAAAGCCGAAGCAGTCCCTGATTTGGAAATTAAAACCGATGATGTGAAGTGCTCTCACGCAGCCAGCATTAGCCGGATTCCTGAGGAGCAGATTTTTTACTTGATGAGTCGGTCTTTAACAAGAGCTGCTGCAATCAAATTACTTATTGCTGGCTTCTTAGGTCTTGAATAAGTTTCATATAACACGTTATCCAAGACTTCCACTTTCCACTTTTATGTTTTAGCATGTAAGTGATGCGTACGCTTTCATTTTACTCACTACTCGTAGGGGCGCTTGCAGGTCTTGTATTGTTTTGTGGCCTTCTTGCGCCGACAACTGCCTATGCGGATGACGTTGAGGATCCAACGTGCAGTGCAAGTTGGGAAAACCTGACAAGTCCACAATACACGTCAGAGCTTAGTTACACTGCAGTTGAGTGTACTGACGACGTTGGAATCGTCTCGGCGTATTACACGGTTTATCATGTGGGAGTTGGAGATATTTATAATGAGCCAATTGTTGCTCCCGATGATGCTTCATATGGTGGCACCACCGAAAGTCTTAGTTTCAGCTTTGATTTACTAGATAACCCCGTTTGTGCTGATGGAGCATGCGACGGTTACATTTTGGTAAAGTTGTTTGCGGTTGACGCTGCAGGGAATGAAAGTTATGACGAAGACTTCTTGGTCGTGGACTACTGGGATCAAAGTGATCCAGAATTGACCCTAAACGCGATAACACCTGACCCAACTATCGACACAACGCCAACACTAACTGGTTCGTGTACAGACTCACTCCATCGGGAAACGAATTCAGGTATCTCAGTGATCGAGTATGACATTGATGATGCCAATCCTATGGATTGGCCGGACATTACCCCTCTTGATGGGGTTTACGGAGAAGTAGGTGAGACAACTGAATATTTTGCTTTTGAATTACCATCTGAACTTGCTGTACAAGTCGATCCATACAAAATCACCGTTCGGTGTACAGATGGGATGGGTTTGACCAGTACACAAGAAGATTACATTACGATCGAAGAGCCACCAAGTTCTCTTACTCCAGGGGAATACACGCATCCAGAGCTGTTTGACGATCATCTTTTTCATGACGTGTCCAATTCATTAAACACTATTTGGGGCAATGGCAAACTCCGTCTTAAAGAGGACATTACTGTAACTCGAACAGAAGAAGATGCAACGGGGTATGCAAGTCGGTATGCGGATGTAGCGTACCCTCTGGTTTATGACACAACTGTTCAAAGAGTCTTTTATGGGGTGGGGGGTCAGCTCAGGTATGTTTCGACAGGAGGAGGTGCATCAACAACCTTTGATTTTGTGGCAGCAGGTTTAGTGGCTCCAGGGTATATCAATACGATCCAAGTTTCTGAGT
>JBPOHR010000019.1:0-15602 GCA_052035325.1 Patescibacteria group bacterium
CTTGAGTTTCTGCGGTGGGGGGTGTTACTTGGTTACCTTCAATTGCTACTTGTTGAGTTTCAGGAATATAGATACTCTGACCGACCTGAGCTGTGTCAAGTTGGGGTGAGAAGGTAGATTGAGGTTCGGGGGATATTACTGTTGGTTCAGCGGATACAACCTGGGAGGTAGAAATGATGGTGGTTGGTGGTGTTTGACTCTGTTGGGCGAGTGTTGCTTCTGATGGTGGGCGGAACGCACGAACCCTGACCTTCAAATCTGGTTTTTGTTGAATAGCTTTTGTGGTGACGGGTTCTGTGCTTTGGACGCTGTCAAACATGCCCATCACCGTTGTAATTTGTTGGAGTTGACTTGCATCGTAAGGATCTGCCTGAGTCGAAATCGAGACTGAAGTCAAATACTCGCGGATTCTTTGGCGACGGGCGGGTTTTAAATCAATTTCTAGATTTGTTTGTTGCTGAGCGTCCGTGGGAGTGAAGAGAAAAGGGTCTGGTAGTTTCGATTGGCGCCGCCAAAAAAACTTTGTTGGTTTATACAATACGCGAAAAAAAGTAATGATCCAGTGATCAAATGGTCGCTCTTCGATGGGAACAAACGCTGCCATGGCTCCCATGCCGACCACCAGAACAATGAGCGGCCACTTGAAGAAAAAGGGTAAGTTGGTGCTGTAGATGATAATGCCAAGTACGCAGCCAGCAGCCACCTCTGCAAACTGCTTGAGAGTCATGTTGCCGATGATGTGGAAGCGGTACCCCGTGACGTCTTGGGGGATGGCGTGTTCGCGCATGATAGATTAATTGTAGCAGGAATACAGTCGTTGCTACTTGACCAATACTTCTAACTCGATTGGTGCGCCAATTTCTTGCAAGTCCTGAGTGATTTGCTCAGAAAGTACGTTTGCTTGTTGTGGATCTGACCCAAGTGGCAGAGTTAAGAGATACTTATTAAGTGACTGACTATAGGTGAGTGTATATTGAGGGCGAATAATCGGTAGTTTTGCTCGCCATGGTTGCTCTGTGAATACCCTTTCTGTCTCTTTTGCAAACTCGTAATCAAGTTTTGACTGGAGTTTCTCAGGTTCTTCTGTAGCAACCCGATCTTCTGTTTGGGTTATGAAGCTGTAATTATTAAGTCGATCATAACAGCCAATCTCAAGCAAATACTTTGTTTCAATAGAAAAACCTTGGGTTGGCTCTATTATGATTTGTTGGTTTGATGCTGATATGGTTAGTGGAGCGACGGGTGTTGTAGTTATAGAGCACAACTGAAGTATGTTTGAAGGCAATTGTTTATTAAAAGTTACGGTAATTGGGTCAAAAATCGACTGGTCTTCTTCTGTAATTGTTATCGACGTAATATAGGGTTTTTGTTGTTGAGCTAACACATTCAACACACCTCCTACAAGCAATGCGATGCTCGCAATAACTATAATTGAGATAGCAAGTCTTTTCATGGCAGACGACCTCTTCCGTTTGGTTGAATTTGACCCAGCCAATCCAGCGTGCCATCTGGAAGCACGGTATATTCCCTTCTAATGCTAACATTATTTGAGTCGAGGGTGCTTACATAGCTACTATTCGATATTTCAACGATTGCGACGTGAGCACTTGTGACAAAACCTTCAGCATCATTTTTGCCTAGAAAGAGCACATCGCCAGGTTGAATATCCTGATAAGTAATTGTTGTAGTTGATC
Source organism: Patescibacteria group bacterium (assembly GCA_052035325.1). GTDB lineage: Bacteria > Patescibacteriota > Microgenomatia > UBA1400 > PJMF01 > JBPOHR01. The sequence goes on from JBPOHR010000019.1 coordinate 1,695, forward strand.
CTCCTACGCCCATGTAATCAGCATTGGCAATAAAGTAATCTCGCATATGTTTCACGCCAGTAAGTAGTCCGGGTGAATCTGGATTAACGAGTGTTCTGCCCGCATTGTGATAAGCATAAATCACATTCCATGTACACCAGAACATGTCGTTTGAACCCCGGCCACCACCTAGATTCCAGTAGTCAGGACATTCAGCGTTATCGCTTGAGCTGCATGGTGGCCCACTTTGATCAGAGGTATCCCAAAGTCCTTGATTGAATAAATGTGAATACCCAGAATGATAGTTGTAGAACCCCCACCATCCGCGCTGAAGTGCCTCAACTATCAACACCGATTGTCTGACAATTTCTGCTCCATCACTATTAACAGTATTGACAACCCGATCGCCAACCTCTTCACCATCAAGTGTGCCGACACTTGTTGCCTCGTTAGTAATTGGGGTTTTTCCATCGCTTTGAACCACGTTGGTATCTGCTACGGTGGTTGCGCTGTAAACTATTGTCAAAGAATCACGAGCAGCTAATTCGGCGATCGTACAGCTGATGGTAAATGATTCAATACGACAGGTTGCCTCAGGTGGTGGATTAATAAGCGCAATTGTTGGCGCCTGGATCTTTTCTGAATCAAGTGTATCAGTAATAGTAATATCCGTGATGGTACCTTCATCAATATTTGCAACTACTTCAAGCGAATAAGTTATAACTGTATTGGCGAGGACTGCTTGAGAGGGTGAAGCAGTTTTTACTAGTGCTAGCTTTGAGGTTTCTCCAGCCAAAACATCAGCATTAAAAGGATCAAGAAATGCCGAATTGGTACTGGTATGAAGTAGTATTACGCTGGTTGCTGTAAGTGCAATAGCACCAACTGGGGCGATTGTGCCAGTAGCAGTACTTAACAAACTGGCAGATGGTGCTGAAGCCGTAGCTGGCAAGGCGCCAGAGGTTGATACTGCTGTGCTAGCTCCTGCGCCTTGTGTTGAAATAGCTCCAGTACTGGCGGTAGCGGCTGATCCCCCTGAAACAAAATTAGTTACAGCGTTGATACCGATAGCGCCCAATCCTGCTAACCCACCCACAAGCAACAAACCGCCAAAAGGAAGAGCAGAGAATAGTGCAGTTAAGAATCCAAACATGGCTTGGATAGCACTCACTATTGATGAAATGATCATGCCCGTCTCAATCACCGTTTTCACCGTGTTACCCAGGTCTTTACTGATTAATCCGAGTAGACCACCGACTAGGTTTGCAGTAAGCTGACGAGAACTGCTTATTTTGGAAATTCCCGCAACTTGTTTGGCTGGTTTTGTTAGTTGTTCTGCTCGAGAGAACGGACTTCGCAAGCCTTGCCAACGATTGAAAGGAGTTAATTTAGAACTATATTCTTGCTGTGGACGTGTTGAGTTCCCTTGCAGCGAGCCAGCGGCTTTTACCCAGTCAGGAAGATCATCTTCACCATCAAACTCAGAAAAACCACCCATTTCTAACCACTGAAGTGCTTCTTCAGCAGCAAGATCTTTAAGGAACTTACGAGCCAGTCTTTCACGCTGTCTAAACGAAATTTGATCAACAAAATTGACGGGTTTATCTTCAACTTCTAGTTCTTCATCTGACAACCCATGAGTGCTGATTCGATACACCTGAATCGTGCGATGGTTGTACTTTTTGGCGATGAAGTGTGCTAATTGATGTTGTTGTTGCTCGATAATTTTTCGCAATACTTGCAGTGCTTCTTCAACTTGTTCTCTTGAATTACCGTAGAAGGGTAGTAACTCTTGAATCAATTGTTCGCGCAACGAAGGATCATCAAGCTCTTCTGATGTCAATAAACCGGCCAAAGTATACAGTCGAATATCAGTTGATGTCTCAAGAGAATGTTCTGCTAGGCTTTTTGCTTGTAGCGCGAGTTGAGCAAAAGATGAGGCATCAAATGTACGCTGGGCATTAAGTAGAGCAATGTCTGGAGTTAGACCTCGCCCGGTCAGGTTTTGAAGACGAGCACTTTCAGCGGACCAATAGTATTTGGCGGAGTTTGTTAAGCGCTCTAGCTGATCGGGAGTAATTGAAGAAACCCCTAGTACGCTTATAAACAGCCGAGATATTTGTTCTGGAGTTGCACTCGAGAAGAATGTTTCAGCATCAAGTCCTGTTTCTTGCAACAGGCCATTGAGAGTAAGTTGAAGATTTCTGATTTTAATTGTTTCAAATCCTTGCTCAGACAGTGCCTTGGCAAACGTTTCCTGATTTTGTTGAAACGAGGGGGGGAAACTATTTGTTTGAGATGACAAATCGGATAAAGAATCTTGGGTTGTCTGATGTTGTTTTTCACTTTCTTCAAGGGAGGGCGTTAGTACTGAGGTGACAAAAACTTGATGACGAGCTAATGACTCATCAAGCTGAAGAGGGTCAAAATTAGATGGTTTCCCTTGATTGATAGCGGCTACCCTAAGTTCCTCATTAAGTTTCAGAAAAAGTGGACGATACTTTCGACTCGTAATTAGTTCTTTGATGATGTCATGTCCTAGTTTGAAGCGATTGAAATGTGCTTGATCTAATGATTTTTCGTTGTATAACGAAGCTATGACCAGATTGCGCAAACTTGCCTCAGTCGCGGCAGAAAGTGGTACGGTTGGTAGGTCATAAAGCGCTTTGAGTTCACTTACGATTTGGTTGTAAAGGTAGCCGGTGTGTTCACTAATTTGGCGATACTGCAAATTAGTGGCAGTACTGTCTGGGAGGGGGACAGGATTGGTGGGTGTAGCATCTGGCGTTGATACCGTTTCAGTACTACCTGTTTGCTCGAGGGCGGTATCTTCACTCGATCTTGGTCGAGATGCCAAACTCAGTACTGCGCTGCTGGCAGTGTTGGTTGAAGTATCTTGAGTTAGTATCCCAAGTAGTTCTTCCACCAGGCTAATAAATGCTTTAATTCGATCCACCTCATCTGTTTGTTTGGGCGTTGGATCATTTTCGATTCTAAAATCAAGCGAACTGCCAAAAAGTTGAGCAAGCAAAGCTTGGTGTGCATCCAGTTGTTCTTGCCGTTGAGGATTTTGGCAAATGAGTTGTAATCTGCGTCGATACAAGAATGTCACGCGCCGAAAATCATCAAACAGCAACAACTCCTTATTGGGAAGAACTGCATACAGTTGACCAACTTCTGCGGTATCGCAAGCTAGTGCTAGGTCTCGAACTCTGAATTGTGTGTGGATGTTCCAGAGCTGGACCACCGTTTCTTCTGTCCCATACTCGATCAAATTAAAGAGTTCAGCGAGGGAAATATGGTCTTGAGAGGTAGGTGCTTCGACAAAACTATTGACAATGGCTAGGAGTTTTTCAGCTTTAGAAATCAACTTCTTAAGTTGTTCTATTTCTATTAACTGGCTGATGGAGGTATCAATTCTTTTTTGGTCGAATAAGATTGGGTTTGCCAAGTCTCTATCGTAAAATGCTGCTTCAATTTGATCTCGAATAGGAAATTCACTCCGATGCAGATAGATGTGGTATGCCAGGTCATCAATTAAAAGATAAATGATTCTGACGGTGAGTCGCGGAGGATTGGCGTTTGGATCAACACTTTCCCGAAATGGGAAAACTACAAAGTTTCTCTCTTGAGTAAACTCCTTATTCAAAAACGGAATTTCCAATTGAAAGTCTTGCTTTCGGTTGGTGAGTTGATACACAATCTCTGTTAGAAAAGCTTGAATTTCCAACAGAGCTCTCTCGCTATCATTCTGCAAGTGTGTTTCATCAAGACTTGACCTGATGGTACCGACAAGTAGTGGGCTTTCTAAGGACAGTTCAACCATTGGTTGTAATTATACCGGTAAAACCAGAGTAAAGGACAGAAGACGAAACGAGAGTGGTGGGGGGGCGTTATTGTCAACATTTTGATATATAATAGATAAATGCCAGGTGGACCGGAAAAATATAGCCCTCAGGATGTGTTTGATACACTCTTGTTAGTATTTCATGAGCGTATCAATGAAGCTTCGAAGCAAACTGATCAGGGCAACATGTTGCTTGAACTTGATGCGATAAGCAGCGAACTGGACGAAGCTATTGATTCTGCAAAGAAAGATTTACTAATCGTTGATAGTGGAATGGTGACAGACATCAGAGAAAAAATTGAGAAAACAAGGAAAAAGAAAGTAGAGACAAAAAAGGATTCTCTAGAAAAAATTGACTTTGCTCTAAACGAATGGTTGGCAAACGAACCTACTATTTGCCAACATTTCTCCTCAGCTGCTATGCAAATAGCTGACGAAACTAAGACAATTAGCTCATTATTGGATTTAGCTGAGGCTCAACGTGATTTAAACGACAAATTTCAGACGTTGAGTGATTTCCTTCAAGACACTCAGAACACGGACATACTTAAATATAAAAATCCGGCAACAGCACGCACATTACTTTTTACCTATTATCGTCAACTCAAAGAACGTGCGCAACAACAAATAGATTCTAAGAAAATTACTCTTGAAGATGATGATAAAAGAAAGAGAGAAGCCCAGTTGGAAATTGATAGAAAGGCCAGTATTGATAGCTTCTTATCAAGAAATGCCAAAATTAAGAGTGCTGTTGACGTTTTGGCAGTAGCAGTTTCCACTTATACGGATGGTGCTGAGGTAGTTCGTACGGTTGAGGTAGTTCACCATGCTCTTACTGAGATTGGAACGCTTGATCTAAAAAACGAGGATGAGGGAGTACGAGAGTATGTAAATGGAGTGAAGGATAAACTAAGCTATGCTAGCGATGCACTAATTGCTCGATTCATCAACATTGAAAAGGACCGTTTGCAAAGCGCGGATCCTGCAAAAGTATACCCTGAAGTGGTTGATCTACGAGACCAGACAGCTGCAGTCGCCGCAAAAAGAGATTTGATTTTAACTGATGCTGATCTTCAAACTCTCGAGGAGGCGAAAGACAAATTGGTTAAACTGCGACTGACTCGTATTCAGCTGTCTGACGGTACGGCTATCCCGATACCTGAACAGCAATCAAAGATATTTGATGAGGATAAAGAAATTCACTTTAGAGACCCTGATTTCCAAATCAAGAGATTAAAGGAAATTCTTGATGACAGAAAATTGGAGAGTAGAGCAAGGGTTCGTGTTGAACGGCTTTGGGCTGAGATTGCAGCAAGCGAACATACTATTAAGGGTACCCCCGAAAATACAAAAAAAGTTGACAGCCCATATATTGAAGACCAAAGAAATATCGATGAGGCAGGTATTCTGCCTTTAGTTGAGCGGTTTTTTCCTGTCGAACGTGCACGATGGGTATTAATGTTGGAAATAATGAATGGATTTAATGCAGCGGCGCGAACAGATGTTTTTAAAGAATTTTCTTGGAATGATGTAGCAGCCGGTCGTACTGAGTCACAAAAGCACATTAATACTACAATGTTACTTGATTTTAGAAGAATGGTTGATAGAGAGCCAGCAACAAGAAATATCTTTGACAGAATTGAGTCATATTTTGCAAATCCCCAGGAATATGTTGTTCGCAGAGTGGGTGACAAATTTGAGGCAGTAGGAAGAGGCAGACCGGGTCCCGGCGAAATTTCTATAACTCATGATTACGCAAAAGACGGGAATCCAACAGAGGAGGAAGCATCAAAGGGTCACTTGAGTATAGGTCAATTATTAAAAATGGATTACCCCAATGCGTGCGATTCCGTACTGGGTGCTGTTCAGTATGTTGGAATTATTGGTGAACTTCGTTTGAAGTATCATCATCGTTACCATGGTTCTTATCTAAAATCTCCAGATAGTAGATTTGACACAAAACCTATTTTTGCTCATTCACCTCTGGAGGCAATTTTGTATCAAATTAGATCGAAGGGAAAGGTCTATCCAGAGCATCGGTTGCTGTGGCAGATTCTGCGTTTGCCAAGAAAATCGGGACCATATGTTGAAAATCTAACTCAAAACAGTTCGAGGGATGCTCGCATTTATTCCGGTGACGCCACTGCAGCTGCTCCAGAATTTTCCCCTGTGGAAAATAAAGCAAGATCGTCTCCTGATGAGGCCTATGGAAATGAAAATGTGGAAGGTGCAATAGAATATAGAACTTTTATGGACATGGGTTTAACATCGTACAGTAGAGAGTTCCATCCAGTTCGAATGACTGAAGAGATGACTGTTGTGCCCTATATGTGGGATTTCCTGTTTGATTCCCAATATAATAGAGGGCCATCTATGGCAAACTTCTCAGATGCGGTCGCAAAATGGGAAAGTTTTATCGCTTTAGCACAGAACCCTCGGGTTATCAAACATCTTGAAGATGTAAATGATTCAATAGGGTCACTATTGGAGGCAATAGCACCATTTAAAGCGATATTAGTAGTTACAAAAGATACTGATGTTGGTAATCTTTTCCGCGATCTCATTAATCAAATGTTGCTCCGCAATCTAAAAAATGTTTATGATCAGTATATGGTTGGGGCAAAGTTTAGCACACTGAGTGCAATAACTCGTACAATCATGTCGCCACGGGTTGAAAGAAAAGGACACCATTATCATGGCCGTCACCGGTGGAGGTTGGCAAATAAGAGAGATAGATTCTTTGAGGTCGTCATTGAGGAAATTGAAAAAAAGAACACACTACCAGATGAGTTTAGAGAGTTTTTACTTGAGAAATTAGAGCACGCTGCAGAATTTCAGTTTAATATATTTGGTGGGTTATTTAGCACTACAAAGGGTGATCCGTTACGAGGAGTTACACCAAGAGAGTCAGAGCGTCGTGGAGCGATAATTGAACAATATAGCCGTGAACCAACTCAAAAAGAAAGAGAGAATAAGTAAGCTATATATTCGGGTAGCTCAAGGAAATGAGACAAGGTGTTGGACTAGCGATGCCTTTGGGTGATGATAATGCAAAAAGTTGATTACGGTTCTACGAGGTTTGTGTAAATTCAACAATTTGAGTTGAAAAAGTAGGTGTTTTAATGTCCTGTTGCACCACCATTGCCACCACCAGTGTTTTGAGTTTGGGTGTTTGTTGGCAATCCACCACCCTGCACTCTGTTAGCTCTTTGCGCGGCATCTTCAATTGCATCAAAGAATGCTTCGCGGCGAGCTACTTCAGGATCAAACCTACGATCAATCGCTCGTGTCAATGGATTGAGAACGTCAGGTTGATTGGCGCCAAAGGATCTTCCTGCCCATGAGGTGAGTCTCACACCTCTACGAGTACCTCGATTAAAGCCGCGACCAAAAGCGGCGGCACCCTGGCCGAGCGCACCAGCTACTCCGTTATCCCCTCCAAGGTTTGTGAGGAATCCACCAGCTCCTCGCACAGCACCTTCAAGTCCTCCGGCACCAAGGCTTGCGATTCTTCCACCTAATGGGACACCTTCTCCAAACTGTTTTTCTGCTTTGCTAACCAGCTGATCAAACGGTCCTTCTCCAGCACCAAGTGCTTTTGCTCCCATATCAACAATTTCTGATAGCACTAGCAGGATCCCAATACCTAGAATAAAGGTAATAGCACCAGGTTGACCGGCGTTGCCGATTAGATACGGCGGCAAAAAACCTCCTGCCTCAAGACCACCAGCACTATTTGAAATAGTACCCGTGATCAAGTCAGAAATAATTAAGCAAACAAGTAGGATGGGAAAGGCAGCCAGGTTTCCTATAAGACCCTTAATCCAGCCATTAAACGTGTTCTTCCCTGGTATTGCACCCACCATCAAAATAAGAGGTGACACTGTAACACTGAGTACAACACTTATATATCGTTTGAGCAAGTTGAAAAACAGTTTGAAAATACCAATCACCATGGCAACAGAGAAAATAAGTGCAACAGTTACGCCACTGAGCACTCCGCCAATATTTGCTGCAAGGTAAGATTGACCTCCCAGTAGGTTGGTTGTGATCTCACTAACAGAACTTACAATATTGCCAAAGTTGCCAGTGATAAGTTTCCAGCCCAGTTCAATGAAGTTACCGCTGATAAAATCTGAACTATTTTTGCCAAACAAGCCAACAATTAGATACATAAAAAGATACATTAAGTCGATGAGTAAGCCCGCTATAGCATAAGAGAAAGCAACGGTTATAAGGGCAATAATAATGCTAGGAATTGCTTGCTGGACGGTAACAACTGCTTGGCTACCAATCTTTTGACGAAACATAATCATGAAACCGATGACCACAAAGGTGATAATGAAGAAAAAGAATGCAATATTGCGAAATACTTTCCATGCCTCCAAAATTGGATTGAGCGACGAGAACCCTAATCCTTGAGCATATGCAGGGGTTGCCAGCATACCAGATGAATGCATTAGGTCTGCAATGAACGTCTGAGTATTTGCTGCAGGATTGGCATACATTGAAGCGATTAGCTCGGTGGTACCACTCATGACACCACCACTTAAAGTCACTCCCTTGGAGCCAGCGTCTTTGGCATCAGAACCTGCACCCAGCATAAGGACCAGTGTAGCGGTGAAATTTGTTAGAGAATTGGCATCATTTGCTTCTTTGCTCAAAATGCCGTCTTGCTCTTCATTTTCAATGCCAGTGATTACATTTTTTACCGACTGAATTTTGACTGTTTGCTTGAGATCTTTTGAGTAAGTCGGGCCAATTTTCTTACTTTGTGCAAAAGACGGGGTGGCTATAACTGTGGAAACGACAAAAAAGCCTACCACAAGCGCAATAAAGCCGACAAACGAAAGTCTTTGTATCACAAGCACAATTATACCCTGTTTTGTAGTGATCGAGTAGAAGTACAACTGCTCATTGCGTAGGTAACTTAGACTAATCTAGGATGAGTATCTGTTACACTCTGCATTTGGGAAAAGAAAACCTATAATGCATCACAAGTTATGGATACAAGCAAAGTTGAGCAAATCAAAGAACTACTCATGCGTTCTCAGCGAGTTTTGGTCATTCTTGGGCCAGACTGTAAAGAAGATATGTGTGCTGTTGCCGTGAGCATTCAGGCAGGTTTGAAAGGAATGAGTAAGGCTGTTGGTTTCCATTCGCCTATGCCAGAGACTTATGCACGTTGGCTCCCTTCGGGATGTGAGTTAACGAATGATATTGGCAACAAAGATCTAACTATTAGTTTTCCTTATCAAGCAGAATCTGTAGAAAAAGTCTCATATCACATTGATGAAACTGATCAGCGTTTTTGTCTAGTGATAAAACCTCAACCAGGTATGAAGCCACTTGCTAGTCATGAGGTGGAGTTTTATTACTCTGGTGCTGAAGCAGACTTGATCTTTGTTATTGGTGCACCATCTTTGGAATCTCTGGAACAGCTCTATATTGGTTATGAGTCATTATTTGTGGACACTACCGTAATTAGCATTAATACTTTTGAGCCTGACTATGGACACATCAAATTAGATATTTCTGGCACCTCTTGTGCAAGCGAGGCAACAGTGTCATTGCTGCAAGCCTGGGAAATGGCTGTGCAGAGTGATATGTCGACACAATTGCTGGCAAACATTGATGCGGCAACTAACCATTTTTCATCCTTCACTGCTTCTGCCGAAACGTTCGAATCAGTTGCTTGGTTATTGCGTCAAGGTGCGCGTCGCAAGACAAACCAAAATGTAGCGACGCAGAATCACAGCCAGATGTCTGGGTCAGGGTCTGTTTCTCATTTTGCTTCGGCACTTACAAAGCCCATCCCAACCGAAAAAGCTATCAAGAAGAAAGCAAAAAATGGAGTAAAAAGTGGTGACTTGCACTATGTCCCAACAGAGCTAGGTTTAAGTGGGAAGTAGTTTTCTCAAGTGAGAATAGTTTGAAGTTTTTAATCAGTGCCTAGATAGGTATAGAAAGCCTGCAATCTTGCTGGAAAATCTCGATTATTACAAAACAGAACGGGAGGAGTCTCAGATTTATCTACTTCACCAGAGTATTTAAGTAACAACTCCAGATAATTTGACCGATTCATGACGGTTGCAATAAAGGTATCAACTTGACTTGCTAGACTATTTGTCGAACGGCTCGATCCAACACTGATTACCCCAAAGTCTTCTCCGGAGTCATCTGTAGTAAAGGCACTAAAACCAGATTCTTCACCCCACATTGCCAAAGCAAGACGTGGACTGACACCTCCACTTTCTTGGGCTTTTCGAACAACATATTCGCAGGCGGTTTGTGAGCCATCCGGTGTAAAATTGCCATTTTCATCAACACGGTGTGCAATCAACGAAGGGGCAACACCTTGACGTGTCTTGCCGTCTTGAGTTAAGCCTGAACCATTGGTGCAAGCAACAAACGTATACAACGCGTCATTGCAAATCTCTGATACGTCAGAACTGCCTCGAACAGGATCGGATGAGTTGTTCCAGTTGGGTATACTATAGAGATCAGTATATTCAAAAGCAGGTAAGCCATTTGAGTGCCCTGTGGTACACATAATATCTGAGTATGGGATATTTCTTGGACCACCATCAATTCTAGGTAGGTTTTGGCAATTTGAGGTGTCGACTACCTCTGTTGATAGGTAATCTGATTTGTCTGATTTATCTTTCTCGTCGCTTGGTTTTCCATCGCAGCGTTGTAGCAAATAATCTTCTAACGTGCGACATGAGCGGACGTAGGTGTTAAATTGCTTGTCCACTTGGCCAATGCTACTTTGAATGCCTCGTATGATATAGGAAAGTCTTCCGCCTAGAATTCGAGGTTCTGCATCCGTTGCTTCATTCTTGAGCGCAAGACGGTATTCACTGTAGCAGCTACCTGCATTAACAAAAGGGGCGGTGGGGGTGGTTTGTATGCAACCTGCGGCTAATTTGGCAGGATCGAGGTATCTACGTACTTGTTCGGCGTCGCTCATGGAAGTTTCAACATTTTGGAGTTTAAAGTAATTAGTGAGTGCTGGTGGCGGACTTGCCGCTAATGCTTCAATTTGGTCTACACCCAGGTAATGACCGATCAGTGTATCTTCGATAGATTGAAGCTCTGCACCATAAGGATATATCAAGTAAGCTTTGACTTTAGATTGCCCACTTGCGCCATTTTGACGAGTAACTGTGACAGTACTCATAAATTCGAATTCAGCTTCTTGTGGTTTGCTTGTCGTTTCTCCAGGTTTTTTTAGGAGATTTTTTATCAAATCAAAGTTTGGAACAAAAGTTCTACTTGGACTGCTTTTTAAATCGCCGCTACTTTGAATATCTGTGGCGTTCTCATACTTCAATTCATCTTTGCTTATTTCACATGTTTTTCCGCTTTTTCCTATCATTTGTACCAATGATTTAACGAGTGGATCTTGACATGCTTTTTGATCCGCACACTTGAGTTGTTCATCACCACTACCAATGTCTGGTGCGCTGACTAACTCAGCGCGTCTGGCTGCTTCCTCTACTTGTTGAGCTAAACCAACATCTGTTTGTAGCAGAACATCACGCGTCAACTGAAGCGGATCACGGTACATGAAACCACCATCTTCAACACTCTCACTATCTTTGTTGGTTCCTACGTCAGGCACACGAAAAGCAATTACTTTAATGTCATACCTCGTGTCCGATGACAAATTGTCTCTACTCAAAAACTCAAATAGGCCACCAAATGTGTCATTGGGGACTTGCTCAGTAGCAAGTACAAGAAATGCCAGCCGGTACGCGCCGCTTAGGTACAAAGGCGTGTTTTGTAGAGCTTTGTTTAGCTCCTTGAAGTTAGCTTCTGATAAACTATAGTCAGTACTGTAGTTTTCTTGCCAGCCAGCCGCTATTTCACTGCACGAAAAATTCTTTTTTGATACATTTTCCCACTCCGCTTGTAAGCTTTTCGTTGTGTATTGAGTGTCGGGAATTGGTTGATAAAGACCACAATACTCAGGATCATCTAGCTTAGAACACATACTTTTTATGGTATTGAGTAGTGACACTTGTTGCTGACATTGCTGTTGTGTCCCAAGTAGAGCATAGGCAACACCTGTGTTCACGGTATTGTCGGTAGTGCCATCAGTGTTAGAGTCAAGAAAACCGAAATAGTTTTCAATTGAGTCTAGGCTACTGACATTTGAAGTGGCATTGCGGAACAACGGTACTTTTACTGACTTGTAATCATGTTTCAAGTTAACATCAGGAAAGGAGAACACAGCTTGATCACTAGGCAGACTATCGAGGAATGCTTGTAGATTCCCACCCTCCACAGCTTTTACTTCGGTGGTGGGGGTTGTACATTGCACTTCATATCCTTGTTGAGCCAAAGAACTATAGATAGTGGACTGATCACCAGTGTTAAGACCTTCAATTGGATAGAGGTAATACTCAGGAGGTAGACCAGTAGAACATATTTTGTATGTGGCTTCAACATCGGTGCAAATAGTTCTTAGTGCTTCTCGACAGGCAGGATTCCAAAATGGTGCGGTAAAGTTAAAGGCAGGCGATTTATTAAGTCCAAGCGCGTTAAATAACAAAATACCTTTGACACTTGGTTCAGCAACAAGCAAAGATACAGCCTTGATAAATTCATATAAACTGTCTTCGGACTCTAGAAATGGACCAGATTCAGTAATATAAATATCAAGACTTGGATTGATGGCGTGCACCATCTGGATATATTTCATCGTATAGTCGTAGGTGTATTGACCGGTGTAGGTTCCTGGGGTGATGTAGTAGGGGAATGCCACACCACTCACATGTATTTGCGGATCTGTTAGCATTGCACGCAAGTATGCATCGCGAAAAACCGACTCCGCCTCATAGTCAGATCCCTCGAGCAGGCCTGAGTCGCCACAATAAAAGTCAAACTGGCCTGTTATGAAAGTCAGACGAGGGTCGCTTATAGCTGACGTAACTGCTCGCATATATGCGAGCTCTTTATCAAGTGGAACGTTTTCGGCACAGTTTGGTTCATTATGGCCAGCGGTAGCTATGAAGGGCTTAGTTGTTTGAGCGAGCAAATCATTCAAAAATTGGATATACACGTCAGCAGGCGGACCAATGTTGTCAGTGGAAATACCAAGCCGGACAATCACTGTGTTCGGAGAATTGTTGATAATGGCTGCTATATCGCTGGTTTTTTCGTTTCCCGAATAGAGAGCAAGAGTGAATTGTGCTTCCGTATAGCTAGGGTTTGAGCCTGCAAACATTGTAGCTAGGTTGTTTCCTACTTTATTGCAACTATTTGCTTCGGGAGCAGATTGTGCTATTGCTTGAGTAACAATTTGTAGATGCTGGGCGCGAAAATAAATAACAGAGCTTGTTAAAACAACTAGAAAAACAAAATACAATATATTTCGCACACAGTGATTATACCTGGAGATTACTCTCTTGGCACACTATCAGCTTGGGGGATCCTAAACTCCGTGATAATGTTGATGCCTGTAAATGCTGCTAACAGGTTGAGTATGATGATTGCGCTAAGTGCCACTACTAGACCAACCACAGCAAAGGTAAGAGTATTTTTTGCATTGTCTGCTGCCTTACTACTACCACCAGACAGCATGTAGGTGAATGCACCATATATCATCATGATGAAGCCTACGAGCCCAATTAAGCGGACAGCAACCATTAACACATTACCGATAAGACACTGAAAGCCTTGGATGGTGGGGACATCGCCTGACCCAAGAGTTTCACCGTCTGAAATGCAGACGCCACTCCAAGCTGTTTGAGCATAAGCCGAAGGTGGAAAAAGTGCGACAAAGGCTAGAAAAGTGAAAAAAACTACTAGTAACTTTGCTTGTTTTGTCATCGCATTGACATTATACATCGAAACACTAGCAAAAACCCCGCTTGGAAGCGGGGTTTTTCAAAGTAATTTCGTTTAAATTATTTAGCACCACCATTGATAGTACCAGCTTGGTTGAAGACCTCGTTGAGGTTACCAAAACCAAGGAAGTTCAAGGCGAGCGTCAATACTGCATACGAAGCTGCAAGGATGATTAATCCAATCACAGCAGCAGTAATTTTGTTACGAGCACCTTCTGTTTTGCC
>JBPOHR010000016.1:0-3949 GCA_052035325.1 Patescibacteria group bacterium
GTTTCATACTTTTGTTAGACCTTGAACGATATCTTGTAGTGCTGTGGATGACACACTTACTGGTGCATCTAGCTCTACTTCAAGTACCGTATCCAAGCCCAGCAACGCTGCGCCACCTCCAGTCAGCCACACAACAGTACTGCTAGAACGCAGACTACTTCCTATTTCTGGTCTCGCCATCAGACCTCGCAGTTTACTAATCAGTTCGTCATACCACGCCATATAAGCCTGGTGCACCATTTCGCCAGAAAGATGAATTGATACTGGTTCGTTGGATGCCAACGAAATGCCTCGCACCAATTCTTCTCGATGCTGAAGTTTGCTCGCCAATGCTGGTGGCCATAAACCCGCAACGTGTTGCTTGACCCCATCGGCAACTGACGCAGTGATCTGAACTTGCGCTGTGTGCTGTAGATACTGCTGAATCGCTGTGGTTAGCTGGTGACTACCTTGGTACCATGTTGTGGCGGCCAATACATGATCGTTATCGATAACGGCTAGTTCGGTTGTTTCTGCACCGCAATCGACCACAATTCCAACTGTGGCAGCAGGTAATTGCAGGCCAAGCTGTTGTCTGTATGCCTCTGCCTTTGTGAAAACCTCCACTCTTCCCCAGCCTGCACTTTGAAACACTTCTTTCAAAATATCACAGTCGGCAGGGAACGCTTGGCTTGCTACTGCTACTCGAGCGACTTCGGCAGAAGGCAGCGCATCTCTCCAACCTTCTGAAAGACCAATTTTCTCGCGTATACTTCGTAAGTATTCAACTGTGCGTTGAAAATCACTCAAGCGACCTTTTTCCAATAACTGCAGACGAGTCGGTGTGGGTTGTTGAAACTTTTTCTTTCCGACAACTATCACTCGAGTCGTCACAGAACCAAGATCAAGACACCACACATCGCGTAAACCCTGAGGGTACACGGTGCCCATAATCTGGGAAAGCTGGATTCGAGCCATACTACGTCGGTAGTTGGTTCATCACGTCGGCTGCAGTGCGCCACTCACCATCGTTCATGAGCTGATCGGCACGGTCGAGTTGGGCAAGTTTGTCAGTTTGAGTGGCAAAAAACTCGCGGAGACCAGCCAGGCGTTCGCGAACCATGTCCTCTTTTAATTCTAATGCTTTTTCTAACATCACCTCTTCTAGGTCTGGGATGAATTTCTCCAAATAGGTCACGATTACTTCTTGCTGTTCTGGATCTGAACTTGGTTTGTCACCCATGGCTTGTTTCAAGCCTGTCATCTCTTCAGAAGTAAGCAAGAGCTCAACATCGTTTTCCAAGAAATCTTCCCAGATAACTTGTTGAAGCTCATCAAGGAACGCTTCTTTCTCTTCATCGGTCGCATCACTCACACCTAATAATTCAAAAATGTTTTGATCTTCGAGTGATTGTGAGTTGTCTGTACTAGGATTAGTTGTTGCAACATCAGCTCGGCTTGCTGCATCTGCTGCATCCTGCGCATCGGCCGCATCAGCTTTGTCTTGGTCATTTTGATCATTTGACACAGTTGGTGTCGACATGGTTGGTGCTGGCACCGATGTAGTAGGTGGATAATTCTGAGAAGGAGCCGGGTTGTACGCATCGACGTATGAGGGAGTAGACTCCGTTGCTGCAGGTTCTGTAGCTACTGGTTCTGCCTGGATAGGAGGTAATGTTGATGGTTGTGATGATGTGGGTTGATTTGGATCAAATTGGTTTTGGTCAGACATGTCTCCACTATATCAACTTTTAGATGAAAAGACTACCAAAAAAACTCGTATACTACACATCAGTATGTCGCTACCACGAACCTGGTCATCATATCTTCACCAAGCACTCTTGTTTCTCCTCCACTTGTTGGTAGTGACCACACCTTTTTTCTTCACTTGGATTAATGAGGAATTATTTGAGTTCAATAAAATGCTGCTGGTTTATGGGATTGTCTGGAGCATGCTTGGCCTGTGGGCAGCACAAGTAGTAATCGAAAAAAAACTCACCTGGCGGAAAACAACATTTGACATACCTCTTGCACTATTCATTCTTTCTCAACTACTGTCCACTGCGCTCTCGATACATCCTCGGACATCATGGCTGGGGTACTACACCCGATTCCATGGCGGATTGCTGTCTACAATCACGTATGCTGGCCTGTACTGGACTGTTGTACAAAATTTCAATTGGAGAGAATTACGCAACGTAATGAAATCAGCCGTTTTGGCAGGTTTAGGCGCATGTCTGTACGCACTACCAGAACACTTTGGCCATTCACCAAGTTGCGTTTTGATTAGTGGTGGTATGAACTGGGGTGTTGATTGCTGGCTACAAGATGTACAAAGTCGAATTTTTGGTACATTTGGTCAACCGAACTGGCTGGCAGCCTACAGCCTAATGCTTATTCCCTTTAGCATTGCTTTTCTTTGGAATGCACTGCAAGAAAAAACTCGATCAGTACTTAAGGTATCTCTCTATAGCGCCACCACCGTTGCGCTCTTAGCTACACTGTGGTTTACCAAATCTCGATCAGGTCTATTGGGTCTAGCTGGTATGGGGGGGGTCATGATTCTGTGGTTGGGATCTTGGTTCGCGCGCAAAAAACAGTGGTCTGTTGTGGGCGGTATCAGCCTTATGTTATTAGTTGCAAGTGTACTAGGTGGTAACAGAATCAGCTCCTTAGGACTGGAATCGCTCGGCTGCTTCGTGCAACCCGACACATTCTTTACAGAACTACGTCAGCAAATCGTCCCAGATACAAACAACCCCACTAACAGTCTTGAAGCTGGTGGCACTGAGTCGGGTGTCATTCGCTGTATTGTCTGGACCGGTGCTATCCGCGTCTGGCAACGATACCCCCTTTTTGGATCAGGAGTTGAAACCTTCGCCTACAGTTACTATCAGGACCGACCAGTTGAGCATAACTACGTCTCGGAGTGGGATTTCCTCTACAACAAAGCACATAACGAGTTTCTTAATTTCCTTGCTACCACGGGTATTATCGGCTTGAGCGCGTATTTGCTACTACTTGGCTGGTGCGGAGTTCAGGTAGGTAAAAAACTCGTTGATCGAAATAGTTCTACTCAAGAGAGTATGTGGTCAATTGCTAGTGGCACGGCTATTGTTGGTTTGACCATTTCCAATTTTTTTGGTTTTTCTACGGTTATGGTTACTATCTTGATGTATCTATGCTTTTCCATCCTTGCTCTGGTTGGTCAACCAGAACAAAAGGTACCGATTCAACGTGACAATCACCTAGCAGCGTGGCAAATCATAACGCTTGTCATAATAAGTATTGGCGTACTTTTTTCGGTGAACATTTGTTTCAATTGGTGGTCAGCAGACGCTCTTTTCACTCGAGGAAAACAAGAACTGGCACAGGGATACACGTCGGATGGTCTTACCAATTTGGAAAACACTACGTTGGCTGTACCAGATGAAGCACTATTTTCGGATGAACTTGCCAGAACTTATGCCCAAGTGGCAGTTGCCCTAGCAAACCAAGGTGAAGCATCTGCTGCAGCCGAGTTTAGCCATACCGCCCAACTTGCCAGTAATCGTACCATCACCCTAAACAATCGACACTTAAATTACTATAAATCCCGGGTTCAAACGTACCTATTACTGAGCCAACTCGATCCCCAACTTGTCTCAGAAGCAACACGCACACTCGAGGCAGCAATAGACCTTTCACCAACAGACGCAAAACTCAGGTATAATTTGGGCTTCATCAAACAAACCACTGGCGAACTTGATGAAGCAATGGCTAATTATCGAGTAGCAATCGAATTAAAACCGAATTACGTTCCGGCGTACATTTCGTTAGCAGAAATACATGAGACCAAGCAAGAGTGGGCAGCGGCAGCAAAAATATATGATACTGTGCTGAATACACTTGCTCCACAGGACACGGCCCTGCGTACTACACGACAAGCACTCGATGCAAGCATCAGCGCTACTCTTCACTGACAATCAGA
>JBPOHR010000034.1:0-6292 GCA_052035325.1 Patescibacteria group bacterium
TCATTTGATTTCGGTCCATCGCGATATGTGGGTGTATTTGACCACAGGAGTTGATAGTGCAGATCAAGGCTGGAAACTGAATGCTGCGTTTGCGATTGGTGGTGACGATCGATCGTATCCACATAAACCGAGTGAATATAGTGGCACAAATGGTGCAGCCAATCTGGCGAAATACGCTCTAACTCAGGTCACGGGCTTACCGATCCAGCAGGTGGTGGCAGTGAATTTTTTTGGTTTTACTCAGGCAATTGATACGTTGGGCGGGATAACCGTCCACGTCGATCAAACATTTGATGATCCTTGGTACCCCATTACTGGTGAGGAAAACAATGCGTGTGGGAAAACGCCTGAAGATATTGCCGCTCTAACGGCAACAATTTCAGGACAGAAATTGGAAGAACAATTCCAGTGTCGATATGAGCAACTCCATTTTGATGCTGGCAGCACTACTATGGATGGGGAAACGGCATTGAAGTACGTTCGTTCACGACATGGTTCTCTGGATGGCAATGACTTTGGTCGGTCAACGCGTCAACGAAAAGTGATTTTGGCGGTACGCGACAAAGTGTTTCAAATTAATTTCTTGCCGAAAGCAATTCCATTTTTGAGCAAAATCGCCCAGAATATCCGCACTGACTTGAGCCTAGAAGATTGGCAACACTATCTTTCTCAAGCAGATGAGTTGAAAGAGTATACGGTGGTAAATGTGGCATTAACTGACGATAATGTCCTAAAAGCAAGCAAATCTGCCAATGGCCAATTTATCTTAATTCCAACGTCAGCAACATCTGCAGCTACGATAGATTGGACAAGTGTGCATGAGTGGCTAAATCAAGAACTTGTTACAACGAGCACGGCGTCAGCTACTTCTTCAGCTACAGCAGAATAAACAACCCACGACCTTATGACTACTGCTACACTCTCCTCCCATCTGCGAATTGCTATGATTTCATATCACACGTGTCCTTTGGCGGCATTTGAGGGTAAGGAAACGGGAGGTATGAACATCTATGTGCTTGAACTCAGTAAAGCACTCGCATCTCAAGGCCATACAGTTGATATTTTTACTCGTAGCCAGGATCCAAGTAATCAGCGAATTGTGCAGATACAACCTGGTGTTCGACTGATGCATATTCCTGCTGGTCCAGAAGAGTATTTAAGCAAAAAGGATATTGTGCAGTTTATTCCAGTATTTGCACAGCATATGTGCGACTTCATTGAAGCTGAGGGGGCAGCCTATGATGTCGCTCATGCCCACTATTATCAGTCAGGGTTAGTGATGAGAGAGTGTCAGTCTCGATGGTCAGTCCCACTTGTGATGACATATCACACTTTGGCACTGATGAAAAATTTGGTTGCTCGAACAGAGGCAGAGCAAGAAAGTTCAGAGAGAATCAATGTAGAACGTGAACTAGCTAACGAAGCGCGACAAATCGTGATTTTGAGTGAAAATGAGGCACAGTACTTACATTATTTGTACGACGTTAATGTAGCCAAAATCACTGTCGTTCCCTCTGGTTTTAATCCACACGTTTTTCATCCACAGGACCAACACGTTGTTCGTCAGCTGCTTGATATACCTCGAACAGAGAAAGTTTTGATGTGGGTGGGTCGACTTGAGCCACTCAAAGGTATCGATGCTATTTTATTTGCGCTGAAAATACTTAAGGTTCGTCACCCTGAGATACCTATTCAGTTATGGTTGATCGGCGGTCAAACAACATTGACACAAGAAATGTGGACTCGTGAACAAAAAAAACTAGATGCATTGCTGCGACAGTTGGGTTTGGAGGACGTTGTTCATTTCGCTGGTCAACAGACTCAGGATAAGTTGCCGACGTACTTAAACGCAGCAGATCTAGTTGTGATGCCTTCACACTATGAGTCGTTTGGTATGTCTGCTCTTGAGGCAATGGCATGTGGCATCCCAGTGATTACGACCAATGTGGCGGGTATTTCTGCGCTGCTTGATGACCACCACAAAGCCTTGGTAACAACAGTGAATAACCCACTTTTGCTAGCTCGCCAAATTGAACGTCTGTTAATAGATGTCACAACGTATCAAAGTATAAAAAAATATCTATCGGAGCACATTCAAGATCTGTCATGGTCTACAATAGCTGTTCAGATAGCAACGGTATATCGTTCAGTACTATGAATTCTATGACACGTGTTACGACAATTCCTTTCTATATTATTCGACATGGGTTAGCTACCCATAGCTTGGTTGGCTACGGTGATAGCATCCTGACAGCGGAGTTGTTGCCAGAAGGTATGCCAGCTGTCGAACGGTTGGCAGCGCACATGCGGGACCAACAACTAGTAGCACACGAAGTTTGGAGTTCGCCGGTGAAACGATGTATGCAAACTGCAAAAATCGTGGCAGACGTCATGGCTTTGCCCCAACATAGTGAACCACGCATTTCTGAACAAGTGAATGAGACATTGGGAGAAATCGTGCAGCGAATTTCTAGTTGGCTTGATGACGTGATCGAAACCAAACCTTCTGCTGTAGTGGTGTGTACGCATGGGGCAGTTATCGCCGTATTGACACATTTTTTGTTGGGTCGTGACGGCCAAATTGATGAACAAGATTACGTGAAACCAGCAGGTTTGCGCTTGATTCAGGGCGGGAAACATATCAGCGAACACGATTTTGCTGAAGGAGTGTACTAATCTATGTCACTATTTAATCGTACGGTTGTCGTCATTCCTTTATTCTTTACGTTAGCATTGTTTATTTGGGCAAGTTCACCTCAGCTGCGCCAACGTATTACTCAGCCACTTGCAGATCAACTGGCATCCCCCTCGCCTTTTCTCCAATTCTTACCATCACCTAGTCCAGTTGGCTTGCCAAATCCTTGCGAACTAATTATGGCCGACGAACTTACTTCGATTACAGCGGGTCAGTTTTTACCTCCTAAGTTGGCACCAAATCAATATAGTGGTGACTTGCTGTTACAAAAATGTTTATGGTTAGCGACCGATGAGAAATTGACACCCACAATTACGCTGACGCTTACCAGTTCAGTCAGTACGGATTCTGCAGTTTTAACAGATGCTTGGCAGTTGGCTTTGCAGCAGAGTTCAGCGAACAAACGCTTCAAGGTAGTACCAGAACGTGCATCGACGGACCAATTTGTTTCAGCAACCTACAGTGATTCATGGGGAACGCACGTACGTACAACCAATTTTATTTTGACAATTCAGGCAAGTATGCCAAAACCTGTCGAAAACCAAGCCACCGAGCTGCGTCTGCTTGAAAGTGTCATGCCGCGGCTTTCAGTATTCGATTCATCAGACCAGTCTGCGCAGTAACCGCAGGGTCAGTCACGATGACAATCATTTTTTTCCCTTGTTGATCAGCTGTGCGAAACTCAGCAAAAAGAGTTCTTGCCTGAAGTGGCCGAAGGTCTATATCCATTGGGTAGCTTGAAAGGGTATTACTTAAAAATAGAACTTCATGTAGCGGAGGTACTGCTTCTAGGGGAGGCCAAGCGTCAAATACGTTGATGGGTGTGTTTGGGGCATAATGGCGATACTTTATCCCGGGTGAAATAGCAGGTTGATTGCTAGCAGGAGATGAAGGCATGAGAAGTTCGATGACATCTTTATTGAGAACCCTTGCAATTTCATTTCGAGTGATATGGCCAGGTCGTACAATTACTGGTGTTTTATGGGTAAGATCTAGGACGGTTGACTCGATCCCTATATTGGTTTGTCCGCCGTCAATGACGGCAGCAATGTTACCATCAAGATCATCGAGGACATGTTGAGCAGTAGTTGGACTAGGTTTGCCGGAAGTGTTGGCGGAGGGAGCGACGATGGGTACGCGAGCTGCTGCGAGCAGTGATTGGGCTACAGGATGATTGGGCACACGAATGGCAAGAGATGGGAGGTCAGCGGTAATTGTATCTGATACGGTTTTGTTTTTTGGCAGAATCAATGTTAAAGGACCTGGCCAAAACGTATCAGCAAGTAACTTCACATCGTGTTGTTGTTGATCGGTGACTATACCAAGTAATGGCCACACGTCAGCAACATCTGGGACATGAATGATGAGAGGATTATCGCTTGGTCTACCTTTTGCAGTGTAGATTTTTTGAATTGCGGTTGGTTGATTTAGAAGAGCCCCCAAGCCGTATACAGTTTCTGTTGGAAAAGCAACGATTTCGCCTGCAGTGAGCAACTGTACTGCTTGTGCTAGTGAAGAGTGGTCTGGGTGAAGTACAGCAGTTTTCATCTGGTGTAGTATACCAAGCTAGGGCTAGAAATTGCGGTCACAAAAATCACTGCATTGGACACGAGCGTAATACGTAATTTCTTGCTACACTGGATGTGCTGCTCAAGCACACTTCATGCATTTTAAAGCGCTCTTTTATCCTGATTCCATCGCCATTATCGGTGCCTCAACTCAGCGAGGTAGTGTGGGTAATGAACTCGTTAAAAACATCGCCACCCAAGGATTCAAGGGTACTGTTTATCCGGTGAATCCTAAGGGTGGTGAACTATATGGACTAAAAGTAAAAAAGTCACTGCGAGAGGTCCGTGGCAAAGTTGATTTGGCAGTAATTGCTGTTCCTGCGAAAGTGGTTCCCGCCGTGCTTGCTGAATGTGGCAAGAAGGACATTAAAGCTGCGGTGGTGATAAGTGCAGGTTTTAAGGAAGTTGGCAACTTCAACGATGAGTTGGAATTAGCAAAGGTAGCAGCTGAGTACGATATCACTTTGATTGGGCCAAACTGTCTGGGTATTCTGACACCAGAAATTAAGTTGAATGCATCATTTGCACCAATTATGCCCGAAGAGGGTGAGATTGCGTTCATGTCCCAAAGTGGTGCAATTTGCGCCAGTATTCTTGATTACGCACGGGAGCGACAGCTTGGCTTTTCGAAATTTGTTTCTGTAGGCAACAAAGCGGTTATCACTGAATTGGAACTACTTGAGTATTTCTACCGAGATCCAAAGACGAAGGTCATTTTGGCCTATGTTGAGCAACTGACACATGCTAAGCAACTTGTTCGACTTGCACGCCAGATGGTAGCAAATCATCGGCCCAAACCAGTGATTGTGCTAAAGTCTGGTCGTACGGCTGCAGGTGCACAAGCTTCGGCATCACATACTGGTGCGTTGGGAGGTAATGATGCTGCATATGAAGCATTATTTGCTCAAGCTGGCATGATTCGTGCGGATAGCGTTGCTGAGTTGTTTGATTTGGCAGAGGTATTTACGCGTGCTGTGCCGCCTAAAGATTGTCGAGTTGCCGTGATTACAAATGCAGGTGGTCCGGGTGTGTTGAGTGCAGATGCGCTTATTGACGAAGATCTCTGTTTGGCGGAATTAAGTGACATGACGCGTGACAATCTGAAGTCTTTTTTGCCTGCTGCTGCTAGTGTAAAAAATCCTATCGATATTTTGGGTGATGCGCCAGCAGAGCGATATCAGCAGACACTTCAAGCAGTCGTGCTCGATCCGAATGTCGATGCAGTCCAAGTAATTTTGACACCACAGTCAATGACAGAAGTACAAGCTACGGCTCGAGCCATTGTGGCCGTGAAGGCAACTACGCGTAAGCCGATGATTGTGACGTTTATGGGTCAGGACCGAGTAGAGCGAGGAATTCGATTGTTGCACGAAGGACGCGTGGCGACGACGTGGTTTCCAGAGTCAGCATCGCGCGCATTGGGTGCACTAACAGATTGGCGCGAATGGTTGGGACAAGAGAGTTCAAGTAAAATTGTCACCCAGGATGGTGTGAAGTTGACGAAGACATTTCGATTTTCCGATTTTCATGATGCCACGATTGAAAAGGTCTTGAAGCAAACTGAAAGTGAGTGGTTGAGTGCCGAACAGTGTTCCACATTACTCAAAGCCGCCAGTATACCCATGTTGCCACACCAAGTTGTGCAGTCGAGTAGTGAGGCCGAAAAAGTTGCACGAAGGTGGCAGCGGCAAGTAGTGCTTAAAATTGTGTCACCTGATATTACTCATAAAACAGATGTCGGGGGTGTCGTGCTTGATGTTCATCCAACTGACGTGGCCAAAGCATATCGGACATTGATAGCAACGGTGCATGATAAAGCACCACATGCACGACTAGAGGGAGTGGAAATAATTCCGTTTCAGACAGCTGCAGGTACAGAATTAATTGTAGGGATGATGACTGACCCTAGTCTTGGTAAAGCTATTGCGGTAGGTCAAGGTGGTGTGTACACCGAGCTGTACAAAGATGTGGCATGGGGGCTTGTACCAATTACACCATTGGATGCGTATCACATGATTCATCGGCTCCA
>JBPOHR010000038.1:0-10774 GCA_052035325.1 Patescibacteria group bacterium
GATGCTATCGATTTTCTCGTGGTGACAAACCAGTGGCAGCTCTGGTTAACAGGACTGCTTGTTGGCATTTTGGCCTTTGGAACGGGGCATCGTAGTGGATGGGATGGTGATTGGCAAGACCTTAGTACTACTCAATCTACGTGGCGATGGTGCATGAATATTTGGCTAGAGAAAACTGACAAAGTTCGTCCCTGGCCAGCCAACTTATATACCGCGTATGAACTCAAACAAATGAAGTGGCTGTTTGATCGAGGCGGAGTAGGGGAGTGGCTGAATACCAGACACAAATGGGTATCTGCATGGCTGCCTCAATGGGATTCAACACCGGTGAGTCGAAGCATTGCCCCTCAAACTACCTATACATTCGTCTCTGCGCTTAATGGTGTGGCATTCCTACTACAACGTGTATACATGTGGCGTCATCTGACAAATGAATTTGTGACCTACCACCAAGCTCTTTTTCACCCCCGTGCCACCGAACAACTAGTTCGTGCTGGTTGGTTAGTGGCGTTGCGTAGAGTGATTACCCGTGTACACATCACCACGCGCTGGCAAGACTGGTCAGATATGGAGTATATGGTGTCTTGGCTAGAAGAAGTTGCTTATTTGGCAAAAAATATTACTCTGGTCACGGGTGTGTTTGATGTCCTGCATCGCGAACATGTGGCATTCTTGCAACGGGCAAAGGAGTTAGGCGGATTGCTCGTGGTTGGTATCGAGTCTGATGTTCGTGTCAGGCATATGAAAGGAGTAGATCGACCGGTATTTGCAGCATCACAGCGCAAAAAGCGTCTTCAAGAACTAGGTATTGCGGATGTGGTGTTTGAATTACCAGAGTTATTTACGGAATTGGCAGATTATCGCGCATTGATCCAACTTATTCATCCGCGTTATCTGGCGGTGTCAGCCCACTCGGCTTTTCAAGAGGTAAAGCAGCGTCTGATGACAGAGGTTGGTGGGAAGGTCATTGTGGTTCACCCTCATAATCCAGAGATTTCTACGACAAAGATACTTGAGAAACATCGCCATTAATGTCATTGGAAGAGTTCGCAAGTGATACACTAGAGGTATGAAAAACATTGCACTGACCATCGTGTTAATGAGCGTGCTGGTACTGACAGGCTGTCAAGCAAAAACAAGTCTCCCCGCAACTAGTACGACCCAAGAGAGTTTTGGTGCTGAAAATGCCGGCAGCAAAACTGGCAACACAACCAAAAAAGGCACGGTGACTGGTCAAGATGGACAATATTTTCTGCAGGTTGCTGGTGAGCAGCCGATTGGGATTGATAGTTATGCGATAGATCTGGACACGTATGTCGGTAAAACGGTGACAGTGACCGGTCAGTATAGTGGTAATACGCTGTTTGTAGGAAATATCCAATGAGTCACAGCATCTTTGATATCGCTCACTTCGAATTTCCCTATCACTATAAGTTCCCAGGCCAGGCTTCAAATGAAGTGATTCTGTTTGTGACTCGCGAGAACAAAACGATGCTTTGGGTGAGGTTGGCAAGCGTCTTGTTTGCCGCCGCCGCGATGTTGTCGGCAGGTTTTGCTCTAGGAAGCTTAGTCCAGCCGTATGTAGGGGAGATGGCGGTAGTCATCCAGATGCTGGCACTTATCGTAGCAGCGGTGACGGCAGGTGTTGGTGGGTGGTGGGTGAGTGTTCTGTGGAGGCGCAGCATTATGTTGATTACCTCACAGCGTTTGACCAAGTTTATCTATACCACACCCTTCAATCGGCACAATTTAAGTTTGCCCCTTGAGATGATTGTGGATACGGGTTCCTATACGAAGGGACTTGTTCAGGCGATCTTTCGCTTGGGGACGTTTACGGCTCGGTCGAGTGCGGCGAGCTCTGGTCTCGCCACCGATGATGAGCGTGGTGAGCGGATTAACAAGAAGTATTTTTATATTGAAAATGTGGCCGTTGCCGAAGATTTGCAGCATTATGTGAATAAGGTTCTCTACGCGCTGCGACACTATCCGGAGCACGTGATGAGTTTTCGCCCCTTCGTGCCACACCTGAAGGGCGAGGCGCGCAAGGAGTTTATGAAGCAGTGGCCAGGGTATTGGAGTTAGGGAATGCCACTTTTCGTTGAAAAATCTTACCAAATAGATTTAGAACCACCAGAGCTAGTTTCTTTTTTTGATAATTGTGTGCAGTCTTTACCTAGTTTTGCAAATTATCAAAGAGATGAAATTCAGATCATAGCCAGAAGACTGACAAAATATTTTCTATTACTAGATTTGAACACCTTTTCACTATCTACTGCAGAAGAGAGAACAATGATTGCAGAATGCCTCAAGGAGGCTGAAGTTTTAGCAAAAGAATTGGAGCAGGCTAGAACTGATTATCCCTTCCCTATGTGTTTTGCAATAAAGGTGGTAATGCTGTTGGGTGGGCAAACTCACCCCGATTACCAAGGTGTTATAGCACCCTTATTGCTTGAGATTAAGCAAGACTTTTTGTCTTTACCCAGAAACACCTGGTTTAGTGATAGAAGAAAAATATCCTTTTTTCTCAGGAACCAGTTTCCTGGTGTTACAGTGGAATTTTTCTCTCAAGATTTAGAAGTTAGTACACCAACTCATCAAATTAATGTTTCTCGAAGAGGTGTTGGCGTTGTAGAAGTTGGTTTAGGAAAAAAACAGGTCAATAAGACTCAGGGTGAGTTATTGCCGGCCGATGCAAGAAGTGTGTCTGCTACACCAGAAGCAGGTTCATTCAATGTTGCGCATTTGCTTTTCCATCTCATTCACTTCATTACACATACGCTCAAACTGAGGTTAATCGTCAATGCATCCGATGAGAGAAGGATGATTTTGTATCAGCGAATGGCAAAACAATTCGGGCTAGTAGATGCAGGCTTAGTTACTTTTGGTACTGTTATCGAATCTGAGAATGTTTTTCGTTAACTATCTTCATAGCAACTGCTTCTTCTTGCAATCTGTTTTCTCTACGCTATAATAGTGATTCTGTTCGGGAACAGCAGCTCGTATCAAGCGAGCAACATCAACTTTTAGCGACATTCGCGTCCGCCTGATTGCGGCCGAATCCCTCCACTTTTTCGCATTGCGCGAAACCCTACCGAACCGTTAACAACAGTACACTTCTTTCTGGGCCTGTGGCTCAGCTGGTTAGAGCGCCTCATTTGCAATGAGGAGGTCAGGAGTTCGAATCTCCTCAGGTCCACCAGCTAAGCCCACATATATAGAAAAGAAACAGCCCTGGGCTGTTAAGTACTGGTTACTGGTTGTCTTGTAATGAGATCTCTGGTGACTAGCACTTAGCTGCTCGCAGCTAATTCTTTTGTCTCTGACTTCATGTCGGTGACGAAAGCGACACGTTGTACCTTAAAAAGTGAAGAGAATCGTCATGTAGCCAAACATATCACAGCCTGATATGTGAATTAAAGCAGATAGTGGATGCCTTGGCTTGTCTGGCCGAAGAAGGACGCACAAGACCGCGAAAGTCGTCGGGGAGCTGTCACGAAGCTGTGATCCGGCGGTGTCCGAATGGAGAAATCCACCTGGGGTAATACCCAGGTACTGGATAATTTATTATCCGGGGGTAACGCGCTGAAGTGAAATATCTCAGTAGGCGCTGGAAAAAAAATCGTAAGAGATTCCCTTAGTAAGCGACGAGCGAACAGGGAACAGTCTAAACCGAATTTATTCGGGGTTGCAGGACCTTCAACATGGAGAACGAACAGTAGCAGAATACCGTGGAGTAGGTAGCCATAGCAGGTGATAGCCCTGTATGCGAAACTGAACGTTCCCTAGAAGGATTCCTAAGTAAGCTGGGAGACGGCAAACTCCCTTCTGAATCTGGGCTGACCACAGTCCAAGACTAAATACCAGACAAGACCGATAGTGAACGAGTACCGTGAGGGAAAGGTGAAAAGAAGGGTTGAAGACCCCGTGAAATAGTACCTGAAACTATCTGCTAACAACCAGAGAGAGCTCCGCAAGGAGTGATCTCGTGCCTATTGAAGAATGAGCCGGCGAGTTATTGCGCGCTGCAAGGTTAAGAGATTGCCATCTCGGAGCCATAGTGAAAGCGAGCCTGAATAGGGCGTTAAGTAGCGCGTTATAGACCCGAAACCGGGTGAGCTTACCATGATCAGGATGAAGCTGCAGTAACATGCAGTGGAGGTCCGTACCGGTGATTGCTGCAAGAATCTCGGATGAATTGTGGTAAGGGGTAATATGCCTATCGAACTCGGTGATAGCTGGTTCTCCCTGAAATATATTTTGGTATAGGGTCGTGCGAATGACAGTGGGGGTAGAGCACTGATCGGGTAGTTCAGTCGCAAGATTGGCTATCTAGTCAAACTCCGAATACCATTGTCTCTACACGGCACTCAGCATCTGGGGGCTAAGCTCCAGAAGCAAAAGGGTAACAATCCAGACCTACAGCTAAGGTCTCTAATCGATATTGAGTGGGAAAAGAAGTGTGTTTCCTTAGACACCTAGGAGGTCGGCTTAGAAGCAGCCATCCTTCAAAGAAAGCGTAACAGCTCACTAGCCAAGGAAACATGCGCTGAAAACTCAACGAGGCTCAAATATCGAACCGAAGCTTAGGATTTATATATTTTGTATATAAGTGGTAAGGGAGCGTTCTGTGTACTGTGAAGGTCACCCGTGAGGAGTGACTGGAGTGATCAGAAGTGCGAATGCCGGCATGAGTAGCGAATATGGAGTGAGAATCTCCATTCCCGGAAGTCCAAGGTTTCCGCACCCACGTTCGTCGTGTGCGGGTTAGGCGACCCTAAGGTAAGCCCTCCACAAGGAGGGGTAGCCGATGGATTACAGGTTAATATTCCTGTCCTTGGTCAGTTTCGTTTGATTTGGGGTGTGACGGTGACGGCTAACTAGCAGTATGAAGTGAAATCATACTCAAAGCACCAAAGCAGTCCGCGCAGGCAAATCCACGCGGGCGTTTATCTGAGGTGTGAACGCATGGGGAGACTTCGGTCGAACTGTGACTAGTGATGTCATCATCCTGGAAAAGCATCGCAAAGAGAAACTGATTGAATCGTACCGATAACCGACACAGGTGGATTAGTCGAGTAGACTAAGGGAAGCGAGAGAAACTAGTTTAAGGAACTCGGCAAAACAACTGGGCGTACTTTCGAAAGATGCCCTGCTCCTCGCAAGAGGAGCCGCAGTGAATGACGTGAGATTGACTGTTTACCACAAACACAGGTCCGTGCAAACTCGTAAGAGGAAATATACGGGCTGAAACCTGCCCAGTGCTGGAAGGTTAATTGCGAGGGTGTACCCGCTCTTCGGAGCGGAATATGCCTTCAATCGAAGCCCCAGTGAACGGCAGCAGTAACTATAACTGTTCTATGGTAGCGAAGTTCCTTGTCGCTTAATTGGTGACGTGCATGAAAGGTTTAACAAGTCTCATACTGTCTTAAACTAGTACTCGGCGAAATTGAAATGGCTGTGAAGATGCGGCCTACTGACACCAGGACAAAAAGACCCCATGAAGCTTTACTACAGCTTGACACTGAGGGTGTATAGGGAATTGCCTAGAATAGGCGGGAGGTTCTTCATTTAGTGTGGAACCATCAGTGTAATACCGCTCGTTTTCTATATACTCTCTCACTGAATGTAACTGCATACGTTACACAGGACACTGTTTGGTAGGTAGTTTAACTGGGGAGGTTGCTTGCTAAAGAGTAACGCAAGCGCGCAATGGTACCCTTAGCCCGGATGGAAATCGGGCTGTATCCGCAATAGGAAATGGGTGCTTGACTGTGAGGCCAACAAGCCGAGCAGGTGCGAAAGCAGGTTATAGTGATCCTCGTGTGATTTGTGGAAGTCACCGGGCTTATCGGATAAAAGCTACTCTGGGGATAACAGAGTTATCGCGCCTAAGCGTCCCTAGCGTCGGCGCGGTTTGCTACCTTAATTAAAATCGGGGTCCCAAATCAGTAATGATTTGGTGCTGTTCTTGCAAGGGAGACACAACTCCTTTAGACAAGATAAACATGAGCTCATAACGGTGAACCCTGTTATTCACTATTTAGATATTAATCTTTAAATAGTAGAATATGGAAACACCGTGGGAAGTCTAACGATTGATCAACAATCTGTTGTAATAGGATCCGTATTAGGAGATGGGTTTATGAGTTGCAAAACTCATGCATATCTCAAGATAGGGCATTCAATTAACCAACAAAAGTATGTTGATTGGAAATACGTCTTTTTGTCTCCATATTGTATTCAAAAACCTAGTGTATATCTGGGAAATGAACAACGCGTCGGATATAGATTTTGGACACGAAGTTTGCCAGTCTTTACAGACTACTATCGGCAATATTACGATCCAATATCTCGACGAAAACACATTTCTCGATTACTCAGACTAACGCCTCTGGCTTTAGCTATATGGTTTATGGATGATGGAGCACAAAATCGTCGTAGTTTATATCTAAACACTCAACAATTTAGTATTGAAGATCAAACTTTTTTACTCTATTGTCTGAAAAGACAGTTTGGTATTCTGGGAAGCTTAAATAAAGACAAATCATATTGGCGTATACGGTTGTTTCAGCCAAGTGCGCAGTATATGAAACGTCTAATTGAGCCTCTTATGCCAAGTTGCATGAAATATAAATTACCGTTATGACCCCGTATCGACTCGTAACAAGGGGTAAAATGTTACGGATAGTTCGTTGAAAACAAATACGTTCTATAACACGCTCACGTCCTAAATACAGAATATTAGGATGAAGGTATAGTCAGGCTTAAATGAAAATTTAAGATTTACGCGATGTCGGCTCATCGCATCCTGGGGCTGAAGAAGGTCCCAAGGGTTTGTCTGTTCGCCAATTAAAGCGGTACATGAGCTGGGTTCAGACCGTCGTGAGACAGGTCGGCCTCTATCCGGTGTCAGCGTTAGAAAGTTGAGGAGGGTTGCCCCTAGTACGAGAGGACCGGGGTGAGGTGATCCCTAGTGTTCCTGTTGTTGCTGTCAAGCGCACTGCAGGGTAGCTAAATCATTTACAGATAACCGCTGAAAGCATCTAAGCGGGAAACTGGCTCCAAGATTAACTTTCTCCATTAGACCCGTTGTAGACTACAACGTTGATAGGCAGTCGGTGTAAGCCTAGTAATAGGTTCAGCCTAACTGTACTAAGTGTCAATTGAACATATTAAGCACTACGTGATATGTTCGGCGCATGTCCAATTCTCTTCACTTTTTAGGGTGTACAACCCTAACGTGATACACTACCTCGGTAGTTATTCACTTTAAAAACAGCGTTTTGTTATGGTCTCTTGAGCGAGGTGGAACCAACTCTTCCCATCCCGAACAGAGTCTTGAAACGCCTCAGCGCCGACAATAATGATCTGGCAACGGATTGTGAAAATAGGTCGAGGCCATAACAAAGCGCTTTTTTTGCGCTTAGTGAGGTAAAATTAAAAAGTGACTGCAGCTGAATCTAAAATACGAACAACCGATGTACCACTCAATTCTCACGAGCGGTTCTCTGATGATGACTTAAAAGAGGCAGCAAAAAGAATTGCAAGCTTGGGCTTTCCAGCTTTAGAACATGTGTTAACGCATGAAGATCCTGTTGAAGACAAAAAATTAGCACGAGTATTGGGTGACGTTCAGTTGGACAAAGCCCACCATCGACCTTCAAGAGACCCTGATGAGTTCCATTCTGGAGAAACGACGTCATGGGTGTTTGGGATGAGGCAGTATTTAAAAGAAAAATGGCACACGTTGCGCATCAAGATACTCGATGCAATTGCTACAGCAAATAGTGAGGAAGTTTTAAAAGTAAAACTATCTGAGATACAACGAGGTGTGGAACAAGAGTTTGGTGAAAAAGTAGAACAATGGTTGCCCCTCCTAAAAGCCTACTTGCCTCCAGAAATGGCAGAAAAAGATGATGTCGCATTGCGTGAACATATATATCTCTTGAGTTCGGGTGGAAACGCTATTGCCTGGATGGCAAGTGCCCTACACCTCAAGTATGGAGGAAGAGTAATATACAATCTCGAAAATGGCTCGGATGTATACGGGACAGTAGCTTTAACTGTCGGTGAGGCCAACGTTGGCAAGCCAATTCCTTTTAGATCTGAAACTAATGGTGAACCCAATGTGCCTTTGGCGCCTGAAGTAGCTATTCAGGCGTGGAAGACACAAATAGACAATGGTGGAAGAGTACTCATAATTACACTTGGTTCTAAAACAGGTTTTTGCATAGATAAACAATCATTTGCGACGGGCAAAGAAGTAACTTCCGATGATGAGCAAACGGTCCTGGATGTCCTGTTGGAGATGTGCGCTCAACATAATCAGCAAAACCCTGATGAACAAGTGGCAGTGATATTTGATGTCGTTCAAAAAATGGGCAGAGTAGCGCTAGGCGATGCATTGGCACCGTTGTATACAGCGCGATATGCACGGTATTCAGAGCTAATTAAAGCAGTAGTCTTTACCAATTCTAAGGCCAATCAGGCTGCTAGCCATGCAGGTGTAGTCATTACTACTCCAAGTGGACAAGACGATATGGAGATGAGTATGACTTCGGATGATCAGGAACAGAGAGAGCAAGTAATGCGGCATGCTGGCAGCGCAAAAATGGCTTATTCACCACTACTAGAAAGGTACGGTTTTGATGAACCAGCACCGCCTTATTTGACTATGCTTAGGGCGATGGATGGCTTTGATGCCATGGAGGTGTTCGGGCAGCATGAACAAGAACTTAACACTGATCGTTATCGAGAAATTATCCAGGCTTATCGCGATTTTTATACACTTTTTGGTTTTCGATTACTCGAGAGTCACTTGCCTTCGATCATCCCCATGCAGGATCCCTTTGCTCTAAACGAACTACAGCTACATAATGACTTTCTTAAAGAGCTAGCAATACGTGAGCGTTCTATGGGGGGCACACTACTTGAAAAGAGTTATACTTCGCAGCCAATTTTAAGGTTTGGTGTGTCTAATACTTTTTTGTATAACCAGGCTCGCACTGTTGCTGATGTGGAAAAGGACCTATATGGTGAAATTGGTAAAGATGAGGTTAAATCCATTTTGAGTCGGACAGATGGGACACCGAATGGTTTAATAGAGGCATATCAAACACTTTCAGAATCTCACGCGGGAATGGCAAGTGATTTATCTGCTGCACTAGTAAAAGGAATCTTTGCATAATGACAAAACCTGAAAATGATTGCGATCCTCCATGCTATCCAAACGAAGAAAAAGAACACTACCCAGTAATTCGTCAGGATCACGTGTATGAAGTTATACTGGATGTTCCACAGGTGGGTGAATGTAGGTATGAAGTCCGTTTTGCACAGCAGCCCGGCCATTCAGAACAGCAGAGTATATATGCTTTTACGCTAACTATCACGTTACCTTCTGGCTCATCTGTAACAACGGACAGTATTAAAGAGCGTTCAAAAACACCCATTCGCCTGCGCCGAATTAGTCTGGATGTAGTTGAGCAACAGAAAGTGAAAGAGGAGGATGATCTAGCTAGGTTGATGGAGCAATGGATACAATCAATAAATAAATTGCTAGCGGAAAAGACTGCCGCGCCAGATGTAAAGGCTACCTGGGAGGACATAGTAGGTATGCCACCTACTATTGAGTTAGAAGCATTGCTAGCAAATATTACTCAAACGCTGTGAGGCTTTAGCTACTCCGAGATTGGTAAAGTATTCTTGACACTCTAATCTGAGACTTTCTTTAATCTTAGTTTGTACTCCCTCTGGCAAATCCCAAGTCTCTTCTTTGAATGGTGCCCAAGCTTTTTTTCGAGTTTTAATCAGAAATTGAGCATCACTCCAGTCTGGCTTACGCTCTGCGGCACAGTTCTCTTCGCACCAACTATACATTTTGTTTAGTAATGTAGGTGGAAATGCCGGATGGTCCATGATGGTGTTCTGAAAACCAGTGGAGAGGTGGATTTCACACGCTTCCGCGGTGGGGAAACGTGACATCAAGTCTTTATCCAAAGTGCTTGCGCCGTGTTGGACAGCGCCAGCCATGCCGTACTTACGCCTGGCAATCATTGAGATAGCCTGGAGCTGATCAAAGTCAACGTGCATGGGGGCGTTGGTGCCATCTCGGTTGACCTTACCGCCATGAGCAGTACCGGTTTCGATCGCTACTTTGGTAGGTAGGCTGTCATCAGTGATACCACCTTCATCGCGGAGGCCAGTCATGAAAGCGGCTAGCTGTGAAGAACGTGATAAATGTGTCCCTACTTCGGATATTTCACAACCAATGTTGATGGGAGGAAGTGACGATTCATGCCTGGCGGCTCGACTTGCATTGATTCGAGCCACTTCAGTATTGATGTGATGAATCATTTCGGCGGTAAAGAGAAAATTAGGCCGCTGTTGGTCGTACTCGCTGGGTTGGCTTGCATCGACCAGAGTTGAACCATCAATATCCAGATTATAGATACCTGCTTCTAGGCTGGCGGTGATCAGTTGCTTGATGCTGTCTTTCTCCCCGGGACGAATGTGACCAGGGGTGTTTGGTTTGGGTTGATAGTGGTCTCCTTGGATGTAGACTGGACCGCGCCAACCTGCGGTAAGCGCTGCGCCCATAATTGATGAGACCAGTTGGTCGGGAGTTTGATCCGTATACTTCATCTCGCTGCGAGCCAATTCAAAGATAAAATAGGTGGTTTTTGTCTCGAGGGCTGCTTCAAAAGCTGCTAGAGCAGTTAGGTAGCTGAGGCCGCGCAAGTTGAAGGCAGGGACTGTGAAGGTACTAGGGTCGTAT
>JBPOHR010000026.1:0-25638 GCA_052035325.1 Patescibacteria group bacterium
CGATTCGAGGAGATGCATTTCAACGGGGGCATTGGTCGGTTCTTGAGCAAGAAGGAGTGCATAATTTTGCCGAGCGACTTCGATGGCAGCAGCAGAGATATCACTTGCATAGGTAGTTACTTGATGTCCATGTTTGGTCAAATCCCAAGCGACTGTTAAGCCAATGGCTCCGCAGCCGGTTCCTACGTCGGCTATGGTAATTTTGCCTGGGGTTTGCTTGAGATATTTTTCTCGTATACGACGCGTTAATTCTTCAGTCTCTACTCGAGGAATAAGAGTGTCTGAGGTGACATGAAACTCACGACCTAAGAATGGAACTACACCAGTAATATACTCAACTGGCCGATCATCATCTGCGGCTAGTGAGTTAGGGTCAACGTCATGCCTTTTTAGGTGAGCAAGCTCATACGGGGAAAAAATTCGTATTGGTGTCGAAGGTGAAGATGTCATGCGGAGCCTGTCTTTATTGTACGTGAGAATCTAGCTGATTTCGGGCTTGCAATTTACTACGAAGTGTAGAAAGATGACGTGGCACATTGTTGCAGGTAGACACTAGTATAAAAGGACATCATGAGCGCTCCGTATTCATTTAACAACACAGTCCAAGTTCTCTCCAATAACTTTGCTATTTTATTTTTACTTGGCTTGTTCTTTTTGGGTGGGTTTATGGTTGGTTCACTGTGGACTGAAAATCAGTTTCTGAAAAAAGGTTATACCGGTACTGGTGGCGGATCACCAACAGCGGCGGTTTCTCCAGCACCAGCTGCGGTAGGTGATACAGGCCCAACAGCTGACCAACTACTGAAAGCAAAAAAAGTGAGTGATTCAGACCATATTCAGGGCAATAAAAACGCCAAGGTTGTACTAATTGAGTACAGTGACTTTGAGTGTCCGTTCTGTTCACGTTTCCACCCCACGATGGAAAAAATTAAAGCGGAGTTCGGCGACCAAGTAGCGTGGGTGTATCGCCACTATCCACTGTCATTTCACCCAAATGCACAGAAGTCATCAGAAGCTGCTGAATGTCTAGTCGAACAAAAAGGCAAAGATGCATTCTGGCAGTATGCTACTCGCATGTTTGCAGAACAAGACAAGCTTGGTGGCAAATTGAATACTGATACAGCGTTAACGGTTGCTAAAGAGTTTGGTATCAACGAAACGCAGTTTAATGAGTGTCTGACTAGTGGTAAATATGCCCAATTTGTCACTGATAGTCTCAATGATGGTACTGCTGCTGGTATTACTGGTACGCCTGGTACGATTATCTTGACTCAAGATGGTCAAGCAGAGTTGATTCCAGGGGCTGTGCCATATGAATCAGCTAAGGCTCAAATCGAAAAATATCTATAATATATTGACCAAAATCTGACCAAGTAGCCCCCCGCCCTTGGCGGGGGGCTTTGATACGGTAGAATAGAGATAACAAAAAGGAAACCTATGTCACTCAAACTCCAACTTTCTTAAGATATGAAGACGGCCATGCGCGCACGTGATATGGTGCGGTTGAATACCATTAGATTTCTCCAAGCAGAAATACGTAATGTTGAGATTGATCATGGTGAACAAGATGATGCTGGCATTATCAAGATCATTGCTCGCCAGATCAAGCAAATCCGCGAAGGACTTGCCGAGTATGAGAAGGCTGGACGTGCTGACCTGGTGACTGAAGAGCAGCAAAAACTCTCGGTATTGGAAAGTTACCAGCCACAACAACTAACCGATGATCAAATTCGAGAAATTGTTACTACTGTCCGGGCGGCACACCCTGAGCTTGCTCAAGGTCAATTGATTGGTATGGTCATGAAAGAAGTGCAAGGCAATGCGGATGGACAACGAGTTTCACAAGTAGTGCAAAGCGTATTGGTTGACTAACGCGTAGTCTGATAGTAGTACTGCATGCAAACAAAAACGATTGGTGAATTACTTCGTGATGAGCGGACAGCCCATCGGATGAGTGTGGCGGAGTTATCGAGTCGGACTCGGGTGCGCCCTGAATATCTGGAAGCGCTCGAGGGAAATATCTTTTCCGCACTCCCAGCAGCCACATTTGTTAGGGGTTACATCAAGGCGTATGCTCAAGTGTTTGGTTTGGATTACCGACCACTGCTAGGGTTGTTGCGTCGTGATTACAAAGAAAGCACCCAAGGTCAGCTGATTCCGCGCGATTTCCTTAAGCCAGTGCTCAAAAAACGTCAGCTCTCCACCCCCATCACAGGTGCCGTGATCATTTTAGCGGTGATATTTTCGGTCATTTTAGGGTATGTGGGTGTACAGTGGTATCAGTTAAATCAACCACCAACCCTAACTGTTTCAAGTCCTACCGAAAATCAATCAGTAGCAGCCCAAGTAGAAGTTATCGGACAAACTAAACCAGAGGCAACAGTGAAAATTAATGACGAACCCGTGGCACTTCAACCAGATGGCAGCTTCATGAGCCAAATCATCTTACCTCGAGAAGGCCTCAACACCATTACCGTTGAAGCCAGTGACCGGCAGGGTAAAGTTCGCCTAGTCCAACGGACGGTGTATGTCCAGTTCTGACTTTTTTCTGACCAGAAATTGATAAAAGTTTGTTATAGTAGAGATATGGATTATTTACCGTACATTCTCACCACCGCCCTTGTTATCTTGACCATTGTGTTATCTGTAGTGGGCATACAGCTGTTTCGTGTGTTGACGGAAGTGCAACGAACCCTACAAAAAGTCAATTCCACACTAGATACTGTTGACAGTACTGTGGCCTCAATCACGCAGCCACTTCATAATTTGGGTGGGATGGCGTCTGGTCTGAGTTCTGGCTTCAAAGTCTTTGAAACATTTGTTGGCTGGTTGAATCGTCCCAAATCTGATAGATAATGGGTATATGCCTGATGACGCTCACACAGACAATGGTTCTTTTGTAACAGGATTTACTGTTGGGTTATTTGCTGGTGCAGCAGGCTTTTTTTTGTTTGGCACGGACAAAGGCCGAGACATCAAGGCACGGCTAGTGGAAGAATGGAAATCTGCAAAAGCGATGTTGCCTGACAGAGGCGATGGATTGACGGGAATTGGTTCACTCCGAGATGTGTGGACACTTTTTCAAACTAAGCTTGAAGAGGCAGTCGAAGAAGGTCGTGCTAAATCAGAGTCGCAGCCGCGAAAAAGAGCACATGGGAAGACCACCAAGTTTAAGGGAGTGTAGGTCTGGGGCAACTGCTGGTAAAATACCACCATGTCCACTTCTTCCTATCCTGCCGATTTCAACACCATTCGCCAAAAATACCTAGCCTTTTTTGCTGCTACCCCTCGTTCGCATGCCATTATTCCTTCATCGGCTCTTGTACCAGAAAATGATCCAACCACGCTTTTTACCAGTTCTGGTATGCAACCAATGGTTCCTTTTTTGCTTGGCGAAAAGCATCCAAAGGGTACCCGGATAGCTGATTCGCAAAAATCTTTTCGGTCACAAGATATTGAAGAAGTTGGCGACAATAGGCATACCACTTTCTTTGAGATGTTAGGAAATTGGTCATTGGGAGATTACTTTAAAGCTGAGCAACTTTCATGGGTGTTCGAATTCTTGACCAAAGAAGTGGGTTTTGATCCTCGGCGGTTGTTTGTGACCGTATTTCGCGGTAGTGAAGAGTTAGGTATTCCTCGAGATGTTGAATCAGTCAACATCTGGAAAAAGGTATTTGCTGAGGTGGGCATTGTGGCGACAGATATAGATTTTGCTGATCGTGACGGCATGCAAAATGGTCGAATTTTTTATTATGAAGAAAAGAAAAACTGGTGGTCTCGGTCTGGTGTGCCAGCTAATATGCCAGCAGGTGAACCAGGTGGCCCTGACAGTGAAATATTCTATGACTTTGGGGCAGATTTACAGTTGCATGAAAAATCAGTCTGGAAGGATGAACCATGCCACGTCAACTGTGACTGTGGGAGATTTTTGGAAGTATGCAATTCTGTTTTCATGCAGTATCAAAAACAGACAGATGGAAGTTTTGCAGAATTGCCACAAAAAAATGTTGACTTTGGGGGCGGACTCGAGAGGATAGCAGCTGCTGCCATGGGTGAACGTGATGTTTTTGTGACGTCCGCATTTATTCCGATTCTCGACGTGATTGATACGATTACTGATTTGCGCTATTTAGAGGCAAATGATGAGGTGAAACGATCGTATCGTGTGATTGCGGATCATCTGAAGGCTGCAACGATGTTAGCTGCTGACGGAGTGTATCCTTCCAATAAGCAACAGGGTTACGTTGCACGTCGTCTTGTACGTCGAGCAGTACGTTTTGCCAAAATGATGGGTGTAGAGCAACCGTTTGTGTCAGACGTGGCAGAGGTTGTCATCAACATGTATCAAGATGCATATCCCGACGTGCTCGGGCAACGACAGAGAATCTTGGAGATTTTGAGTACAGAAGAAAAAAAGTTTCGACAGACATTAAGCAAGGGGTTAAGTGAAATTGAGAAGTATCCCCACTTAACTGGTGCTGATGCATTCAAGCTCTATGAGACCTATGGGTTTCCTTGGGAATTGACCGAGGAAATCGCCCGTGAGCGTGGGCAACAGGTCGATCGAGAGCAGTTTGAAGCTGCCTTTAAGGCTCATCGCGATGCGTCTCGTTCCGCTTCAGCAGGCATGTTCAAGGGTGGTTTGGCTGATCATTCGGAAATCACGACCAAGTACCATACAGCCACTCATTTATTGCAAGCAGCTCTACGTCAGGTACTCGGCACACATGTCCAGCAAAAAGGTTCTAATTTGACCGCCGAGCGGTTACGTTTTGATTTCTCACATTCTCAAGCAGTGACTGCTGCGGAACTGAAGGCAGTGGAGGATCAGATGAATGCTTGGATAAAAGCGGACTTGCCGGTGACACGTCAGGTCATGGCCAAACAAGCTGCGCTTGATTCAGGGGCTATTGCTTTTTTCATTGAAAAATACCCTGATGAAGTATCGGTTTATACCGTTGGTCGTGACGTGGATTCGGACTGGATTTCCAAAGAACTGTGTGGCGGGCCTCATGTGGAGCACATAGGAGTGATTGGCAAAATCAAGCTGACCAAAGAACAAGCTGTCTCGGCAGGTGTAAGACGAATTTACGCTGAGCTTGCTTCGGCTGAGTAGGCAGATCTCACTTCGAGGCTTCATTTATGTCTCTAGATTTGTTTAAATGGAGGTATGGGATTTTTTTCTCGTACTGAAACTGTGGTTGCCCGTGAAGCTGGTCTGACATTGGTGTTGGGAGAAAAACACGTCAGTGCGGGTTGGTGGGCAGTAGATGATGGCCAAATTGTTGTTCAACAAACTTCAGGATTACATCATTTTGTAGATCATCAGGAAGGTTTAGTCGAGGCAGACGCGAGTTTGCAAGAACTCGATCGAGCTTCTGAAGAAGTGACCAAAGTTGTCTTTGGTGTCGAACCAGGTTGGATGGCAAGCAAAGGGGAACTCTCTGATGAGGCAAAAGCCTGGCTCAAGAAATTGAGTGAAAGTTTGACGCTTAAGCCACTTGGTTTCGCAGTTAGTCCAGAAGCATATGTCCAACAGATGTTACATCGACAACCGCAGGCGAATGCCATCGTCGTGTATTTGACGACGCAAGAAGTATTTCTGACAGTACTGCGGTTAGGTCAAATCCAAGTACAAGAGAGTGTGGGTCGGTCAGGAAATCTAGCAGCTGATGTGGTAGAGGCGCTGGCTCGGCATGAAACGGCAGAATCAATTTGGCCGGCAAAAGTGTGGTTAGTTTCTGCTTCACTGAGTAGTGATGAACTGCAGGCACTGCGTCATGATTTTGTCACATTTACCTGGGGTGAATCTACTCCATGGTCAGCAGCTCCGCTGCTGGAAGTAGTGCCAACGGCTGAATTGGTGGCAGCAGTTAGTGAAGAAGCGGGTCGGGCAGCAACTGGCCTTGTGGCAACTGTTGCACCGCAGCTAGAACAAAAAGATCAAACTACGGCGAAAACATTTGGTATTCCAGTGGAAATGCATAGTACTTCTCAACCAACTACGCCTGAGCTAGAAGCAGATCTTGAACTCGAAGTACCGAGGCAGCTGGGCAAAAAAACTGGTCCTTCGCTCATCCAACGGTGGTTGCGGCAAGATCGGGCGTTTGTGTCACACCATCCCTTTATTCTGGCCGGGATAGTATTGGGTGTTTTGACCGTGACGGTGATGGGTTGGTTGTACCTCAGGTTGGCTACTCGAGCGGTGGTAACGATTGTTCCACAGACAAGCACGATCACTGACACGATTTCTGTCTTGTTTGGTGCATCTAGTGCAGGTGGAAGTGATCAACTGAGTTTGCCTGCCAAGACAATTTCAACGGAAGTGAGTGTGACCAAAAATACTCCTTCAACGGGGGTTAAATTAGTTGGTGATAAGGCTAAAGGCCAGGTTGTCTTGTTAAATAAGACAACCTCAAGTAAAACATTTGTAGCTGGTACGACACTTTCGAATGGTGCGGTACAGTTTGTGACCGACTCCGAAGTGACAGTGGCATCTGCCAGTGTCCAGACTGCGGGTGATAGTGAGACGAAAACGTTTGGTAAAGGCACCGTAGCAGTGACAGCCGCAAAGATTGGGCCTGATAGCAATTTGGCTGCAAACACGACGTTTACGGTAGATAGCTTTGATCAGAGCACATATGCGGCAAGCAACGAAGTTGCTTTCACAGGGGGAAGTAGCCGCGAAGCGAGAGCAGTTGCAGAGGTGGATAGACAAAAACTATTGCAAGATGCTCGCCAAGAGGCGATGAGTCAAGCCGAGCCATTATTTAAGCAACAGATCAATGCTGGTGAGTACGCGTTGCCCACAGGGCAAATGAAAACAATAGATGCAACATATACCGCAGAAGTTGGCGATGAAACAGAAGCGGTGGGACTGACACTTCAGGCACAAGTTAATGGTGTAGTCTATCAGGCAACTGATTTGCATCAGGCAGTTGAGTCAGCTCTGATGCAAAAGGTACCAACGGGGAACGAATTAGTCCGAGATAAAATTGAAATGTTATCTGCGCCTGATACAGCTGCTTCCGCATCGTCAGCCGTGAAGTTGTTGGTAACTGCGTCTGCGCCAGTTCGACCAATTGTCGACGCAAATCAAGTAGCACAACAAATTGCTGGTAAACCAGCAGCCCAGCTGTCCTCACTTGTCTCGAGTATCGTGCCAATATCTACAGTCAGAATCACCTTTACCCCTTCGATTGCTGCCAAAATACTTCAGATACTACCAGCAGTTGCGCGTCTGCAGGTTACAGTAGAGTAAGTATGCCTCGAAACGCCCCAACTACAACAGTTGTGCCCAGAGACGAGTTGGTCAAGTTGTATCGGCAGGCGATGGTGTCTGGTGTGCCTCTTGATCAAGTAGACAAGAAAATTGAGCGTTTATTGGCTCGAGATGTAGTCACTCAGCGTGAAAATAGTAACGATGAAAAAAAAGTAATTGCCAAATTTCGCAAGCAAATACCTTGGTACGTGCGTTGGGGAGCAATGGGTGTACCGGCCGTACTGATGTTGATTGGAGTTTGGTTGGTGGGTAATGCCGCCGTGCCAATACTTAACGCTTATTTGTCTGGCGCATCAGCGCGCGACTTGAGTGCATTAGTGGCCCCGGTGCCAGCACATGAGTTGTTGGAAGTTAATCCGCTGGTGATTGGTTTGGCGCGTGCTGAAGAGACAGCAGTCGGCATGGGGCGACAGAGAGTGGAACCGATTATTCTCGATAATGAACTCGATTTTACCAATCTGTCGAATTGGTTCACTGGCAATGAAACGGTGCTTGCTGGTTTGGTACCGACGGCTAATTCAGGTAC
Source organism: Patescibacteria group bacterium (assembly GCA_052035325.1). Taxonomy (GTDB): domain Bacteria; phylum Patescibacteriota; class Microgenomatia; order UBA1400; family PJMF01; genus JBPOHR01. The sequence goes on from JBPOHR010000026.1 coordinate 7,812, forward strand.
TCATGCGGAAGATTCGTATATTCTTGAAATTCCAAAATTAAAAGTTACAAACGCACGTGTACAGATCGGCGGCACTGATCTCAATAACGGTTTAATCCAATATCCTGGGACTGCTAACCCTGGGGAGAAAGGGGCTCCGGTCATTTTTGGTCACTCGGTATTGCGGCAGTTTTACAACCCCAGTGAAAAGAATCCACGTCGTTACATGTCGATATTTAGCACGATTATGACGCTTCAGAAGGGTGATCAAATATACGTTACCCACGATGGGATTAAGTACACCTATGAGGTTCAGGAAAAACTGGAAGTCAAGCCAGAAGATACGTATATCCTGAATCAACAATACGACAGCTCACAACTAAAATTAGTGACGTGCACACCAGAAGGTACCTATTTACGTCGTGGTATAGTGGTGGCCAGATTAGTACAGTAATGAAGTAGAACCAGAAGAGTATGTCAATATTTCCGCCAACAACACTAGCCATCGATTATGGCACTATACGTGTGGGGGTTGCGAGAAGTTTTGGCACGCTAGCAGAACCGCTAGAAGTAGTACGAAATGATCAAACGCTGTTGCCAAAATTGCAGCACATTATCGAGAAAGAAGGGATTGCCCAGCTGTTGATTGGTGTGTCTGAAAACGAAATGGCAGAGCGTAGCCGGGCTTTTGGTGCGGCAATGGCGGATTTGACGGGTTTGCCCGTGTTCTACATGGATGAGACGTTGAGTTCTAAGAGTGTCGAAATGCAACTGCATGACCTGGGAAAAACCCAGCCCGACCAACGCTCGGTGGTGGATCATCTGGCAGCAGCACATTTCCTGCAGGAATGGCTCGATGAATACTCGAGTAAATAGGATTCCATTTTGTATTTGTGGTAGGATAGTTGCTCATGAAAAAAATTGGTGTTTTTTTGGGTGGTGTGGTGGCAACGGTCGTTTTTGTGCTCGTGGTATTGGGCATACTGCTCACGCAGTTTCAGCCAGTAGCTAGTACTCCTCAACCATCAATTCAGTTCGTGATTCCTCGTGGCCAAGCAGTTCAAGTGATAGCTTCGAGATTGCGTGATGCAGGTATTATTCGTCAACCTCTAGCTTTTCGCCTGGAATTACAGCGCTTAGGCAAGACGGACAAGTTGCAAGCAGGTTCGTTTCAGGTTTCAGCAAATATGTCGCTTACCCAACTTGTTGGCACTCTGACTACAGGAACAAACGATATATGGGTGACGATCCCAGAAGGTTGGCGCCGCGAAGAGATCGCTGATAGTTTGGCAACCCAAGAATTAGCAGTGTTTAATCGGGATGAATTTTTGACATTGACTGATGGAAATGAGGGGATGCTTTTCCCAGATACTTACCTTGTGCCGCGTCAAGCCACCGCCAAGCAACTGGCAACATTGCTGACTGATACCTTTGAGACAAAAGTTGAGGAAGGTCTGAGCGAGGAAATTGCCCAATCTACACACTCGTTCCCAGAGGCCTTAATTATGGCATCGCTTGTTCAACGAGAAGCTAGCAGTGCAAGCGAGATGCCGATGATAGCAGGCATTCTCTGGAAGCGGATTGAAATTGGTATGCCGCTTCAGGTTGATGCCACACTCCAGTATGTTAAAGGCTATAACAAAACAGAAAAAGCCTGGTGGACATCCCCACTAGCCGCTGACAAACAATTGTCATCGCCTTTTAACACCTACATGAATGCGGGTTTGCCACCTCGACCGATAGCCAATCCTGGGCTTGATGCTATCAAAGCGGCGCTTGCACCAGTTGAGACCGATAATTTGTTCTATATTCACGATCGAACTGGACAGGTGCATTATGCCAAGACACTTGAGCAACATAATGCGAATGTGCAGAAGTATTTGCGGTAGGTAAGCGCGCTTGCATATTGCTCTTTAGCTTGATACAATACCCTCCATTCTTCTTTTCAAGAATATCAACAATTCAAGGTTTTTCACTTGAGTACGACCGTCGACGCTTACACATCCATCCGCGCTTAAGGTGATTAGTGGTCACCTTCTTTTTGCGTGTGTGGGGTAAACATCTACTCAAGAAAAAACCAACCTCGATAAGGAGCCGGCATGTCGCATACCTCTCGCCTAAACTGGGGCACAAATCACACTATTCTTCCTGAACTTGATTTAGTCAAGTTACAGTTGGAAAGTTATGAATGGTTCCTCAAAGATGGTGTCCGTGAGGCACTCGATGAAGTCAACGGCGAAGAAGGTATTCAAGATTTCACTGGTAAGAACTGGACAATCAAATTTGGTGCCTATCGATTTGGTGCGCCAAAATACACTTTGACTCAAGCAAAGCGCAAAGCAGTTAGCTATGACATGCCTTTGTATGTTGAAGCTACTTTAGTTAATAAAAAGACGGGTGAAGAGCAGATGCAGGAAGTGTTCTTGGGTGATGTACCCAAGATGACCCCAGTTGGTACCTTTATCATCAATGGCATCGAGCGAGTGGTCGTGACGCAGCTTGTGCGTTCTCCTGGTATTTTCTACTCTGGCGATCAAGATCCAACGACTGGTCGGATGTTGTATCGAGCCGAACTGCGCCCACTTCGTGGTTCATGGATTGAAGTTGGTGTAGGTCGCAAAGACGTGATCACGGTCAAAATTGACCGTCGCCGCAAAATGCCTGTTACGGTACTACTCCGTGCAATCGGTCTTGGTACAGACGAAGAGATCTTAGCTGCTTTTGATCAGTCGGTCACCAAAGATGAACTTAACCTAATTCAAAAAACCCTCGAAAAAGATCCTACCAAGACACAAGCTGAAGCCCTAATTGAGCTTTACGAAAAGATGCGTCCTGGTGAACCAGCTGTCCTCGATAATGCCAAAGAGTACCTGAAACAATTATTCTTTGATCCTCGTCGTTATGACTTGGGTGTGGTGGGTCGCTACAAATTGAACCGCCGCCTCAAGGTGCAAGGTGATGCTAAGAACACTGTTTTGAGTCCAGAAGACATCATTGCATCTGTGGCTTACCTGATCAAACTCCAAAACGGTGAAGGAAAAACTGACGATATCGATCACTTGAGTAATCGTCGTGTTCGCCGGATTGGTGAGCTCGTGCAGGCAAATGCTTTCCGCATTGGCTTGATTCGCCTTGAGCGCTCAATTCGTGAAAAAATGTCCCTGACCAAAACTGACGAGAGTCTCACTCCCGCCGCATTAGTCAACGCCAGACCTCTGATTGCCACTATTTCTGAGTTCTTCCGTCGCAATCGGTTATCAACCATTCTTGATCAAACCAACCCGCTGTCTGAAATTGACAACCTACGTCGGTTGTCGGTGATGGGTAGTGGTGGTGTTACTCGTGAGCGCGCCTCTTTCTCGATGCGTGACATCAACGCTTCACAGTACTCGAGAATTGACCCGGTTCGTTCACCAGAAGGTCCAAACATTGGTTTGGTGACATACTTGTCACTCTACGCTCGTGTCAACGACTTTGGTTTTTTGGAAGCTCCTTACCGCAAGGTGGCTGAGAAGAACGGCAAGATGATCATCACTGATCAAATCGAGTATTTGGTTGCAGATGATGAAGAAGAATACAAAATTACTCACGCTAGTATTGGCATCGATGAAAAAGGTGTGATTACTGATGAGTGGGTACCTATCCGCTACATGAATCGCTTCTTGGAAGGTCCCGTCACTGATGTCCAGTACATTGATGTGGTACCTCGCCAAGTGATCGGTACTTCAGCCTCGCTGATTCCCTTTATTGCTCATGACGAAGCCAACCGCGCCCTGATGGGTACGCACATGCAGTGTCAGGCCGTGCCGCTGATTAAGCCACAAGCCCCAATTGTGGGTACCGGTATGGAAGAAACTGTCGCTACTGCTATGGGTCGCACGGTTCGTGCTCGCCACAGCGGTGTGATTTCCTATGTTGATGCCCGCCAAGTGGTGATCAAGCTTGATGACAAAGAAGTTGAGTCGGCTCAAGATATGGCCAAGCTGGACGAAAGTGAATTGTACTTCGTCAAGGGTGATCTCGAGACATACATCGTCGAAAAGTTTGTTCGAACTGCCAACAGCACTTGTTACTCACAGACACCAATCGTGACAATGGGTCAAAAGATCAAAAAAGGCGACATCTTGATTGATGGTCCCTCTGCTGATCATGGCGAGCTTGCACTTGGTGCAAACTTAGTGATTGCCTATGCCTCGTTTGAAGGTTTAGGTTACGAAGATGCTATCGTGATTTCTGATCGCCTGGTGCGCGAAGACGTTTTAACGTCTATCCAAATCAATGAGCACCGCGCTCAAGTGATGGACACCAAGCTGGGTGCCGAAGAGTTGACCAGTGACATTCCCAACGTTTCTGAAACCTACTTGAGTAATCTGACTCCCGACGGTATTATCCGTGTCGGTTCGGTCGTTTCAGCAGGTGACATTTTGGTAGGCAAGATTGCTCCAAAAGGTGAAACAGAATTAACTCCAGAAGAACGTTTGCTTCGCGCCATCTTTGGTGAGAAATCTCGCGAAGTTCGTGACACGTCACTGCGCTTGCCTCACGGTGAATCAGGTACGGTCATTGACGTCCAGATCCTTGATCGCGACCTTGGTGATGAACTTGATCCCGGCACGCTCAAAGAAGTAATTGTCAAAGTGGCACAAACCCGCAAGATCACCGTCGGTGACAAACTAGCTGGTCGCCATGGTAACAAGGGTGTTATTTCCAAGATTGTGCCAATTGCTGACATGCCTCACCTCGAGGATGGTACCGCGGTGGATATTATCATTTCCCCGCTATCTGTGTTGGCTCGTATGAACCTTGGACAGTTGCTCGAAGCCCATTTGGGTTGGGCAGCTGAAAAACTGGGTTATAAAGTCGCCATTCCAGCTTTTGAGGATATTAATGAATCTCGTATCTGGTCAGAATTAGAAAAAGCCAACTTGCCAGTTTCTGGCAAAGTCCAACTCTTCAACGGTAAAACTGGCGAGCCATTTGGTGAACCAACCGTGGTCGGTATCGGATACATCCTCAAACTCATTCACATGGTCGAAGATAAGACACACGCTCGTTCGACAGGTCCGTACTCACTCGTCACACAACAACCTCTGGGTGGAAAAGCTCAGATGGGTGGTCAGCGTCTGGGAGAAATGGAAGTCTGGGCTCTAGAAGCACATCGCGCTGCTCACATTCTCCAAGAAATGTTGACGATCAAGTCTGATGACGTGATGGGACGTGCCAAGGCATTTGAGGCCATGGTCAAAGGAACGGAAATTCCTGCACCAACCGTACCAGAGTCCTTCAAAGTCTTGATGCGCGAACTGAACTCACTCGGACTCGACGTGATTGCCCAAGAAGCAACCCTGATCGACGATGAGGCTCCAGCACCAACTCCAGCTATGCTCGACGAGTTTGGTTTACCCATCGTGGGTGGATCATTGGTCAAAGCTAGTGACGATCAAGCAGACGACGCTGCCAATGATGACAGTGGTGTAAGCCCAGTAGCTGCTGCTGGTGACGATGATGACGATACAACTGATGATGCCGACGGCAGTGGTGACACTGACGGCGACGGTGATCTCGACGATGAGCTTGAACCCTCAACGGACGAAATTGCCGAAGTAGCTGAGGAGATTGTTGCCTAACCCGCACAGGAAACGCATATGAAACAAATCGTCGATTTTTCCGCTCTTCAAATAAAAGTTGCTTCACCGCAAACCATCATGTCGTGGTCACACGGCGAGGTGAAAAAGCCAGAGACAATCAACTACCGTTCGCTCAAAGCTGAGAAAGATGGGTTGTTTGATGAGAAGATCTTTGGTCCGATGAAGGACTATGAGTGTTACTGTGGCAAGTACAAACGCATTCGTTACAAAGGTATTATTTGTGACAAATGTGGAGTCGAAGTCACCCAATCTCGCGTCCGTCGTGAGCGTATGGGTCACATTGGCCTAGCCGCCCCGGTAGCTCATATCTGGTTCTTCAAAGGTGCACCTTCAAAGTTGTCACTGTTGCTCGACATCTCGCCCCGCAACCTGAACTCACTTATTTACTTCTCACAGTACGTTGTACTTGAGGTAAATGGTGATGAAAAGGTGGCGGTTGCGGAGCGCATGGACACTGGTCTAGTAGCTGCGCAAGATGAACTCCGCAGTACTGCAGAGGCAGATATCCAAAAAATCAAAGATACCCTTGATGCCGATGTGGCCAAGATCAAAGAAAAAGTTTCCAACAAAGAGACGCTTGAACTGAAGCTCAACGAGCTCGAACTGAAAGCCAAACAACACATGGCTTCAGTCAAAGAGCAGTTGACCACGCAGATGGAGCAGACTGAGGAAATTTTCAAAACGGTCAAGGCCATGCTCAAACGTATTCGGATGGGCACCATCTTGTCTGAAGATGAATATCTCAAACTTGATGAGTACGATGCCGTCAGTCACTTGCGCGTTGGCATGGGTGCTGAAGCGGTATTGGAACTGGTTGCTGCTCTTGATCTGGACAGTTTGGTTGAGAAGCTTCGTGTGGAAATGGATGAGTCAAAAGGTGCTCGCCGCATCAAGGCCATCAAACGTCTCCGCGTCGCTGAAGGTTTCCGCAAAGCAAAAATTGATCCAAGCTGGATGTTCATGACTGTTTTGCCAGTAATCCCTCCTGATCTGCGTCCAATGGTGCAGTTATCAGGTGGTCGCTTTGCGACATCTGATTTGAATGACCTGTATCGCCGCGTTATCAACCGCAACAACCGGTTGAAGCACTTGATCGATCTTGGTGCCCCTGAAATTATTTTGCGCAACGAAAAACGTATGCTTCAAGAAGCTGTCGACTCGCTGATCGATAGTTCACAGGCTCGTCAATCTCGTCGCCGCACCAACCGCCGACCTCTTCGCTCTCTCTCGGAGATGCTGAAGGGTAAGCAAGGTCGCTTCCGTCAGAACTTACTCGGTAAGCGTGTCGACTATTCTGGTCGCTCGGTTATCGTCGTGGGTCCTGAGCTCAAGCTCAACGAATGTGGTTTGCCCAAAGATATGGCTCTGGAAATGTTCAAGCCATACGTCTTACGTGAACTGATCACCCAAGGTATCGCTCCCAACGTCAAGAGTGCTCGTCACTTACTTGATCGTCGCGAACCAGTGGTCTACGACATCCTGCAGCAAGTTACTACCAATCATCCAGTGATCCTGAACCGTGCACCAACCCTCCACAAACTGGGTATGCAAGCGTTTTTCCCACTGTTGATTGAAGGTAATGCTATCCGTCTACACCCCTGTGTGTGCTCGGGCTACAACGCTGACTTCGATGGTGACCAGATGGCTGTGCACGTTCCCTTGACTGAAGAAGCTCAAGAAGAAGCTCGCGAACTGATGATGGCAACCCACAACTTGCTCAAACCTGCTAATGGAGATCCGATTACCGTTCCCAATAAGGAAATGGCGATGGGTATTTTTTACCAGACAGCAGTAGATGAACTTGTGCCAGTGGCCCCAACGATTTTTGCCAGTCGCGACGAGGCATATCACGCCTTCCAGGTCAAAGCGATTACTCAGCGCCAAGCGATCAAAGTTCGCTTAGCTGATCAAGGTATTGTGACCACCACCATTGGACGTCTTCAGTTCAACGATGTGTTGCCAGCCTCATTTGCATTTATGAATGAAGCAATCAATGCCAAACGCATCAAAGAAATCGTGACTCGCGCAATCGAGAACGAAACTGGTGAGCGTGTGGCTCAAATGATCGACGACATCAAGAATCTTGGTTTCGAAGCCGCAACCACTTCTGGTTTGTCAGTATCGGTGGCCGACTGCCAAATGATCGAAGCTAAAGACGGCATGATTGTCAAAGCCAACAAATTGGCCGAAGAAGTCCAAGAGAACTACAACAATGGTTTGATTACTGAAGAAGAACGTCGCCGTTTGACGCTCGACATCTGGATGAAAACCACTGATGAAGTTGCTGAAGCGACCTGGAACTCCTATGCCGAGACCAACGCGGTCAAAGTCATGATCAACTCTGGAGGTACTCGTGCTTCCAAAGATCAGGTCAAACAGCTGGCAGCTATGCGTGGACTGGTCGTCGACCCACTTGGTAACATCGTGGAAATGCCGACCAAGTCTAACTTCCGTCAAGGTCTCTCGATCTTCGAGTACGTGACGTCAGCTCGCGGTTCACGTAAAGGTTTGACTGACTCAGCTTTGAAAACAGCTGACGCCGGTTACTTGACTCGTCGTCTGTGTGACGTCGCTCACGATGTCATCATTCGTATGACGGATTGTGAAACTACGCAAGGTATCTCAATTAACAAATTGACTCGCCCTGATGTGTTTGCCACTCGTCTTGTTGGTCGCATTGCTGTCCAAGACGTCAAAGAGGGTAAGAAAACCCTCGTTGCTGCTGGTGACATCATTACCGCTGAACTCGCCACTGCCATCGATAAGGCAGGCGTTTCAGAAGTAATTGTTCGCTCACCGTTGACTTGTCAGGCGCCCAAAGGCATGTGTTCCAAGTGTTACGGTTGGGATTTCTCCACCCGTGACATGGTTGAGATCGGTGTACCAGTCGGTATCATCGCCGCTCAATCTATTGGTGAACCAGGCACACAGCTAACCATGCGTATCAAACACTCGGGTGGTATCGTCGGTCTCGACGTGACCCAAGGTTTGCCTCGTGTTGAGGAACTCCTCGAAGCTCGCGTACCCAAGAGTCCAGCTCTGGTATCGGAAATCTCCGGAGTTGCCCATGTGGAAACCACGGATGAAGGTACCGTTGTGACGATCAAGTCTCAAGGTCAACCTGCCGAAGAACGCAGTTATGCCATTGCCAATCCACAGATGCTGATTGTCGAAGATGGGCAACTCGTGGCGGCTGGTACCGCTATCACTGCCGGTTCGATGGATCCACACGAAATCTTGGCTGTCCGCGGTCTGCAGACTGCCCAAGAATACGTGTTGCTTCAAGTCCAAGCAGTGTATGAGTCACAGGGTATTCCTATTCATGACAAACACTTCGAAGTGATCTTGCGCAAGATGGGTGACAAGCTCCAGATTGAAGCTCCAGGAGACACTGATTTCCTGACCGGCGAAGTCATCGAGCGTGCCCGCTTCATCCAGTCCAACGACGCCGTTATGGCTGCTGGTGGTGAGCCTGCAACTGCCAAAGTAATGCTCTTAGGTATTACCCGCAGTTCACTCTTCACAAGTTCCTGGTTGTCTGCTGCTTCATTCCAACACACCAAAAACGTGTTGACTGATGCCGCTGCCTCTGGTGCTACTGACTACCTCGAAGGTCTGAAAGAGAACGTCATTATTGGCCGGTTGATCCCGACCAGTAAGGAACAAGCTCTGTTGGAGGGTGCGGTCTAGAAGTGTTGAACACAAACTACAGAAGCCACCTTTTGTGTGAAGAACACAGAGGTGGCTTTTTGGATGAGGGCAATGTTCGGGAAATGTCAGGTTGGTATGCTGTAATAGCTCGATGGAGTATTATTGCACCACAGCTCATTCTTTAGGCGGACATCGAAATGCTGAAGTTAAAGAACAAGCTAGGTTTTTACTAAGACATTTGACGATTAATTCTAGAAGGAAGAAGTTTGTTCGCTCGCCGTATTTTCGAAAAAGAAAAGTATTTTTCGATTTTTTTCTAACACATATTTTTCAAAAGCCAGAACCAGAACGGATCCGTCGTTTGAAATTACTACCTCTTGCAATAGATCTGATTAAAAACTCAAAACTAACTCCGGAGTCCAAGATTAACCCTGAAAATAAGAAGGAAATACTACATCGCATTATAGGGAAGTGCAGCACAAATCAACAATTGTTTGCTATTCATATAAAAGAAAGGCTTGACACGAAAAAACTGCAATGTGTCTCTGTTTTCCCAATAAAAAACCTCCCACCAGGGTGAAGCTCTTTGACTTCGGGGCGGAGAGGTTTAATAGTGAAAATATAACTCCCGTGACATGCTTTGTCAATAATTCCATCTCTTGGTATTTTCCGCATCATCATGTACAATACCAGTTCTAGCTTATGCCAACCATAAACCAACTCATTCGCAAAGGCGGTCGCCACAGTAATCCCAAACGGATTAAGGCTACGGCGTTGCGTCGGAGTTTCAATACGATAACTGGCCAACCCGTTAAGACGGTTAATCCTCTTAAACGTGGTGTCTGTACAGTCGTCAAGACCATGACTCCGAAGAAACCTAACTCGGCTCTACGTAAAGTCGCTCGTGTTCGCCTTTCCAACAAAATGGAAGTCACCGCCTACATCATGGGCGAGGGACACAACTTGGCAGAACACAGTATCGTGCTCGTTCGTGGTGGACGTGTCAAAGACTTACCTGGTGTGAAGTATCACATCGTCCGTGGTAAGTACGATGCCGCTGGTGTCACTGATCGCAAGACCAGTCGCAGTAAGTATGGTGTCAAAAAAGCTTAATAAATCGTTAATTTTAATATTTAATAATTATCATTAGCAGTCAAAAACATCGATTGCTAACAGTATTAGCAGACTAAGCACTACGGTGCTAGCGAATAAACGCCTCAAGTCTGCTGAGAAGAAAGAAAACATATGCGCTCAAAACGTGCGCCCATTCGCGAAGTCGCTCCAGACCTCAAATACGGTTCTGTCAAAGTTGCTCGACTGATCAACTACGTCATGCTTGATGGCAAAAAGTCTGTTGCCCAGAAGCAAGTCTACGCAGCTCTGGAAATCCTCGAACAAAAACTCGGCAAAAAAGCAGTCGATATCCTAGATGAAGTGATGCACGTGGTCCAACCTCAAATGGAAGTGCGCTCACGTCGTGTGGGTGGTGCTGCCTATCAAGTGCCTATGCCAGTTCGCGGTCGCCGCGGTGTGGCGTTGTCACTGCGCTGGTTGGTCGATGAAGCTAACAAACGACCCAATAAAGAGTTTCATACTTTTGCCGAAAAGTTGGTTGCCGAAGTGATTGATGCTATCAACAACCAAGGTGGAGCGATCGCCAAGCGCGATGCTGCACACCGCATGGCCGAAGCCAACAAGGCATTTGCTCACTTTAGGTGGTAAGCTAACAGAGTTCAGTGCAATGAGTAAGTATCCTCATGGAGTAGATGAGTTTGGCTTAGACAAACAATGTCTATCTTGTTATGTGTAAGCGTAGTGTGATATACCTAGGCAATGAACAAAAGACGTGCATTAATTTTCGTGCTTGTAATTGGCTTTTTCTTGGCAGCGATAGGCAGTGTCTATGCGTCGACGGTCATAGGTGATGACATTACAACAGATGGGAATGTAGGTATTGGTGTGGCGAGTCCGACTGAGGCTTTGGAAGTTGATGGCAATGTCAATATTGGTGCATCTGGTTTAACTGAGCCGATCTTATCTTTGTCTTCGTTACATGAGGCTTCGCGTTGGAATTGGGTAGCAACGAATGGTGATTTTTTTGGCAATCGAGATGATGTGATGTTTCTAGGTTGGAATGTTTCAAAAGTTGGTACGCCATTACCTGATCCAACAGAACCTTCTATTTCGCTAGGATTCGAATCAGATTACAAAGCAACCGCAAGCGGACCATACTATATGGAAGGCTACTTTGAGTTCAACTCAGTGGGTAAGACTGCATCTCGGCGGCCATATCAATTCACCATCGACCGCGATGATTACAACAACCGTAATTTTCTTAATGGTAAGTTAGATATCTCCAATTCTAGTGGAACACTCAAAGCACAGATGAATGAGGATGGTAATTGGGCGTACTACGCCAACACCGTGAGTTTTGTACCGGTATCTGGCGACGTGACCATGGGGACAAATACCAACAGTACATTCACCTTTATTGCTAATGGTCAAAGTTACATGACGATGCATCCGGCAGCTGGTGGTGTGCGAATTCACAAGCCAGTACTGCAGTTTGTAGCAGGGGCAGCAGCCACCATTAGTACAGGAGATAGTAACGACTTGATCTTGGCACGCGCAGGTACTCAAAGGCTTGCGCTAGGTGCTAATGGGACATACTTCCCCAATGGCAACGTTGGTTTTGGAAATGTCAGCTCCCCTACTCAAAAAATTGAAGTTGATGGTGGTGTTCGCTACAACACAGCAACTGCGAAGCCGACCTGTGATTCAGCTGTCAGAGGTACTACATGGTTTGTGCAAGGTGCGGGTGGGGTAAAAGATACCTTTGAAGTATGTGCAAAAGATGCTGGAGATGCGTATAGTTGGCGAACACTGTATTAAGAGTTCAGATAGACTGTATGCGTATGTATAAACGAGCAATTGGTGTTGTTTTTTGTCTACTCTTTCTTGTCTCAACAGGTAGGGCATACGCTGCGGTGGAGTTTAGTACTGATACGACATTGTCGTTGTCTGGTTCAGGAATCGCACTCATCGCCACTCAAGGCTCAAATGCCGATGAGGTTACGGTGAACGCGAATTCAGTCGAAGTGACCGTGACGTACCCAGATGTGTTAACCATTCGATCAGACGACAAATATCAGTTGACGACCACCCCATCGTTGTCAAATTCATGTAGTGCGACCAGTTCTTGGGTTACCATAGCACCTGCAAGTGGCACGACAAATGTCACTATTACCGTTGGTGGTGAGACAGCAACCTGTGCAACAGCAAGCACGGTGTCACAAACAACCACAAGTAGCTCAACAGGTCATGTTTCTTCTAGTTTTTGTTCATATGTGTCTGCTCCTAGTTCTCCGATGCTCTTTCAGATAAAACCAATCAAAGGTGGCGCTCGATTATTTTTTTCACCAGTCTTAAGTGATGTTGATCGTTACTACATTAGCTATGGTGAGGCTCAAGATGCACTAGGGCATGGAGTTGAAATATACGGAAACTCGACTGGCGTCATTTCTGTAGACATACTTGATCTAAGACAGAACACCAGATACTACTTCAAGGTGAGAACGGGTAATAGATGTGCTCCAGGAGGGTGGTCAAACATACTTTCATTTATGCCGGCTCAACGGCTTCCCTCGATTTCTTGGAAGAACACATTGACAAAAGTAGTAAATACTACCATTCAAAATGGTACTGATTTGGTCAAACCAAAGGAACAAGTGACTGTTTCATATGAAGCGGTATTGCCACCGGCGGCGACACCTTCTCCTCAACCAAGTCCGGTGGTGAATCCTAGCACAGACGCAACAAAAACTGGCACACCTTTTTTGCAGGCAGTTAGTGCATTTGTACGAAGATTATTTGGTATGCAGTAAACTACTGCGTTACAGCTCAGTCCTCCTCGACAGTTTTATTCTTCTCCTGTATACTAACAAATTGCTGTTAGCATTTCCAATGCGCATTTAATTAGCAAATACTAGTACCCACCGAGGTTCTTATGGCTCAAACTACTGTCAAAACTACAGATCGTAATGTTCCACTTCAACGCATTCGCAACATTGGTATTATTGCCCACATCGATGCCGGCAAGACAACTACTACCGAACGCATTCTTTACTACACAGGTAAATCCTACAAAATTGGTGAAGTCCACGATGGTGAAACCCAAATGGACTGGATGGACCAGGAACGCGAACGTGGTATTACCATTGTGTCGGCTGCCACCACCACTTTCTGGACGCCCGTTTTTGATACCAATCTTGAAAAAGCCTCGTACCGCTTCAACATTATTGACACACCAGGACATGTGGACTTCACCGCCGAAGTAGAACGTTCATTGCGCGTGCTTGATGGTGGCGTGACCGTGCTAGATGCTGAAGAAGGTGTGCAGTCACAATCTGAAACTGTCTGGCGCCAAGCTGATAAATATCATGTGCCCCGCATTTGTTTCGTCAACAAGATGGACAAACTGGGTGCTAACTATCATCGAACCATCGGAGATATCCGCCAGAAATTTGGTGTGAAACCTGCTGTTATGGTGTTGCCAATTGGTGTTGAAGATACCTTCAAAGGTGTTGTTCAGCTTCTCGAGCGCAAAGCTTGGGTGTGGGAAAAGGGTCACTTAGGTGCTGAGTTTAATGAAGTAGAGATTCCCGATGATATGAAGGCTGATGTCGAGAAGTATCGTGCTGAACTCGTCGAACAGATTTCGGAAACTGATGATGCTCTCATGGAAAAATTCTTGAACGGAGAAGAGCCAACGGTCAATGAACTGAAGGCTGCTCTGCGCGTGGCTACTATCAACTACAAACTGGTGCCGGTGTTCTGTGGCTCATCACTGCGTAACACTGGTATTCAAATCCTGCTCGATGCAGTTGTCGAGTACTTGCCTTCACCTCCAGATATTGTGGAGATCAAAGGTACCAAGCCAAAGTCTGAAGAAGAAGTGGTGCGCAAGCTAGTGCCTGAAGAACCTTTTGCTGGTCTGGCCTTCAAGATACAGACAGATCCTCACGTCGGTCGTTTGACCTATGTGCGTATATACTCTGGTAAATTGACCTCTGGTTCATACACCTACAACTCGACCAAAGGTGTTCGTGAACGCGTCGGTCGGTTGCTGCTGATGCATGCCAATCAACGGGAAGAAATCGAAGAAGCGTTTGCCGGAGAAATTGTGGCAATCGTTGGCCTCAAAGATACCAAAACGGGTGCTACGTTGTGTGATGAAGGTAATCCAATTGTGCTCGAGACAATTTCGTTCCCAGACCCAGTTATTTCGCTCGCCATTGAGCCAAAGACGAAAGCAGACCAGGAAAAGATGGGTGTGGCATTATCAAAGTTGTCGGAAGAAGATCCCACCTTTAGTATCAAATCCAACCAAGAGACTGGTCAAACCATTATTTCTGGTATGGGTGAGCTGCACTTGGAAATCATCGTCGACCGGATGAAGCGCGAATTTAGTGTGGGTGCCAACGTTGGTGCTCCACAAGTCGCGTACAAAGAAACCATTAAGATGGCGGCTGAAGCCGAGGGTAAGTACATCAAACAAACTGGTGGCCGTGGTCAATATGGTCATTGTGTGTTGACCATTGAACCGATGGATCGTGGGGCGGGCTATGAGTTTCTCAACGAAATTACTGGTGGTGCCATTCCTCGGGAGTTCATTGAACCTATCAATGACGGTATCAAAGAATCCATGGAACGTGGTTTCTTGGCAGGTTTTCCGATGGTGGACGTCCGCGTGCACTTGACTGACGGTTCATTCCACGAAGTTGACTCAAGTGAGCTTTCATTCAAAATGGCTGGTTCATTGGGTATGCGTGAGGCAGTTGGTAAAGCTCAAGCGATTTTGCTTGAACCAATCATGAAGGTTGAAGTCACGACACCTGACGAATTTATGGGTGATGTGATTGGTGACCTCGGTAGCCGACGTGCCCAAATCCAAGGTACCGGTAATCGTGGAAATGTGACCATTATCACCGCACTGGTGCCTCTGGCTCAAATGCAAGGCTATGTCACTATTTTGCGCAGTATGACTCAGGGTCGTGCCTCCAGTGTGATGTTGCCATCACACTACGAAGAAGTGCCTGGAGCGATTACCGCCAAGATCGTGGAGGAGAGAAAAGGCATCAACGTCAGATAGACTTTGTCAAACCAGACATAACCGTATATAATCGAAACTCGACAAACAGTCGGAAATTAATACAAAATACTTAAAAAGGAAAAACCTATATGGCAGACGCCGCAAAATTTGTCCGCAACAAGCCGCATGTCAACATCGGCACCATTGGTCACGTCGACCACGGTAAGACTACGCTTTCAGCAGCTATTACCACCACACTATCAGCTAAGTTCCCTTCACCTCTTAACAAGGCCATGGGTTACGCTGACATTGACAACGCTCCAGAAGAAGCAGCACGTGGTGTGACCATCAACATTTCGCACCTCGAGTACGAAACTGCTAAACGTCACTATGCTCACATTGATGCTCCGGGTCACGCTGACTACATCAAGAACATGATCACAGGTGCAGCTCAAATGGATGGTGCTATCTTGGTCGTTGCTGCAACTGACGGTCCTATGCCTCAGACTCGCGAGCACATTCTGCTTGCCAAGCAAGTGAACGTGCCTAAGCTGGTTGTTGCTCTTAACAAGTGTGACATGGTTGACGATGCTGAACTGCTCGACTTGGTCGAGATGGAAGTTCGTGAACTGCTCACCAAGTATGGCTTCAATGGTGATGAGACTCCTATCATTCGTGTCTCAGCTCTCAAAGCTCTCGAAGGCGATGCCGAATGGCAAGGCAAAATCATGGAACTCATGGATACCGTGGATTCCTACATCCCAGATCCAGTTCGTGATCTCGAGAAACCATTCTTAATGCCTATTGAAGATGTCTTCTCGATCAAAGGTCGCGGCACAGTCGTGACTGGTCGTATCGAGTCTGGCAAAGTCAAAGTCGGTGAAGAAATCGAAATCGTGGGTATTCGCGATCTGCAAAAATCAACGGTTACCGGTGTGGAAATGTTCCGCAAAATGCTCGACGAAGGTCAAGCAGGTGACAACGTTGGTATCTTGCTGCGTGGAATTGAGAAGGAACAGGTCGAACGTGGCCAAGTGCTCGCCAAACCTGGTACCGCCACTCCTCACACCGAGTTCGACGCTGAAGTGTACATCTTGACCAAAGAAGAAGGTGGCCGTCATAAGCCATTCTTCACTGGTTACCGTCCACAGTTCTACATCCGTACTACGGACGTGACTGGCGAAATCAAACTCGCTGACGGTGTCGAGATGGTTATGCCTGGCGACAGTGCCAAGATGAGTGTCAAACTCATTGTGCCAGTGGCTATGGCCGAAGGTCTCCGCTTCGCTATCCGCGAAGGTGGCCACACCATCGGTGCTGGTGCTATCACGAAAGTGAATAAGTAAGCACAGCGTTTCTTAATTGAAATAAAAAAGCCCCTCGCTTCGGCGGGGGGCTTTTGGAAACGCACTGCTTGCTTTTGCAGTACTGACAACACCATAACATGACTGAAGCCAACCGTATTTCTTTGCAACAAATATATAAAGGTGAAACCAGATACTGGATGTATGATCCATTGCGCGATCATGAAAGATGGGTAACGAAACCTTCGTTACATCTGCCAATTGCCCGAGCGTTTTTCGTGGATAGTCCGAACAAATCAAGCAAATCACCACTAGTCATTGAAGTGTTTGCTCGCAGGGATTTATCGCCCTTTGTTATCGAAGCAAATACCGCATATTTCATTTCAAGATATAAGCAGGGTGAGGTTACATCATGGGAACAACAGGTTCCTATAATTCTTTGTAGCGACATTGTTGAAACAACACCCTTTAATGCATATTGGATATGGTGTTTACTCTATCCAGATTTTGACATAGATCCATAAATTACTTTAATCCTTTTGCTTCATCTAGACTGTTTACTTCTGGGCAAGCATTAGGTATAATCTCGGTCTGTGATAAAAAGCGTAAGGTGTGTGTAAGAAAAACGCACAGCATCTTAACAACAAATGGCAGCCACAACCGCTACCTCACCATCTATGAAGATCAGGGTCCGTCTTAAGGCCTATGATCATCGCGTACTTGATGAGGCTGGTCGCAAAATTCTGGAAACTGCATTGTCTACTGGCGCTAAAGTAGTTGGTCCCGTACCACTACCTACCGCTCGTAAGTGGTTTACAGTATTAGTGTCGCCCCATTCTGATAAAGATGCACAAGAGCATTATGTGATTCGCACGCACAAGCGTGTGATCGATATTGTTAACCCCACCGGGAAGACGATCGATTCACTGATGCACTTGTCGTTACCCGCCGGTGTGGACATCCAAATCAAGATGTAACTTGAACTGGGTGGCTCATCGGAGTCAACAGTAATGATCATACGGCAAACAACAGGTATATATGTTAAACGCAGTCATTGCGACCAAAATTGGCATGACCCAAGCCTGGACCACCGCTGGAAAGCGCGTGGCGGTGACTCGTTGTAGTGTGAGTCCGTTGCACGTTCTTGGTCAGCA
>JBPOHR010000039.1:0-7550 GCA_052035325.1 Patescibacteria group bacterium
CCGATGCCTGATGAAACACCTCGCAAGCCTAGTTGTGGCAACTCAACTTCAGCACCAACGACTGGCTGATTGGACTCATTGAACAACAATAATCCCAATGCTGAACTAGAAACTATAGTATCAACATCAGTACCACTTTGTGGTGTAGCTACGAACTCAAGTGGTGTTTCTTCAGCAGCACTGATCGAAGTTTGTTGTGTACTAAAGTCAAAGAAATCAAGCGTTCGAACGGAAATTTCATTTGACCACTCGCCAGGTGCACAACCATTGCCACCTCTTATCTTAAAAAAGTACTCATTACCGGGCTGAAGAGATGAAACAACGTAACTCATCTGGGTACCTAGTTGGACGCCCATATCTGTTAGGCCAAACTGATAGTTTGCACTCTTTGTGCCAAATGCTAGTGCGTAGTGATTAACAGGTGCATCAGCATTGGTGAAATATAGCTGAATACGTTGCCGATCTAAAGGAATAGCTGCATATAACCAAGGTGCCTTTTTGCCAGGGGTTTGATCACTACAACCAGGTGGTAAAACTTGGCTCTCTACGGATGATGATGTTGAAGTAGTATTTGTCGAGCTAGCTGGTGTTGGCGATGGCTGGGGGATATTCAATTCATATTCAACTGTCACAGTGTCTAGACTAGCTGATTCTGCACCCAGTGAATGGAGAAATGACCCAAAAAAAAACGACCCATCTCCTACCGGAAATGTGTCAAGCTGGTCATCTAAATCATTTGATGAATTTGATTCAGCGAAGCCAGCAGTAGTCGGTAACCAACCACCGGAGTACCACTACCAAGTCGTCCCACCATCATTTGATAACTGGTGTTTGACTGCACCTGTGCCAACATTTGCCGTGTCATTAAAACCGGTGATCGATGTGAACTCAACAGCTGAATTCCCCAATGGTTTTACACTTGGGTTTGAAGTGGGGAAATAACTTTCTGCAGCAGCATCGTCATTAAAGCCACTTAATGTTGACTGATTCTGATAGAGTGCTAATATCCAAGCAGCGTTGCGCACTGTTGACTCAATAGTAACCTCATCAATCAGACCATCAAAACTATTTATACCATCATGGGTATTACCAACAACAACACTACAGGCTGCATCAGTTCGCTTAGATCCTACTGTAGTATCAGTCGCTACTTCTACTCCATTGATATACAAATAACCTGTACTACCGTTAACTACTACAGCTACGTGGGTCCACGTATTGATTGGTATATTAACTGAACTACTGAGTAACAGTGAGTTGGCACCCAAAGTCCCATAATCCTCCAAAAAATTGACACGTATTGAGCTACCACTCTGATCAGACGTCCACATCTGCCAACCATAATCACACCATCGTTTATCTAGAATACGACCAATACTTCCTTGCCCATCGCTTCGCGCATAAAACCAAGCTGAAATTGTTTTACTCCCTAAGTCATCAAGTGAAGCATCACTACCGATATTAACTCTGTCCTCAACACCATCAAATGCCGCTGCTTGGTATATGCTGGTATCAACATTTGGTGGACCGGCAGAGGAGGCTTGTGCAACTCCGTTGTAGTAAACGTTTTTATTCATGTGAATCTGCTCTCTTGCTGCACTTGTGCGTGTGTAGTAGACGACATGGACCGCACTTCCTTCTGTTAGCAATCCGGTGTAACCTCCATCAGCTGCACTTCCCGCATAACTGTCAACGGTTGTTATCCCTGACCATGTCACCCCATCATCCGTTGATACCGCACAACCTGATGTGTTATTTGTTGGATTTACCCGACCGCAAAACACAAGATTGCTTCCTTGCACCGCGAACATAGGTGAATCAAGTTTCAAATTAATGTCGGTGCCAGCATCCCAATGTTCGCCATGATCAGTAGATCGATACAGTATTTCACTGTACGTTTCCTTCAAAAGTAGGTCGCCATTTGGTGCATAGACCAAACTTGGTTCACTAGTTGTCGTACCCGTATATGGCGTAACATCAATATTTGATATATCGCTCCACGAAACACCGTTGTCCGTTGAGCGCAACACGGCAATACGGTTATACGTCTCCGCTCCCCTTCTTCCCCATCCTGCCATCAACAGATTCCCACTCGGATCCCTAACAATCTTGCCATGTTGATAAAAAGTCGTTGTTAGGTAGCTGGAAGTAATTTGTGTAGCAGGTGACCACGTTTGACCATTGTCATCTGAGTATCTCAGCCATGTTTTCATGTTTGTTTCACTGTCGTATTCCATCAGAAAAACAAATATCCTATCCTCAATGGTGGAAATCCAGGCATTTTGCCAATTCGCATTTGTGCTGGGCGTACCTGATAAAGTCACCTCAGAAGACCATGTAGCACCTTTGTTGCTTGATCTGCGCAGTACGATGGCTGCAGTTGCATCGTCATTAACATGCGCCAACCCTCTCTTGTAAGTCACCAACCAATCGCCGTTGGACGCCTCTGTGATAGAAGGAAAATATAAGTGGTAACTTTCACTGTTTGCTACCACCATTTCCTTGCCATAGATTGGACCAGCAGGCAGCGCACTACCATCATTGCCATTCGGACCAGTATCTGTATATATACCACCATCATCAATCAAGTCCTGATCAAAATGAATGACCGCTTCATATTCACTTGGCCAAGTTGCCTGAGTCACAGTGGTTGTTGGATTGCCAAAGTAGAGATACATTTCTGTATCAACTGTGCTACTTAGATCAGTTAGAACCCACACCACGAGCCGACCAGTTGCACTATCAAAATGCTCCACGTACCGCTGTTTTTCTGCAACATGTCCAGTATCTAGAATGACGACGTCGCTACCATCAGCTTTGGCAAGCGCCGCAAGTTGAGCATCACTGTCAATTTCAATGAGCAAAGGGAAATTATTCAGATCTCCCGATAATTGAGTATGATCTATGGTAATTTTCTTGCGATACCCCCAATCTGAATCATACCAATCGCTTTCACCAACTAATACTGCTTGAGTGCCGTCGAATTCAATTTCTCCAAGCGTAAAATCATAAGCCGCTTCATCAGTAAATTCCCAACTATATGAAGCTGCTCTAACCGTTGCAGTGATGTGCAACGATATGACAACTACCACACAAAGTAATACGATCAATCGCCATACATAGGAAACAGTAGAAGGTCCGACATTTACTGGCATTTACCGTAAGAAAAATAGTGACATACGAATCGTATCTGATCTTGGTGTCGTTCACAAGGTCAAATGCTGTATATACGGTCAGAAATGTTATTTAGATCACAGAAACTACTAGCCAAACGTATATATGATGCAATGACTTCCCAATTTTCGGTCAAGTCAGTAAAGGTAACGTCATGCAAGGTGAATTGCTTTGTGCTGTCAGCCCAACAGAATTCAGATTTATTAAAAAACATGCCAACGAACAAGGCAGAGAAACGACAATCTATACTTGCCCTGAGAAATATGATCGAATAAAAGTGATTTATCCGTATGAAAATGGTCGCGGTTGTGAGGCAGCGGTAGTAATTAGATTACTAGCACGTGATCCAGAATCGGGCAGGTACCCGTACACTCAGGAAGAATGCTATGCCGCAGATAACACGCTATTTTCTGGAGAAATCGACCTTGCACTGTGGGTACTCATTTCACAAAGTGATTACCAGTTTTACACTAATGATGGTAATATCTAGCAACAATGGCAAGATCATCACACATGGCCGTCGAAGGCTCTCCCGATTACCCTCCTGGCGTAGATATTAGTCAGTTAAACAGGAGCAGATTCTTTGAGCTGCCACTTGCCCAAAAGCTAGCACGAGCAGGAGTCCCTTCGCTGTATCAAGTTTATTGGAAAGGAAATCCTAACCGCACTGCAACCATGAGACTAGGACTGTTTGGCTCCAGACCACCTGATCCACAAAATGGCAAATTAATGAATAGATACGAGAGAAGAGTTCAGTACATCGAACCATTTTTCATAGAATTACTTAAACTTCTTAGCGCTCGGCAGGGAGAAGGCCAAACGGCGGTTCACAGTGGTGGGACTATAGGTGGGGATGAAGTATTATCACTGTTGGCATTTCAACATCTATTTCCTATCTCTGTGGTACTGGCTAGCCCAATTAATTTTCTTCATGCACATGGCTCTATCCCGCTTTACAATGCAATGCAAGCCAGTATTGCAAATAATGAGCCAGACATCGGTATGTATTCACTAGATGGACATACAAAACCAGAAAAAAGAGGCAAGGAACGATACTTAGATAGAAACTTCCTCACAGTTCTACTAGCAACTTCTCTCTTTGGTTGGAACCTCGAAGGAATAGGCAGCGAGCATACAATCAAAGTTGCCCTGGCAAGCAATCGCCATGTTTTCATTCCTAGTCCCACACTCGCTGATCACATGCGACAAAAACTAATTGGCTATGACCAAGTTCACCTAATTGAGCAACCTAGAGAAATGCTAGCAATACTTGAAGATTCAGCTTAGCCCTACCCCTACTCTAAGAAATCCTGCAGCATCTTGCGACGACTCGGATGCTTAAGTTTGCGTAGTGCCTTGGCTTCAATTTGGCGAATCCGCTCGCGGGTGACACCAAACTTTTGGCCAACTTCTTCTAAGGTCATCATCTTATTGCCACTCAGGCCGAAACGCATCTTAAGTACTTTGGCTTCGCGGTCAGACAGGGCCGACAACACCTCTTCGATGTTCTCTCGAAGCATCTGCTGACTGGTAGCTTCGTAGGGAGAAATCTGGCGATCATCGGCAATGAAGTCCCCGAGTACGCTTTCGTCTTCACTCTCACCAACCGGTGCTTCCAGAGAAGTGGTATTTTGTGAAATCTTGAGAATTTCGCGAACCTTATCAGGTTCCATCTCCATCGCTTCGCCAATTTCTTCTGGCGTTGGCTCACGACCGAGATCTTGCATCAACTTGCGGGATGTCCGCATCAGTTTGTTGATGGTCTCGACCATGTGGACAGGGATACGAATCGTCCGAGCCTGGTCAGCGATAGCCCGAGTGATCGCTTGGCGAATCCACCACGTGGCATAGGTCGAAAACTTGAAACCCTTCGTCCAGTCATACTTCTCGACGGCACGAATCAGTCCTTTGTTTCCCTCTTGGATCAGGTCCAAGAACGTCATACCTCGACCAATGTACTTCTTGGCGATGGACACCACCAAACGTAAGTTAGAAGCAGTCAGTTTTTCTTTGGCTTTGAGATCACCAGCTTCTGCCTTTTGAGCTAAGCGAATTTCATCTTCACGATTAAGTAAGGGAATCCGACCAATCTCCTTGAGGTACATCCGGACAGGGTCCGAGACACCTTCTGTATCCAGAGACGTCAGTTGCTCGAGTTCACGTTGGAGGACATCCACGTCATCCGTGTCAGCTTCCTCTGATACTGATTCGAAAATGTCGATTTCTTGGGAAAGTATTTGATCGTAAAAGTTGTCCAGTTCTTCAAGATATAATTCTGGCTCAACAAACACATCCAAGACTTCGTCTTGGGTGATAAAACCACGCTGCTTACCCTTCTTGAGAAGTTCTTCGATATCTTTTTTGAGTGCTGCAGGAATGTTCGTCATAGGGGAATGCGATATTATACCGCATGTTGATACATCAAGCTAATATCGGATATTGAGAAAAAGCTAACCAAATCAAGATAAGATCACCGGCTATCTTCCCTCTAACCATCGCTCCACATCAAGGGCAGCCTGGCAACCTTGGCCAGCAGCAGTGATGGCTTGCTTGTACCGGACGTCCACCACATCACCAGCGGCAAATACACCTTCAACTGACGTCATGGTTGGGAAAGCAACCAGCTTTTTATCATCCAATGCAGTTTGAGCCATCTGCACGCCACGCTCGGAGTAACTCTGACGCGTCAGCACATAGCCATGGTCGTCAAGCTCAATCTGGTCTTTAAACAAATCAGTGATTGGCGTGTGACCAACAGCGACAAAAACACCGTCTGCCGGGAGTTCTTGCTCGGCTACTGCCGTGTCAACCGTTGAAGCAACTTTAATACTTGTTACATGGTCTTTACCTACTATCTCGGTAATACGACTATTCCACAGTACTTTCACTTTCTCATGGGAAAGTACTCTGTCTCGCATAATTTTACTGGCTTTGAACTCATCGCGACGATGAATGACGGTCACTGATTTAGCAAATTTCGTCAGCGCCATGGTGTCTTCCATCGCACTATCGCCACCCCCCACCACAAATGTATTTTTGTCTTTATAAAAGGCAGCATCACAGACTGCACAGGTACTCACACCTTTGCCAAGCAACTCCACTTCACCAGGTACTCCAAGCATGATGGAGTTCGCCCCGGTACTGATAATAACACTGTCAGCAGTAAAGGTGGGTTCGCTCTCCTTCAGCTTAGCGGCCAAAGCCTGACGATCGGCGGCTGTCCCGCGTTTGACAATTTCATATGAGAAACCTTCCGGGAAACCCGTCCATAGCTTGAATGGCTTTGCGGTGAAATCCACTGCGGTAACGTATTCATCATGAATAGTCGTTCCAAACCGTTCCGCTTGTTGGCGCATTAGTTGCATCAACTCAGGACCGCGTTTACCCTCTGGGAAACCCGGAAAGTTTTCGACTTCGCTCGTCCAAATTAATTGACCACCACTCTCGTACCCAGCAAACAGCACTGGCTGCAAATTAGCACGAGCTGCATAGATCGCCGCAGTGTAACCTGACGGACCAGAACCAATGATAACGAGGCGGTGGTGTGACATACAATACCTTATGCTGCTGGAGTAGTTTTAGCTTTTTCGATCAGTTGACGATACCCTTGTTCTCCTGGGAAACCAACCGTACCTACTGCAGGCTTCTTGTCTTTGAACACAATCACTGTCGGAATGCTCATAACTTGGTACTGTCCGGCAAGATCATGATTTGCATCAACGTCTACTTTGGCGAAAATTACATCAGTCATTTCACCTGCCAATTTGTCGATGACAGGACCAGCCGCTTTGCAAGGACCGCACCATTCGGCGAAAAAGTCCACAAACACTGGCTTGTCACCAGCTTCATCAATCGTCTTCTGAAAATCTGCGGCCGTCAGATGAAGGACTTTGCCACCTTTGTTTTGCGTATCAGTCATAGGACCTTTCTAGTTCACTATATCCCGTGCCGGGATAATGTGTCACTAGGTAGTGTTATTTTTTTGCCGAGACAGGGCAGAGATCATCGAGCATACCTGGAGTGTGATCTGCGGTGACTTAACCGTATACCACACCACTTGCCCTTCTTTTCGCGCTACCACCAGACCGGCTTCTTTTAATTTTGCCAGATGTTGCGACACCGCTGACTGAGATAAACCACAAGAGTTAATCAGTTCAGTGACACTTTTAGGTTTCTCACCCAGACACTGAAGCAGCTTGACCCGAGTGGGATTGCCCAGTGCGGTATACACATCCGACTGCATAGATTTATATTAGAAACTTCTAATATATTGTCAAGTCCAAAAACCCTCTACTCCAGCGTGCGCTGTTGTGGCAACTGCACTATTTTCCTGAGTAGTTCCTCTTGCTTCGCGTGGTGTTCTGGCGTAAGTTCTG
>JBPOHR010000032.1:0-14046 GCA_052035325.1 Patescibacteria group bacterium
GTTGTCGAGTGATTGATCGACGGCGACAAGCCCAGCTGGCAAGTAGTCTTCAATTTCAATGTTTTGTTCACCATTGCCAAGGCCGCTTACCACAAACTCGACGATTACTAAGTCACCAACTTGTGCGGGTTCTGATGAAGATTGTGGGCTGTAGTAGTTGCGGGTGATGGCGAGGGGGCTATTTTGTGCTGATAGCTGGCGATCGGTGAAAAATTCGCTGGTTTCTAACGAACCATAGAGTTGACCTTGGCCGGCAGTCCGGATGCTAATGGGGGTGCTGTTTTGCACATCACTGGTGGGAAGAGTGATAACCGGTAGCTCTTGGGCAAATGACGTGACTTGGCCAGATTGGACGGTTCGTCCACCGACGAGGACATCATAACTATAGTTAGGTGTAAGTTGTTTGGTAGTATCGAGATACTCAAGTGAAAGTTTCAGCAACTTGATGTCAGGGTTATCGTTAGCTTGATTTCTATGTAGGTAATCAAGTGCTTTCTCGATTTGGACAGGGTCAACGTTTTGTTCGAGCAAAGACCGCACTGAAAAGTAGGTAGGCACAAAGATGTCGGACCACGTTTGAGCTTGATACAGCATCCAGGCACGTTGGGTAGACGTACTTGTACTGCCTTCAAAGATGTTCTGGATGTCTTGGGTAGAGTTGCTGAAGTTCTGACGATAGTTTGCACTAGCTCGCAGAGCGGTCAAATCAGGATTCAAGGGTGTTGGAGCAGTCAGTGCACTGCGTTGGAGATCTTTGTTCATGAATAGTGACAAAATGTATTGTTTTTGAACTTCTTGTTGACTACCTGATGGGGTAAATGCATTAAAGTAGGCCGCGCCTTTATCGAGGAGCGCCGCGTTAACTGTAAAACCAGCTTGCTCGGCAGTTCGCATAGCTTCGTAGTGCGCTATGGTTTGATCAAGATTGAGGCCATTGTTTGATTCAATAATTCCAACCTCAGTGAAAAGATACGCCATATCAAGTTGAGCTTGAGTCACCATTTTCTGGAGTTGGGTGTCGCTGCGGGTGATCCCGAGTGCTGGACCATAGATCTTGACGATACTTGCGAGGTACATAACCTCGATTCGATTGATACTGAAACGATCCTTGTCATACTTGTTAAGCAACATCCGCACTTGATCGGCAAGCTGTGGATATCGGCTGGCTTTCAAGACCAGTTGTGTCGAGCTTCGCTGCGGGTCTGTACCGGTGCTCAAAGACGGTATGAGTTCGCCTGCACCTTGGAGTTGTTGATACTTTGTTTGTGTAGAACCGTACTCGTAGACAGGAATCTTTTCTGTCACTTCGTCGATGAGTGGCGGTTGAGTAGTACTGGTGGCGCGAACCTTGAGAATTGCCTCTTTTATCTGGGCGGAGATCTTGGTTTTCCAAGCAACTTCTTCGAATTCACCTGCTTTGATCGAGACTTTTTTCTCTGGTTGTTCGAGAGATCCTCCCGTGAACTCACTCGACAACAGGTACGAAGCATCTTGAGCACCAAAGTTGTAGATAATGGAACTCAGATTCATCTCGTCGCCGATGCGCAGGAAACTTGGCATAATTGGTCGAACGATCAAGTCCTTGGTGACCACGATTTCGCTTGAACCGACACCAACTTGCGTGCGAGCGTTGGCTGCTACACCGGCAGCCACCCAGGTAGTGAGATTGTCGGGTAGTGCCAATGTTACCGTTGCTCGCCCGTTTTCATCGGTGGTGATGTGAGGATTCCAGTACGCTGTATCTTTGAAGATCGACCGCGCCTCCCCCTTTTCATTGTGTACATAGATACCATCGGCAAAAAATGAGTGATACTTTTCAATTGTCAGGTTGTAGACCGTTGATTTAGTTCGCAGCCATTCTAGAGAAGAGACAACGACTGTTTCACCTTCGGCATTAAGCAACGTATCACCAACGACAATATCACCGGCTGTTTTCCAAGTGCCATTGACGAGCAGAATATGTTCTGGTGTCACTTTCAGCGATGTATTAATAATCAGGTAACCAGGTACCTCAACCGCATGGGTAGCACTGACCCGAGCAGTGGTGGTGACAAACGGACTTGAGGTTTGGAGTGTGGCAACATGATCACCGACCTTCACTTCACTGATTTTTCTGGTTGTACCATCTGCCATCAGAATCGGAGTATCAGCCGCAAAACAGCCTCCCCCACCCTCTGCACCCGAACCAAAGATGCCTTGATAGGAGAAATGAGTGCTGATATTGAGCCAACGATCGCCCCAAAATCGGTCAAAAATAGTATCAAAACTGGTTTTACGAAGTTCCCACAGCGCTTTGTCAAAGACCCAGAATGCTAGGTCTGTTTGTACTGGTCTACCGAGACCATCGGTGGCGGTAATAGTGTAGGTGGCAGTTTCGGCCGGTCCATAGGTGGTTTTATCAGGTGACAAGGTGAGCGTGATTTTTTTATCAGCGGTATCTAATTTGATTTTTTCATCATGCACGATCCAGTCACTCTGCCAGAAGCTCCCCACTTGAATATAGAAGTTAGGTTGATACTTTTCTTCGATGGGAATGTCAAAACTGCCCTTACCATTTGAAATAGGAATAACCAAGTGCTTTCGGCTATACTCTCTACCCATTGATACAAAGGCATTTTTGACTTGAGGTTCAGTGCTGACGGTGATGTGTGCTGTTTCTCCAAAGGTATATGAATCCTTATCAGCTTTGACAAAGAAAATGTCGGGAGTGGCACCCGCGTTTTCAGCACTGACAGAGTACATATCCTCACGGCCATGGATAGGATTGCCTTTTTTGTCTTTAGCATCCATATTGAGGCGATATGATTTTTGCGCTTGCTGAGGAGTGAGTTTGAAGGTGAGTTTGCCTTGTGCATCAGATGTTGCGGTGAGGCCCGATTGTTCGGTGACATAGGTGGAGTTCTCGCTACGATCAAGTGATGCAGTCACAATAATGTTGCTGATATTTGCATCGGGAATATTCTTTTGCAGTTGGGCGTAGTAGGGTGTTTCTTTGTTGGCAACGATCTGCATATAGGTTTTGAGCCCCTCAATCACGAAGTCGCCGGGTTGGACGAGGACTTGCACCATGTCGTTGGTGGCGGAGCCAGCTTTGTCCACGTACTCGAGTTGGATGGTCCACATCTGCCGTACACCTGTGCTATTTGTGGCGGGTAACTGGAGAGTTGCTCGACCTTTTTTGTCGAGTTGTGTCTGACCTTCATTGACGACCACTACCCCTTCCTGACTGACGTAGGCATCACGAGTGTTGAATGAAAGGGTTTGATAATTACCGCGCAGCGACGCTTCGCGTTGGTAGACTTTGTACCGTACTGTCTGATTCTTGAGTGGTTGGCCAAAAAAATTATTGCCTTCGATACTCACCTTCATCATTTGTCCTGGCTGATACATGAGTTGATCGGTGGCGACACTCACCACACTGTCTGGCTTGCGAAACTGAGCAACTTGAATGCTCTCATTGCCGAAGTACAGATCATTCTGACGAATTGAGAGCATGTAGTTGCCCGGGGGTGTGTCTTGAGGAATCTGAATACTGCCATCGACTGTGCCAAGTTCAGAGATAGTCATCGTCTGGCGGAAAAACGGTTTATCATACGATCCAAACAATACCTCGACAGTACCAGACATTGGACTGTAGTCTGCGTCATCATCACGTCGAATAATTGATTTGAAGTACAGGGTGTCACCTGGTTTATAGAGGACTCGGTCACTGAAGGTAAACGCTTTTTGGCCAGCAATGCGCCCAGAAAAGCCACTGTATGAACTGTAGCGAGTATTACGGTAGGAAATACTAGTCAGGTTAATGGGAATTATCGTATAGTCATCGCCTTTGCTGACCACAGCTAAGTCCATCGCACCACTCACACCGACCGTGGCAAGCCCCGATGCGTCGGTGGTCAGTTCTGCAAGGGTGGAGAGTGAGTTCTCGGTGCTCATTACCGTCACAGTTGCATCCGGCACACTGGCAAGGGAGGTATCTTGGACCCAGAAGATATTTTGATTGTCCCCCTCATGGACGATACCTGCCAGATCAGAGCGAACGATCATGGCCTCGACTGTTTTGCCATTCATCTCGCCTTTGAGAAACCAGGTGCCACGTGATGGTAGTGAAGGCAAGGTAAAGGTAGTGGGAATACTGTTATTTGCCGAAGCGTAGACTTGCTGATCAAAACTCGAGACGAGAGAGAGTGTCGAGGGATCAATCTGGAACGTTTTCTTGATGTTGCCAGGGGCATTTGGATCGTACTGATACTGGAGATAGTTTAGGACATCGTTTTTACTGGCCTGAAAAAGTTGAAACTTGACTGTGCCACTGGTTTGGTAGGCGCGAACCATCAGATCGGGCGATTGTTGAGAACTCAGGATAATGACTCCACCGTTGGTGTTGTTGCCCTTGCTGGGGGTGGCAAGCTCAAGGAAGCCATCATTAGTACCCAGGACGGTTGGAGTGGGATTTTCTTGTTGTGGTGTCTCTGTGGGGTTGTCGGTGGGCAACGTGAAGTGCTCTGGTGGGATGGCGACTTGGTTGGTGGAGGCAGGATTAGTGGCGCGTTGGTGGTATTCGAGAAGAGCGGCAGCAGAGGTAAGAGCGGTACTCAGGACGACGAGAATCAGGACGAGGGACAATAGGCGAAATTGCCGAAAAAACATTACCTTTTACTATAGCAAGATTTTTGTAAGAGGGATAGGGAGGGGGGAAATGGAGTGACTTATTAGCTAGTAACAAACAATTGTTTTAATCTTCTGGTAACACTGAAACAAAACTCAAATCTGGACATACACTATTCACAAATCATGGCAGCATGTGAAGGGAAACCTTAGCAGGTTGTGCTTACAATTCTCCAATATGTCCTCTGAAATATTCTTCAGTGTCCTTATCAAGGAAATACACATAGACACCTTTATGTGCACGTGACATTAGCACTCTATAGACATTTTTAAGATGAGTCGTAAGGTTAGGGTTTTTTCTTTTTATTTGTGAATCGAAAGAATTTTCTGGAATACTTACCCATTTTTGTTGTTGCTGGTCATAAACAAGATCATTACCGAATGGTAGTGATACTGACAGCTTTTCTACCCCACCAAACTCAACGCGATACCCGTCTTCCCTGCCCGACCAGTTCGGCCGATGCGGTGAATGTAGTCTTCATACGATTCAGGTAAATCATAGTTGATCACATGGGTGACGTTGGCGATATCGAGTCCACGCGCAGCTACATCCGTAGCCAGCAGAATACTCACGTAATCGCGCTTAAAATCCTCCAATGCACGCACACGTTGGTTTTGATTCTTGTTGCCATGGAGCGCAGCGACGCGGAAACCGCGATCGTAGAGCTGACGGGAGACTTGCTCCACACCATGTTTGGTGCGACCAAAAATAATGACTTTTTCAAACTCTGGTTGACGCAACATTTCCATCAACACATCCATTTTGCCGCGGCCATTGAGGCGGACGACATCTTGATCGACGTTGACAGCTGTTTCTTGTGATTTGACAGAAACCATTACGGGATCTTTCAAAAACACTGGCATCAACTGGCGGACGTCATTGGTCATGGTGGCCGAGAAGAACAAACTTTGACGTTGTTCTGGCAAGAGCGAAATGATCATTCGGACATCGCGAACGAAGCCCATATCGAGCATGCGGTCGACTTCATCGAGCACGATACTGGTGTAGTTGCCGAAGTTTAGTTTGCGTTGCTCGTAGAGATCTTTGAGACGTCCTGGTGTGCCGATGACCATATCGGGGTCACGACGAAGAGCTTCTATTTGGCGGTGCATACTCACACCACCAATGCACAGCGCCGCTTGCAAGTAGAAACCCTGGGCAAATGCCATGGCTTCTTGCTTGATTTGTCCTGCTAACTCACGTGTGGGAGCGACAATCAGAATTTTCTGATTTCGGTCCTGAATTAATTTATTCAGTAACGGAATTAAGAAAGCAGCGGTTTTACCCGTACCGGTATTGGCTATGCCTACCACATCGCGACCTTCCAGCAAGCTGGGGATCGTTTGGTCCTGGATGGGGGTGGGAGTCGTATAGCCGCGCAGCGCAATGCTCTTCTTGAGCTGGTCGGTGATGTTGAAATCACCAAACTGATGCTGCGGGACGTATACTTCTTGCTCGACGAGTGGCTCGGCCTTACGGACGAGTAACTTAGGATCGATCACCTTGATCGGTCGTTGGCCGCGGGAGTTGAAACTCCGACCGCCGCGAGGGGCAAAACGACTTCCGCCATTTCCTCCACGACTATGATATGAAAACCGAGACCCTTGAGGGGTTTGGTAGCTGTGCATAGAAGCTTTCGGGCTACGCACTAACGAGTAACATTGAAAAAGGAAGAGACCTCGATCGAATTACAGTCAGATGTCAGCAGTGAGTATTAATGGGATCTTAAGGTCAGAGAGAACTTGCGAGAAAACTCGATTAAGCAAACTAAGTTTAAGAAAACTGCCGATGTAGCAAAAGACATTATAGCCTATAACTGTGGAAATGCAAATGTATGGTGTGCCCGGCGAGATTCGAACTCACGACCTACTGCTTATTGATTCGGTATTCTTTGCATCAAGAACTGTAAATAGCTCCTGGTGAAATCATACCCAACATTCCACGCACTGTCACCTAGTGCTTGTGCTTAGAGTGTGTGTGAAACAATGGTTCTACTCATAAAACCATAGATAAATTAAGTATTTAGGCTAAAAAAACTAAGCAGCCAATTGGTAAATCTAGTTAATAGCGGAGTAAAAACATTTATTAATGTTCCCGTGATAACGGCAAAGACAATAGCAAAAAACAAGGATTCTGTTGGTTTCTTTGCAAAGTATGTTAAAAGGCTAATAATCTTATCAAACTTTGAGATAAGAGTATTAATTGCATCATTTTGTGTAACTAATTGTTCTTTACTCTTTCGGAGTTCTCTTTTTGATATTTCGCTTTTTACACAGCTTATTATTGGTGTAAATTCTATTTCATTGCCAGAATAATTGAAGGCCAAATCGTTTTGGTATTCGATTAAATCCTCATCACTCAGCCTACTAATTTCTTCTTTATTTTTGAGTGGTATTTTCACAAAGATTGCTGTGTTTAGTTAGTTGTGCTAGCTTTTTCAGTTTGTTTCTGGTTTCTTTTTACTTTTGCAATTTGAACAACGCTTTCTAATCTGAGTTTTCTTTCGTGTCTGTTTATATACCACTCTTCTATTAACATCTCAATTAGAGTAATTAGTTGTTGAGCTTCCCCAGGTTCAACATCAATAATAATATTAACGTCTACTTCCATGTGAGCACCAATATTTCCAACGTCCCGCACCGCATCAATTGCATCCCATACATCAGGTTCGACCTCATCTTTAATGGCGGTAATTTCTTGAGCCAGTGACATATAGCCTTTGATATTTTTCTCTTTACGGTACTTTTCGACTGCACTGGTATGAAAGTCTCTAATCATTCCTTGTAGTGCTCTACGAGCAAGAGTTGCTGAGGCCTTAGGACTTAACATCATGATTTTGCAGGCTTCTTCGTAATCCTCTACAACTGCTTTAGGGACAATCTCGGTCGAATAAACTTTGGCGGTTGATTCTGGGATTAATTTCCAAGTTTGTAATATATCAACATCTTCATATCCATAGCTATTTTTCTCAGGAGTTTGAGAAATTAACACTACAACAAGAGACATTTTTTTACATTTAGTATTTGGACATACAATATACTGAACATGCAAAGATACAGGTCCTTTATCACTTTCCATATGAGAAGCCACCCTTCCAGTCTTCATATCGTTATCAGTGATGGTTGTTGGTCGATTGCAAAATGGACATGTCCAAGATTGTGTCATATGAGGTATTGTACCTCTGTTTATTTCGTTCTGCCTGTCTTATCGCGGGCTTTACCATAATCATCGGTGATGGAAAATTTTGCACCACCGTCCTCTGCCCCAAAATTGAGTAAGCGCTTAGTGTGGAGTTCGAGAATAACCGCGAGAATGGAAAGTTAGTCAGAATACTTGCCGAACGTGTTCGAAGCTTTGTGGAATTAAAATCACATGATGTGAAACCGTTCTTTGCTTTCTTTGATGATTTGGCCGCAACATTGCGGAACTAACAGGTACTCCCGCACTCTACTTTAAAACCTTTTCAGGGTGTGGATTGCTTGGTTACCCAGAAAAGAAGCTATTCACTTTTTCAATCAGCTCTGCCGCTTCGGGATGCAACTGTAAGAGTTTATGTATGAAGAACAGATATACTAGGTTTTCTAGTATTCTAGGAACTCTCAGAATCATGTCCTTAATCGCTAAATCATGCACTTGCGGGTATTTTAGGCCAGCGACATGTTCACGCGTCTTATTCACATTTTCGTAGTTGTTGTGTTTGCTTATTGCTAGCATTATATTTCCACAATACAGCTATACATATCTTTTTGTGTCATCTTTCCTGACTGAATATACCTACCTCGGCCAGCGTTGTTATACGTTTTTTGCTCACCTCGAGGTGAAAACATTCTCTCAAATAAATAAATTTATGTTACAAAGCTGACAAAACTGCCTCATTACTAGTACGTTGTGCTTATGCATAGTACTAGTACTGCGAGCTTGAGTTAGATTGATAAGTCAATGTAATTGGTCAAATTTTGCGCTTGATTTTTAGAAAGTTTGTAATACGGAATTGTTATACGAAAAAAAATCAGCCGCCAGAGAATGGTAATTGAAAATGCACAAGCAACACAGGTGCATAAGGTGTGGGCAACTTGCCACAAGCAAGAACTTCTGTGATTTTCACCTCGAGCAGCATCGAATTGGACGTGACTCCCCAAGTAGTTTACTAAAATGGTGTTGAGATTGTGCTCTCGCATACAAGAACTACCACTTTTTTAAAGTGGTAGTTCAGTTCACGATGTGATCGCAAGGCGATGTGTTTCGCGAGAAGGTAAACTTGCTGGGCCCATTTTTCAGGGCACACATCAAGGGCAATCTATCGAATAAACACAGATAGTAGGTCTATTACCTTTGTGTGCCCGGCGAGATTCGAACTCACGACCTACTGCTTAGAAGGCAGCCGCTCTATCCAACTGAGCTACGGGCACAACAAGCACTATTATACTGCTTTGTATATATAGCGGATAGTTTAGTCAGCCAGTGCTGTACTACTTCTTTTTGGCAACGCGCTTGGCAGTTTTGGCGACTTTGGTAGCACGGCGAGCAACTTTGCTTGCTGTCTTAGCTACTGCCTTTGCTACCACTTTTTTCTCTTTTTTGGCGACGGTTCTCGCTTTTCGAACAGCAACTTTTGCCCCAGCACGAGCTTCGGCAAGTTCGCGACGCGCAATTGCTTTGGCTTTGGTTGCGACTTTTTTGACTTCAACCTTTGCTTTTTTTACTTCTTTGGCCACCATTTCCCGATTTTCAGGTTTCGAGAAAAAGAGGGCGGCAGCGCCGGCAGCGATCATTGCGACGGCTGCGAAGATTCCAGATTTTTTGGCCATGTGGCTCCTTTATTGTCAGATTACTTCTCGTTTAGAGAAGAGTTTCTATGGTAATAGTATTTGTTTGGTGTGGTTCTTGCCAGACTGGCCCATACAGCATAAGTACACGTTCACCCGTTTGGCCAATTTGCAGTTGTTTTAGCACTGACAGAATTTTATCAGATGAGAGTGTGCTGCCCAGTTCGAGTGAGACGACCGCAGATTCGACGCCATACACTACACTAAGCTGGCGTGCGATGAAGTCACGACTAGTCAGGGCAATAATCGGCACGCGTGGGTGATAACTGGCGAGCATCTGCGCGGTACTGCCCGTCTCGGTCAAGCAAATAATGTGGCTAATTGGCTCTGGGCTGTCGGTAAGTAGCGTCATCATTGATGCCGATAGTGAACTGCTCCAGGAGTGTTTACTGTTGGTGTGATTGGATGTCACTACTGCGAACGGTTCGTTATATGCGGCAATCGTAGCTTGAGTTTGGACTGCTTTGAGTGGGAACTTGCCAGTGGTTGTCTCATCAGACAACATGATGGCATCGGTACCATCGTAGATTGCATGCGCGACATCACTAACTTCGGCGCGAGTAGGTCGTGGATTGGTTACCATTGACTTCAACATTTCGGTGGCAGTAATGACGGGTTTTCCGTGTTGTCGACAAAGATCAATGATTTTCTTTTGCCAGAAAATCAATTGTTCGTACGGAACTTCCACACCGAGGTCACCACGAGCCACCATGACGAGATCGCTACTTTCGATAAGTTCATTCAAGTTGTCTAGTGCGGTTTGATTTTCAATTTTAGCGACAATTTTTGCCGTGCAGCCTTTTTCGTCCAGTGCATGTCTAAGGATTTCGACATCATGTCTGTTGCGAACAAATGAGAGTCCAACAAAGTCGACATGCCGCAGGTCAACACCTTCCAAAAACTCCCTGTCGCGGGTGGTCAGGGATGGCATGTTGAGGACCACGCCGGGAGTGTTCATGGTTTTGCGGTGCTTGATGGTGCAATCTACAACCGCAGCGGCAGTCAGCTCGTGGTCGCGCTTATCAGTAATTCTGAGTTCGGCTGCACCATCTTCAAATAAGATACTGTCACCTACCGACAAGCCCACAATAACTTCACTGGGGACGAGCGCGGTTTCTTGTTCGAGTCGTTGTTCAAGATCAGTCAGTAGCATTTCTTCGCCGACGGCAAGGTCAAAAGATGCACCATCTTTGGTATTGATGCGAACTTCTGGTCCCTGGAGATCCAGTAAGACACCGACGTGTTTGCCCATTCGTTCGGCTAGTTCATAGACACGGGTGATAACGGTGTTATGCCAACTTGGGTCAGAATGCTTCGTGTTGAAGCGAGCAACGTTCATTCCGGAAGATATCATTTCGGTCAAGATTGCTTCATCTTCAGAAGCAGGGCCGATGGTGGCGATGATTTTGGTTAATTTTGACATACAAAAATAAGTAACTACCAAAGTAGTTACCTATAGTATGCCTACTTCTGTGCGTGACAGCAAGTACGATCTGCGCTACAGTAGATGCCTATGACCGACACACACTCCATCCCCACTGCCGATGAAATGGCACAAGCAGCATTAAATGACGCACCAGTTGAGACTGGTTCTACTGTTTCATCGAAGTCAACTGCTGACGAAGTAGCAGCTTCTGATGAAATGGCAATTGCCTTAACATCGTTGCAAAACATCATTGAGCGATCCGCCAAAGAGTTGAAGAGAATTAGTGGTGAATTAGCTGAAACACGGGAAATGCTGAAAAATGTCTTTGAGAATGATACCGAATTGGCCACCGTCACCGAGGCTGTTCAAGAACTGACCAACCAGGTTAAAGAGCGTCGAGCCAAAGTCCAGGCAGATCCTCAAGTCACGTCGCTAAAAGTGAAGATCGGTGAATTGAATGAACAGAAGAAAGAGCTGGAAGAAACGTTAAGTAATCACTTGGTGAATTATCACGACTATACTCACTCCACTAGTTTTGACACCAGTGACGGTGATCAGTGGGAGTTTCAAATCAAGGCGCGCATCAAAGGCAATAAAAGCAGTCGCGAGTAGCAGTAGTGTTGCCACGAATTAAGTAACGAATTATTGATAATTCTGGATGTATGGCGAACTTTTCCATGCAGCCAAAGTCATGCCTTGCCGATCTTTTTCGGAGAAGATACCAGTTTGGAGGGCGTTTTGAATCTTGGTTAATACCACGCTGTCGCAGTGCGACCAGTCAATGGCGGGATCAAACGCAGTGATGATTGATTCGCCATCTTTGCTCCAGACACCTGTTTGGAAATATTGAACACGACTATCTTCGAGGGCAACAAAGCCATGCGCAAAGCCAAACGGAATCACCAAGATCTTTTCTGTGTTGGCTTGAGGATCAGCCTGTAGCTCGACAGCGACAGCTTGACCAAAAGAGGGTGAGTTGGGGCGAATATCAACGGCAATATCGATAATGTGACCAGATAACACGCGAATGAGTTTGTCGAGCGCAGGCGAACACTGGGTGTGCAGGCCGCGAACTACTCCCGCTTTCGAGAAGCTTTCATTGCATTGTTCGAGACTTTTATGGTGCACAGCAGCAACTTCGCCAATTTCGTTAAGGGCAGTTGGTTTAATGACTTCTAGAAAATAGCCACGATCATCAGCAAAACGTTGATTTTCTAGCAACACCACATCGGGAATGGCTAGTGGCGTTTGTGAAACAATATGCATGCGATCTTTCCTGAAGTATTACTGATGAAGGTGTTCTTCGATCCGTAACAATTGATTATACTTGGCGGTTCGCTCGCTGCGAGCCGGAGCTCCCATTTTAACAAATTCTGCGTCAATGCCTACAGCAATATCGGCGATAGAGGTGTCTTCAGTTTCACCACTTCGATGTGACACTATGATCTGCCAGCCTGCTTGACGAGCGATTTGTACTGCTCGGAAGGATTCTGTAAGTGTGCCGATCTGATTAATTTTCATCAAGAGCGTATTGCAGGCATGGTGATGGATGGCCTTCTCAATTCTCTCGGCATTGGTGACCAATAAATCATCACCAACGATTCGTAGGCGCTTGCCTAGTTCGGTGGTGAGTGTCATCCATCCAGACCAATCATCTTCAGCCAGGGCATCTTCGAGGGAAATAATCGGATAGTGATTACTTAGCTCTTGCCAGTACGTGATCATATCGGCGCTACTCATTGTGCAGTTCTCGCGTTTCAGGTGATACATTGCCTCGGTATAGAACTCTGAGGCGGCTGCATCGATCCCAAAGCCGATTGCTTTACCACAAGGTAATTTGGCCTGATGACAGGCTTCAGACAGTAACTCGAGGGCTGTACTGTTGTCTTTAATCACCGGCGCGTACCCACCTTCGTCCCCGACCAATGTGGACAGATTTTCCGTTTGCAGCACTTTCTCCAATTCATGATAAATACTGGCACCTTGTTCGAGCGCAACCGCAAAGGTGTCAGCTTGCTGTGGTACGACCATAAACTCCTGAAAATCAGTACTCTGCCAGTCGGTATGCGCTCCCCCATTCATGACATTAAACATGGGGGTAGGCATTTTCCACCTTGTTAGATGCTTGCTTGGTTCCAGTTGAAAGTTATACAAATGGCGGACATATTGAAAGAAAGGCATTCCTGCTTCTTCGGTAGCAGCGCGAGCGACAGCGAGCGATACACCGAGAATGGCATTTGCGCCATATGTAGACAAATTAGCAGATCCATCGCGGGTGACGAGCTCATTATCGATGCCAACTTGATTGAAGGGGTCATTATTCAAGATAGCTGGACCAAGAATGTCATTGACGTGCGTTACTGCTTGCTCCACACCTTTGCCTTGAAAATGTGCCTTGTCACCATCGCGCAACTCGAGTGCTTCATGCGTACCGGTACTCGCGCCGCTGGGAATGCTGGCTCTCCCAAGTACCCCTGATACCAAAAGCACCTCGACTTCAACAGTCGGGGTGCCTCTAGAGTCTAAAATCTGACGAGCATGTACACTTTTGATGGCAGCCATGCTATCAGTATGCTAACCATTGATCCGGTCGTCAATACGTT
Source organism: Patescibacteria group bacterium (assembly GCA_052035325.1). Classification (GTDB taxonomy): domain Bacteria; phylum Patescibacteriota; class Microgenomatia; order UBA1400; family PJMF01; genus JBPOHR01. Next base: position 13,525 of record JBPOHR010000032.1, read on the forward strand.
GAATGACTTGCGGAGAAATGTTTTTCATTTTCTTGAGAGAACGCATGCGTTTGCGCAGACGGTTGATCTCAATTTTATGAATTGCACGAACTTTCGACGGTTTCTGATAGAAACGTCGGTCTTTTACTTTTTGGACAATGTCCGTAGCAATGGTAGCTTTTTTGAATTTTTTGATTAGGTCGCCAGTGGAATCACTTCCCTGGGCTTTGATAATGATTGGCAGAATCATCACCTCCGATCCGAGTTACTGCCGAGTAAGAACTGATATTATAGCATCTTGAGAGCAAATCTCATCTTGATGTTGGATACAATGTGAGAACTTGTTGTTCAAATCGAATGACTCCATTTTGATTTGAAAGCAGTTTTTTTATATTATTTGATTTATTTGAACTGGCACTATTTGGAATCCTAACAAGGTATGTATCTTTCATAGTATTTACCTTATTCAGTACTTTACCTCCTACTCTAGTTGTAACAGTAGAAATACTGGTCTTTTGTGGATTAATTTGAATACTCAAGACG